>DATILH010000174.1:0-39276 GCA_035476655.1 Variovorax sp.
CCAGTTGCCGATGTAGAAGCCGCTTTCGTGGGCGTAGTCGAAGCCGCCCTGGATGGCGGGCTTGACGGCCGAGGTCTTGAAGTTGCCGTTGCTGCCCAGCACGTCCTGGTCCTGGCCGCGGAACTTGTAGTTGGTGGTCAGCGCGACGTTGCCCGCAAGCTGTGCGCTCGCCAGCATCGGCAGGGCGGCCAGGGAAGTCAGGGCGAAGGCTTTGGCAAGAGCGTGGTTCATGTGCAGAAGAGTCGTTTTCATAGGAGCCGCAAGCCTATGGGTGCGGCCATAAAAAGCTCGTAAAGACATGAAGTGCGCGAATAAAGATTCGACATGGACGCATGCACTGCTGCTTCGCGTTTGCACCCGGCCATCGAGTCTTTGCACCGTTTTTACGCGGCGGCTTCCAGACTGGCACCCCTGACTCGACAAAGGTGTGTCAATGGCCTACGCCGCTTACCGGGACGATCACGCGTTCAGCGTCCGATCTCCTGTTGTTGCAACGCAGATCCATGTGCTGGACGTGGTGGTGAGTTGCGCGGACGCGTGCCGCGTGCGCCGCGCCGTCGCGCGCTGCCCTGGGGCAGGCGTGGTGCGTTGCGAAGTGCTGCTGAACGAGCGTTCCTCGACGGAGAACGACGCCCCGCGGGTGAGGCTCATGGTCCGGATGGCGCTTTCAAGCTACGCGCAGGTCGTGCATGCCTTGCTGGAGGCTGTTCCCTCGGGTGAACTGGGCCGGCTTGTCAGCTGGCGCAACCACCTCCAACGCTGCGGACTTCGCTATGGCCACTGAACTCCTGCATGCCTTGCTGGCCTTCGCCGTGCTGCTCATTCCACTGGGCATTCAGTGGTTCCTGCTCACGTATGCGACACGCCGGCAGCGCCGCCGCGCCCGGTGCAACGTGGGCAGTTCGAAGCGCCATGAAAAAACCGCCCGAAGGCGGTTTCTCATCTTTGCTGCAGCGCACCCCGATCAAACGGCGGACTGACGAGCAGTCCGGGCTGTTTACCTGATTGGCCTCAGGCGGCGGCGGTGGCCAGGGCCTTGACCTTGGCCGACAGGCGGCTCTTGTCGCGAGATGCCTTGTTCTTGTGGAAGATGCCCTTGTCGGCAACGATGTCCACGATGCTCTGCGCCTTGGCGAAGAGTTCGGTGGCCTTGGTCTTGTCGCCGGCGGCAACCGCCTTCTCGACATTCTTCACGGCGGTACGGTACTTGGAGCGCAGCGAGGTGTTCGCGGCGTTGATCTTGACGTCCTGACGGACGCGCTTGCGGCCCGACGCGAGGCGCGGGTTCTTCTTCTTGGGCTTGGACGATGCCATGTGTTTGTTCCTTTGGTGTCTGGGGATGTTGCAGCAAAGCCCTCCATTATAGGCGAAGCAGGCCGCTCGAGCTGAGCGTGGTTGCAAGCACATACACTCGCCCGGTGTCCCTTTTCAAATCCGCCTCCACCGTCTCCCTCCTGACCCTGGCCTCCCGCATCACCGGCCTCGTGCGGGACGTTCTGATGGCCTCGGTGTTCGGTGTCAGCGCGCTGACCGACGCCTTCAACGTCGCCTTCCGTATTCCCAACTTGTTTCGTCGGGTATTTGGCGAAGGCGCCTTCAGCCAGGCCTTCGTGCCCGTGCTGGCGGCGCGCAAGGCGGAACAGGGCGAGGCCGGCGCCAAGCAGCTGATCGACCATGTCGCCACCTTGCTGACCTGGGCCGTGGTTTTGCTATCCATCGCCGGGGTGCTGGCGGCGCCGCTGCTGGTGTGGGCCATGGCCAGCGGCCTGAAGCAGACGGCCAACGGCTTCGATGCCGCGGTGCTGATGACCCGCTGGATGTTCCCCTACATCGGCTTCATGTCGCTGGTGGCGCTGGCGGGCGGCATCCTCAACACCTGGAAGCGCTTTGCCGTGCCGGCTGCATCGCCGGTGCTGCTGAACCTCTGCCTCATCACCTCGATCGTGCTGGGCGCACCCTGGTTCCGGCGTCATGGCATCGAGCCGATCTACGCCCAGTGCGTGGGAGTGATGGCGGGCGGCGTGCTGCAACTGGCGCTGCAACTGCCCTCGCTGCGCCGGCTGGGCCTGCTGCCGAGCGTCGGCGCCAGCTGGGGCCGGTTGCGCGCGGCCTGGCAGGACCCGACCACGCGCAAGGTCATGCGCCTGATGCTTCCGGCGCTCTTGGGCGTGAGCGTGGCGCAGATCTCCTTGCTGATCAACACGCAGATCGCCTCTCACCTGGCGCCCGGCAGCGTGACCTGGGTCACCAACGCGGATCGGTTGATGGAATTTCCCACGGCCTTGCTCGGCGTGGCCTTGGGCGTGGTGCTGATGCCGCAACTGGCCGGCGCACGCGCGGCCGGCGACGACGCGCGCTACACCTCCTTGCTGGACTGGGGCCTGCGCCTGGTGGTCCTGCTGGCGTTGCCCTGCGCGGTGGCGCTGCTGGTGTTTTCCGGGCCGCTGGTGGCGGTGCTGTTCCACTACGGCCTGTACAGCGGCACCGACGTGGCGCGCACCAGCGCGGCCCTGCTGGGCTACGGCGTGGGCCTGTTGGGCATCGTGGCGATCAAGGTGCTGGCGCCGGGCTACTACGCCAGGCACGACATGCGCACGCCAATGCGCATCGCCGTCGGCGTCCTCATCTTCACGCAGGTGCTGAACTTCTTCCTGGTGCCGCATCTGCGGCACGCGGCGCTGACCCTGTCGATCGGCATTGGTGCGCTGGTGAATGCGCTGTGGCTGCTGGTCGGGTTGTTGCGCGCCGGCAGCTACAAGCCGGCCAGCGGCTGGCCCCTGTTCATCCTTCGCGTGCTGGTCGCCACGGCAGCCCTGGGCGGCCTGCTGTACTGGGGGGCTCGGTACTTCGACTGGGTCGGGCTGCGCGCCGATCCCCTGCGCCGCATCGGCCTGCTGGCCGCGCTGCTAGCAGGGGCGGCCCTGACCTATTTCGGCCTGCTGGCCGCCAGCGGAATGAAGTTGCGCAAGCTCTTGCGACACTAGCCTTGACGCCCCCTTGGGCGTCCACTACAAAGGCACATGTCCCTGAGCATCTCGGCGCCTACCGCCCTCGAATATTTCGGCACGCTCGTGCAGAGCGACGATCAGTTTCCCTTGCTCGAGGCGGCGGCCAGCCTGGCGCAGGACGAATACCCCGAACTTGACGTCCAGCAGGTGCTGGGCGATGTCGACCAACTGCTGGCCCGCCTGCGCCGCCGCCTGCCGGCCGATGCCGCGCCGCTGCAGCGCCTGCGCGCCCTCAACCAGTTCTTCTTTCACGACCTGAGCTTCGGCGGCAACGTCAACGACTACTACGACCCCGACAACAGCTACCTGAACGCGGTGTTGCGCACGCGCCGCGGCATCCCCATTTCGCTGGCAGTGCTGTGGCTGGAGCTGGCGCAGGGCCTGCACCTGCATGCGCGCGGCGTGGGCTTTCCGGGGCACTTCATGCTCAAGGTCACCATGCCCAAGGGGCAGGTGGTGATCGATCCCTTCACCGGCCGTTCGCTCTCGCGCGAGGAACTGAGCGAGCGGCTCGAACCCTACAAGCGCAGCAGCGGCCTGGTCGGCGAATTCGATGTGCCGCTGGGGCTGTACCTGCAGCCGGCCACGCCGCGCGAAATCATTGCGCGCATGCTGCGCAACCTGAAGGAAATCCACCACACGCAGGAAGACTGGCAGCGCGCCATCGCGGTGCAGGATCGCCTGGTCGTGCTGCTGCCCGAGGCCTGGGGCGAGTACCGCGACCGCGGCTTGGCACATGCCGGCCAGGGCAATGCGGCGCCGGCGGTGCGCGACCTCGAGACCTATCTTGCGCACGCCGAGGACGCGCTGGACATCGATGCCATCGCCGAGCGCTGCGCCGCCCTGCGCCGCGACGCCGGCTAGCGCCATGGACTCTTCCGCCGCTGCCACACCGGCCGCCCCTGACCTGGGGACGCGACATCAGTTTCACGGCGCCCAGCCGGTGCTGCCGGTGGCCGACGCGGCGCGCGCGGCGCGCTATTTCCGTGATGTGCTGGGCTTCGAGATCGACTTCATCGCTGGCGAGCCCCCCAGCTACGCGCGGGTGAAAAAGGGTGCCGAGCGCACCCATGGCGATCCGGTCTACATCCGGCTGTGGCAATGCCGCGGTGACCAGGGCCATGGCTGGAAGGGCGAGATCGTGATTCACGTCGGCCATGACGTGGACGGGTTGCATGCCGCGTATGCCAAGCGCGGCGTGAACATCATCGAGCCGGTGGCGTCGCAGCCCTGGGGCCTGCGCGAATTCGCCATTCGCGAGCCTGACGGCCACATCCTGCGCTTTTGCGGGTATCTCTAGCTCGCGCGGGTGGCCGCCGAAGGCGAGCCTTCCAGCCCGAACTGGCGCCAGGCGCGCCGCAACTGCGTGTCGGAGCCAAAGCCTGACATCTCGGCCGCACGTGTAACGCTCGCGCCGGCCTGCAACGCCAGTTGCGCGCTGGCCAGGCGCAGGCGGCGCAGGTAGGTCAACGGCGCCACGCCGGCATGCTCGACAAAAAGGCGCGTCAGGTGCCGCGGCGAGGTGTGGGCCACGTCGGCCATGCGCGGCACGTTCCATTCGTCGTGGGGCTTTTCGCTGACCGCATCCTGCACCCGATGCAGGGCCGGATGCAGATGGTGGCGATAGGCCAGGAAGGGCGAGAGCTCCGGGTCATGCGGACCGCGCCGCTGCGCCACCACCATGGTCTGCGCCACCTGCGCGGCCAGCGCCGCGCCGCAGACTTCGCCGATGCGGTGCAGCACCAGGTCGATGCCGGTGGTAACGCCGGCACTGCTGTAGACGGGCGCATCCAGCACGAAGACGCGGTTGGCGACCACTTCGCAGCGCGCATCCACTTCACGCAGTTCCTGCAGATGATGGTGGTGCGTGGTGGCCCGCCGGCCGTGCAGCACGCCGGCGTGCGCTGCGAGCAGGGCGCCGGCGCAGATGGTCAGCAGTTCGAGCCGGCCGGCTTCGAAGCGCAGGCCGCGCAGCCAGTGGATCAACTGCTGCGCAGCGTCGCTCTCCACCGAGATGGTGCGGCCGGGCAGCCCCACCAGCACCACCCATGACGGCTCCTCCCATCGCGTTGGCAGCGGTGCCAGTCCACTGAGGGCCACGCCCACCGAGGTGACGCAATCAGGCGAGGGGCTGGCGAATTCGATGAGAAAGCGCTCTGGCGCGCCGCGTGCGCGCAGGAACTGGTTGGCGATGCGCAGCGCCTCGGCCGGGCCGGCCCAGTCGAGCACCAGGCTGTGGTCCAGCAGCGCGAAGACTACGCGGATGGGGCGAGATGATGCGTCGTCCATGCGAAGTCCATCTGGCGCGCGGTGCGCTGCGCCAGCTCGCGCCCGGCCAGGCGCTCGACCAGGTGCAGGCTCATGTCGATGCCGGCGCTGATGCCGGCCGAGGTCACGACGCGGCCGTTGTCGACCCAGCGTGCGTCATCGACCACGTCGAGGTCAGGAAAGCGCTCGCGCAGCTCGGCAATGTCTTCCCAGTGGGTTGTGACGCGTTCGCTGCCCCGCAGCACGCCTGCAGCCGCCAGCAGGAAGGCACCGGTGCAGACCGAGGCGCTGATGCGCGCGCCAGTGGACTGCGCGGCAATCCACTCCCGAGTGGCGACATCGGCCCATGCCGCATCGACCACGCCGCCAGGCACGATCAGCACATCCGATTGCGGCGCATCGCCGAATCGGTGGTCGGCCAGCAGCTTGAGGCCGGCGCGGGCCAGCACCGGCTCGCCAGCGGCCACCGACTTCACCTCGAACAGCGGCGCCGCATCCGGATGCAGCCGTGCATGCACCCGGCTGGCGGTGGTGAAGACCTCGAAGGGCCCGGCAAAGTCCAGCGCCTCGACGCCGTCGAAGGCGAGGATCAGGACGCGCAGGGAAGCGTTCACGCCGCGACCGGCGCCGCCACCCCGCTCAGCGCCTCTTCAACCGTGGAAATGGTGGCAAAGCGGCCAGCCAGCACGGTGGCGGTGCGCGCCTTGATCTCTTGCGCCGACAAGGGGCTGCCATCGGGCTGCTTCATGTCGAAGGTGAGGGTGGCGTCGGTGACGTAGTCGATCGCCCAGCCCAGGTCGGACGCGTGGCGCGCCGTGGTCTCGCAGCATTGCTCGGTGCGCACGCCGCTGATGATCAGCCGGCCGACGCCGTGCTGCGTCAGCCACACATCCAGACCGGTGCCGACCAGCGCGCTGTGGCGGCGCTTGTGGACCGTGAGGGCGGGTTCGAAGGGCGCCAGGCCCTCGAGCGGGCGCACATGGCCGGATTCCAGCGCGAAGGGATTGCCGGCCACCGTGGGGCCGTCGACATGAAATACCCGCACGATCGGCGCGCCGGCCGCCTGGGCGCCTTCGATCAGGGCGTTCTGGGCCGCCAGGTAGGCCGGCAGGTCGCGCTCGGTGAAGAAGGGGCGCTGGCGGAAGGACTCCTGGGCGTCGATCACAATGAGACAGGTCTTCATGGCTGGTGCATCTTTCTGGAAAAGTTGTACGGTACGTCAATTCTCCTTGGGATGCACGCCATGGTGCCGCGCGCCGCCGGACCAAAACCGATCAATTCAGGACATGCACTAGACCAGCTGTGCGGCCTGCAGTTCCTTCTTCAGGTAGGCATAGAACAGCGGCGCCGCCACCAGTCCGGCGGGGCCGAACACCGCCTCGGCCGCGAACATCACGGCCAGCAGTTCCCACACCGCCATCTGCGTGCGGCGGCCCACCACCTTGGCGTTGATCAGGTACTCGGCCTTGTGGATGAGAATCAGGAAGGCCAGGCAGGCCAGCCCGGTGAGAGGCGACACCGAGAGCCCGACCACAGTGATGACGCCGTTGCACACCAGGTTTCCGACGATGGGGACCAGGCCGGCCAGGAATGTCAGGGTGATCAGCGCCGGCGTGTAGGGCAGCCGCAGCTCCCACAGCGGGAGCACGAAGAGCAGGAAGACCGCCGTCAGCGCCGTGTTGAAGGCGGCGATCCAGAACTGAGCCGCCACGATCTGGCGGAAGGCTTCGCCGAACAGCATGATGCGTTCGCGCATCGCGCGGGTCAGCGGCCCGAAAGGGCCAGGACGGTGAGTGATGGCAGCCAGCGCCCCGACGATCAGCCCCACATAGGCGAACAGCAGGGCATTGAGCCAGGCGCGGCCGGCGAGCGCGAGCGAGCCCGCCTGAGCGCTCAGGTAC
Organism: Variovorax sp.; assembly: GCA_035476655.1. GTDB lineage: Bacteria > Pseudomonadota > Gammaproteobacteria > Burkholderiales > Burkholderiaceae_C > Variovorax. The sequence goes on from DATILH010000174.1 coordinate 7,178, forward strand.
TTGGCCACCAGCCGCTGCAGGTCGCCCGCGCCATCGGGCAGGTATACCGCCATGTCGGGGGAAAGCTTGGAGCGCAACTCGAGCACGGTGCGCGCCACGTAGTCCAGCAGTTCCCGGTACTGGGCCGGGGCGTCCAGCATCACTTCGCGAGATTGCGAAAGGGTCCCGGTCAGGATGGCGATGGGCGACAACAGCACCAGGGTCACCGCCAGAGTGTCGGCCAGGGTGCCCCAGTGCCCGGGCGCGGTCGGTGGCGCGCCCAGGCGCACGAGGCCCTGCAGGATCCGGCGCGAGATCCAGCGCGCCGAAAGAAAGCCGATGCACACGGCCAGCAGTCCGGTGAGCAGGTGCGCCGTCAGGCACACCAGCAGCCCGCCGGCCATCAGCACATAGCTGGTGATCAGTACCGCGCGCGACAGGGTGTGCTGCGCGGGCAGCAGGGGCGGGTTCTCCATCGGGGGCGGCGCCGGCGCCCGCTCAGGCGACCACGACGGAAGCGCCTTGGCCGCGTTCGGCGATGACCCCGATTTCATGGACCGTCTCACCGGCGGCGCGCAAGGTCTCGGCGCAGGCCTTGGCCTTGCTGCCTTCGATCACCACCACCATCCCGATGCCGTTGTTGAAGGTGCGGTTCATCTCGATATCGTCGATGCCCGCGACCTTCTGCAGCCAGGCAAAGAGTTCGGTTTGCGGCCAGCTGCCCTTCTTCAGGTGCGCGGCCGTGCCTTCGGGCAGCACGCGCGGGATGTTCTCCAGCAGGCCGCCGCCGGTGATGTGGGCCAGCGCCTTGATCGGGTGCTGGGCCAGCGCCTCGAGCACCGGCTTCACGTACAGGCGCGTGGGCGCCATCACGGCTTCGCGGAAGGGCTTGCCGTCGAGCGTGCCAGGCAGTTCGCTGCCGGCGCGTTCGATCACCTTGCGCACCAGGGAAAAGCCGTTGGAATGCACGCCGCTGGAGGCCAGGCCAAGCACCACGTCGCCCGGCTTCACGTCTGCGCCGGTGAGGATCTTCGACTTTTCAACGGCGCCGACCGCGAAGCCCGCCAGGTCGTACTCGCCGGCCGGGTACATGCCGGGCATCTCGGCCGTCTCGCCGCCGATCAGGGCGCAGCCGGAGAGTTCGCAGCCGCGCGCGATGCCGCCCACCACCGCGGCGGCGGTGTCCACATCCAGCTTTCCGCAGGCGAAGTAGTCGAGGAAGAAAAGCGGCTCGGCGCCTTGCACCAGCACGTCGTTCACGCTCATGGCCACCAGGTCGATGCCCACGGTGTCGTGCATGTTCCACTCGAAGGCCAGCTTGAGCTTGGTACCCACGCCGTCGGTGCCGGAGACCAGCACCGGCTCCTTGTAGCGCTTGGGCACCTCGAACAGGGCGCCGAAGCCGCCGATGCCGGCCAGCACGCCCTCGCGCATGGTCTTCTTGGCCAGGGGCTTGATGCGGTCGACCAGCGCGTCTCCCGCGTCGATGTCGACACCGGCATCCTTGTAGCTGAGCGGGGTGGAGGAGGCGGAAGTCATGGCTTGCGAAGAGGGGAAATTGAAGGAGGGAATCGGGTGCCGCGCAGCATGGCGCGGCGGCATGGGAGGCCGGACCGATAGAATTCCGCACGATTTTAAGGGCCACGGGTGAACCCGGGCCCGACCAGGAACCCCTTTCGCATGAAGCAGCTCGCGCTCGACATCGGCTTGACCACGGGTCCGACGCTCGAAGGCTACTTCGCGGGACCCAACGAAGCGGCCTTGCGCCACCTCCAGCTCTGGCTCGGTGGCGGCGGCCACGCCACAACGTTGCATTCGCCCGTGCCCACCTACCTGTGGGGCGAGAGCGGCAGCGGCAAGACCCACCTGCTGGAAGGGGTGGGCGCCGCGCTGACCGAGCAGGGGGCGCGTGTCGGCTGGCTGCATGCCGGCCTGCACGAGCCGCCCGAGTTCGACGAGGAGTGGGCCGCGGTGGTGATGGATGATGTGGACCGCTACAGTGCGGTGCAGCAGCACGCGGCCTTCAACTGGTTTGTCAACGCCCAGAGCCTGCAGCGCGGCGTGGTGGCTGCCGGGCGCCTGCCGCCGGCCGACTTGCCACTGCGCGAAGACCTGCGCACCCGCCTGGGCTGGGGCCATGTGTTCCACGTGCAGGTGCTGACCGAGGCGGAGCGCCGCGCGGTGCTGCGCCAGGCGGCGGATGCGCGCGGCGTGATGCTGACCGACGAGGTGCTCAACTACATGCTGCACCGTTTCAGCCGCGATCTGGGCAGCCTGATGGAGCTGCTGGTGCAGCTCGACGGCTTCGCCCTGCAGACCCAGCGTGCCATCACCATCCCGCTTATCCGGGCGATGCTGGAAAACGAATGAAGCGGCCAACGCCATTCCGAGAAGAAAACAAATGATCAAGAAATTCATCGACAAGCTGCTGGGCAAATCCGGCGGCAGCGGCGCCAGGGCGCGCTTCGGCAAGCGCCAGGAGCACGGAGCGGAGGTGCACGGCATCGATCCGGCGCTGGTGGACGAGCGGGCGCGCAATGTCGTGACCACCTTGCAGGAGGCTGGCTACGAGGCCTATGTGGTGGGCGGCGCGGTGCGCGACCTGCTGCTGGGCCTGCGCCCCAAGGACTTCGACGTCGCGACCAACGCCACGCCGGAGCAGGTCAAGGCGCTGTTTCGCCGTGCCTTCATCATCGGCCGGCGCTTTCGCATCGTGCACGTCGTGTACGGCCGTGGGCGCGAGCACGAGGTGATCGAGGTCTCCACCTTCCGCGCCTACATGGACAACGCCGCCGCCGAGCAGGTCTCGGGCAACGAGCGCACCAGCAAGGGCGAACTGGCCGCCATGAAGCACGCGGTGGATGCCAGCGGCCGGGTGCTGCGCGACAACGTCTGGGGCCCGCAGGACGAGGACGCGGCGCGCCGCGACTTCACCGTGAACGCCATGTACTACGACCCGGCGCACCAGATCGTGGTCGACTATCACAACGGCCTGAAGGACGCCAAGAAGCTGGTGCTGCGCATGATCGGCGATCCGGCCACGCGCTACCGCGAAGATCCGGTGCGCATCATCCGCGCCATCCGCTTCTCGGCCAAGCTCGCGGCGCTGGGCTTCAAGCTGGAGCCCAAGACCGCTGCGCCGCTGATCGAGATGAGCACGCTGCTGGCCGACGTGCCGCAAAGCCGCCTCTTCGACGAGATGCTCAAGCTGCTGCAGACCGGGCATTCAGTGGCCACGGTGGCGCAGCTGCGCCTGCTGGGCCTGGAAAAAGGCATCTACCCGCTGCTGGACGTGGTGGTCGAGCGGGCCGACCTGCCCTTCGTCAAGGCGGCGCTTCAGGACACCGACCGGCGCGTCGGCGAAGGCAAGCCGGTGGCGCCCAGCTTCCTCCTGGCCTGCGTGCTCTGGAAGGACGTGCGCGACGGCTGGGCGCAACGCATGGAGGGCCGCCACGGCCAGCGCGGCCAGCCGCCTTTCCCGGCGCTGCAGGATGCCATTGACGATGTGTTCAACGCCCGCATCGGCGACGTCTCGGGCCGCGGCAAGCTGGCGGCCGACATGCGCGAGATCTGGATGATGCAGCCGCGCTTCGACAAGCGCAGCGGCTCCACGCCCTACAGCCTGGTGGAGCAGGCGCGTTTCCGCGCCGCCTTCGACTTCATGCGCCTGCGCGCCGACGTGGGCGAGGTTGGCGAGGCGATTGCCGAGTGGTGGCAGGAATTCAGCACTGCCGACGATGTGCGCCGCCAGGACCTGTTGGACCAGGTGCGCGAAGAACAGCAGAAGGGCCGCCGCGTGCATGTGCGCGCGCCCAAGCGCGAACCGGCTGGCGCCTCTGCTGCCGAGCCGGTGGCGGCCGAGACCGGTGCCGAGGAGGGCGGCGAGGGCGGCGCCGGCGCGCCGCGCAAGCGCCGGCGCCGCCGCAAGCCGCGCAGCGGTGGTGGCGGTGGCAGCGAGGGCGGCGGCGCAGCGAGCGCGGAATGACCGTGAGGGCCTACGTCGCGATCGGCGCCAACCTGGGCGAGGCGCGCAGCTCGGTCGAGCAGGCCATCGAAGCGCTGGACCGGCTGCCGCAAAGCCGCGTCACCGCGCGTTCTTCCCTCTATCGCACGGCCCCGTTCGAGGCGACCGGACCTGACTTCATCAATGCGGTCGTGCAACTCGATACGAGCCTCGAGCCCCTGGCGTTGCTGGCCGAGCTGCAGGCGATCGAGGCGCAGGCCGGGCGCGAGCGGCCCTATCGCAATGCCCCGCGCACCCTGGACCTGGACCTGCTCAGCCATGGCGAGCAGGTCATGGAGAGTCCGACACTGACTCTGCCGCATCCGCGCATGCTGCAACGCGCATTCGTGCTTGTGCCGCTGGCGGAAATCGCGCCGCAGCGGGTCACGGCCGCCCAACTGGCGGCGGTCGCCAGCCAAGCAATCGAACGACTTCCCTGACCTGGGGCGGCGAGCGCCGCCAGGAACGTTTTTTTACGACCCATTTACACTCGTGGGTTCTGCCTGGCGTCATCACGCCGCAATAACAACCGTGTAAGGGACCCCGCCCATGTTCGGCAAGCTGCTGCCCCGTGAAGGCAATTTTTTCGAGATGTTCAACCAGCACGCCGAGCGCATTGTCGAGGCGGGCCGCGCCTTCGAGCAATTGGTGGCGAACTACAACGACCTGCATCTGCGCGAGCAGTACAACCGCGACGTCGACAACGCCGAGCGGGCCGCCGACCGGGTCACGCACGACGTCAACCGCCTGCTGCACAAGACCTTCATCACGCCGATCGACCGCGAGCAGATCCACAAGCTGATCAACACCATGGACGACATCGCCGACCTGATCCAGGATTCGGCCGAGACCATGGCGCTGTACGACGTGCGCCACATGACGGAAGAGATCTCGCGCCTGACCACGCTCAGCGTGAAGTCCTGCGAACGGGTGAAGGACGCCGTCAAGTACCTGGGCAAGATCACCGATCCTGCCATTGCCGAGGCGACGCTCAAGGCCTGCGAGGAAATCGACCGCCTCGAATCCGACGCCGACCGCGTCATGCGCAGCGCGATGAGCAAGCTCTTTCGCGAAGAGCCGGATGTGCGCGAAGTGATCAAGCTCAAGGCCATCTACGAACTGCTCGAGACCATCACGGACAAGTGCGAAGACGTCGCCAACGTGATCGAGGGCATCGTCCTCGAGAACTCCTGAGCGGCCAGCCATGACAACCATGCAGGCCAGCCTGTGGGTGGTGATCGTGCTCGTGGGGCTCGCGATCGCCTTCGATTTCATGAACGGCTTCCACGATGCGGCGAACTCCATCGCCACCGTGGTGTCGACCGGCGTGCTCAAGCCGGGCCATGCCGTGCTGTTCGCCGCCTTCTTCAACCTGATCGCGATCTTCGTTTTCCACCTCAGCGTGGCGGCAACCGTGGGCAAGGGCATCGTCGAGCCGGGGGTGGTCGACGTGCATGTGGTGTTCGGGGCGCTGGTCGGCGCCATCACCTGGAACCTGGTGACCTGGTACTACGGCATTCCCAGCAGCTCGTCGCATGCGCTGATCGGCGGCATTGTCGGCGCGGTGATGGCCAAGTCAGGCTCCAGTGCCTTGCTGGCCGGCGGCATCCTGAAGACCGTGGCCTTCATCTTCGTCTCGCCGTTGCTGGGCTTTCTGCTCGGCGCGCTGATGATGGTTTTCGTCGCGTGGGCCTTCCGCCGGTCCACACCCTCGCGCGTGGATCGCTGGTTCCGCCGCCTGCAGCTGGTTTCGGCCGGCGCCTACAGCCTGGGCCACGGCGGCAACGACGCGCAAAAGACCATCGGCATCATCTGGATGCTCTTGATCGCCACCGGCTACGCCTCGGCCGCCGATGCGGCACCGCCTACCTGGACCATCGTGAGTTGCTATACGGCGATCGCGCTGGGCACCATGTTCGGGGGGTGGCGCATCGTCAAGACCATGGGCCAGAAGATCACCAAGCTCAAGCCGGTCGGCGGCTTCTGCGCCGAGACCGGCGGAGCGCTGACGCTGTTCCTGGCCACCGCGCTGGGCATCCCGGTGTCGACCACCCACACCATCACCGGCGCCATCGTCGGCGTCGGCGCCTCGCAGCGCATGAGCGCGGTGCGCTGGGGCGTGGCAGGCAATATCGTCTGGGCCTGGATCTTCACCATTCCGGCCTCGGCCTTCGTGGCGGCGATTGCCTACTGGGTGAGCCTGCAGCTCTTCTGATCCGCAGTTCTCACTGCGAGATCTTTCGCCCTTCCTCCACCTGGTACTCGAAGTAGCGCTGGAAGCTGAAGGCGATGCTGGCCATCAGGACGGTGGCGCCGATCATCAGTGCCACCACCACGGCGCCGATGGTCAGCCAGCCGGTGCGGCCGGCGGGCGCGTCGGCCGGGGCCTGCGGGTTGTGGCGGGCGTTCCACTTCTCCGGCGTCGTCAGGCCGTAGACGATGGCCGTCAGGGCGCAGGCGGCAATGGTGAATCCGAGCAGCGGTATGAGCAGCCAGCTTGTGCCATCGTCCAGCCCAAGGCGGCGCGCGCGCTCGATGCCATAGAGGCCAAGGGCAGTCGGAATGGGCAGCAGCCAGCCCAGCGTGTCACCGAGGCCGTGCAGGTAGAAGCGGTGCAGGCCCAGCGGGCCGCCCAGGAAGGCCAGCCAGGCCGCCAGTGTCTTGTTCTTCATTCCGGGCGCGTGCTGCTGCCGGCACCGATGACCTTCTCCATCAGGACGATGTCGCGCCACTCGCCGAATTTCCAGCCGCAGTCCTTGATGACGCCCACATGGGTGAAGCCCTGCTTGCGGTGCACGCCGACCGAGCCGGCATTGGCCGAGTCGCCGATCACCGCGATCAGCTTGCGCACGCCGGCCGCCTCGGCCGCCTGCTCCAGGGCTGCCAGCAACTGGACGCCCAGGCCCTGGCCGCGCGCGGCGTCGTCGATGTAGATCGAGTCCTCGGCCGAATAGCGGTAGGCCGGCCGTGGCTTGAACCAGTTGCAGTAGGCGAAGCCGAGCAACTTGCCGTCCTGCTCGGCCACCAGGTAGGGCAGGTTCTTGGCCAGCACGTCGGCGCGGCGCGAGGCCATGTCGGCGGCCGTGGGCGGCTCGGTCTCGAAGGTGCCAGTGCCGTGCAGTACATGGTGGGCGTAGATGGTCGAAATGGCGGCGACGTCGTCGTCGCGGCTGGCGCGAATAGTGGTGTTGGGCATGAAAAAGAGCCGGCGGGCTATAATCGTGGGCTTTTCAGCGTGTCGCTGGCCGGGTGGCCATGTCGCGTGTCTCGACGCTGAAGGAAATTGCTGAATGGATCGCATGTATCCATCGGCACCACCCGAAGGATAAATCATGGTCGTAATTCGACTCTCCCGCGGCGGCTCCAAGGGCCGTCCGTTCTTCAACATCGTCGTGGCCGACAAGCGCGTTCGTCGCGATGGCCGCTTCATCGAGCGCCTGGGCTTCTACAACCCGGCCGCCAAGGAAAACGAGGAAAGCATCCGTATCGCTCAGGACCGCCTGACGTACTGGAAGGGCGTCGGCGCGCAAGCTTCCCCGACGGTCACCCGCCTGATCAAGCAAGCCGCCGCTGCCGCCCCCAAGGCTGCCGCCTAAGGCATCCGCACGGCCATGCTGCCCGCGCTCGAAGCCGCCGAATTGCCGGCGGATGCGATCGAAGTAGGGCGCATCGCCGATGCCTGGGGCATCAAGGGCTGGTTCAAGGTCCTGCCCCACAGCGCCCAACCCGAGGCGCTTTTTTCTTCCAAACGCTGGTTCCTGAAGCCGCCTGGTGCGGCCTCGGCAACGAGCGTGTTCCGCCTGCCGATCAGCGAGGCCAAGGAACATTCCGACTGCATCGTCGCCTCCTCCCCCGAGGTGCCTGACCGCAACGCCGCCGAGGCGCTGCGCGGCGCTCGCGTGTTCGTGCCGCGCTCGAGCTTTCCCACGGCAGGCGAGGACGAGTACTACTGGGTCGACCTGATCGGCCTTGCGGTGGTCAACCGCGAAGGCGTGGCGCTCGGCACGGTGCGCGAACTGCTGGCCTCCGGCCCGCAGACCACCTTGGTGCTGGAGCAGCAACCGGAAGGCGAGGGCGCCAAGCCGGTCGAGCGGATGATTCCCTTCGTCAGCGCCTTCGTCGACAAGGTCGACCTTGCCGGCCGCACCATCCTGGTCGACTGGCAGGCCGACTACTGAAGCCTGGCCCCGGCGCCATGCGCTTCGACGTCCTCACCCTCTTTCCCGAACTCTTCGCGCCCTTTCTCGAAAGCGGTGTGACGCGGCGCGCCTTCGAGTCCAGGCAGGTCGAGGTGGTTCTGTGGAACCCGCGCGACTTTGCCGAAGGCAACTACCGCCGGGTCGACGACCGCCCCTTCGGCGGCGGCCCGGGCATGGTGATGCTGGCCGAGCCACTGTCGGCCTGCCTCGACGCAGCGCTGGCGGCGCGCGGCGACACCGCGGCGCCGGTGGTGCTGTTCTCGCCAGCCGGAGAGGTCCTTTGCCACGCGTTGGTGGAGCAATGGTCGGCAAGCGCCGGCGCGGTGCTGGTCTGCGGGCGCTATGAGGGCATCGACCAGCGCTTCATCGACACCCGCGTCACGCACCAGTTGAGCCTGGGTGACTTCGTGCTGTCGGGCGGAGAGTTGGCCGCGATGGCGCTGCTCGACGCGGTGGCGCGCCTGCAGCCCGGCGTGCTCGGCGACGAGGCCAGCCATGTGCAGGACAGCTTCAACCCGGCGCTGGACGGCCTGCTGGACTGCCCTCACTACACCCGTCCGGAGGTCTGGCGCGGGCTGAGCGTGCCGGCGCCGCTGATGTCGGGCAACCATGCGCAGATCGAGCGCTGGCGGCGCGACCAGCGGCTGGCGATATCGGCTGCCAAGCGCCCTGAACTGGTGGACGCCGCCCGCGCCGCCGGCCGGCTCAGCAAGCTGGATGAGGCGGCGCTCAAGAAAAAGCTATAATCCTTGGTTCCCCGATCCTCTGGCCGGCCGCGTGAAGCAGGCTTTATATGTCCTTCACGCCTTTTGTGTAGCGCGGCCACGATCGAAATTAGGAAAGCAATGAACCTCATCCAGACCCTCGAACAGGAAGAAATCGCCCGCCTGGGCAAGACCATTCCTGAATTCGCCCCCGGTGACACGGTCATCGTCAGCGTCAACGTCGTCGAAGGCACCCGCAAGCGCGTGCAGGCCTACGAAGGCGTGGTGATCGCCAAGCGCAACCGCGGCCTGAACAGCGGCTTCACGGTGCGCAAGATCTCCAGCGGCGAAGGCGTGGAGCGCACCTTCCAGACCTACAGCCCGCTGATCGCCGGCATCGAAGTCAAGCGTCGCGGCGATGTGCGCCGTGCCAAGCTGTACTACCTGCGCGAGCGCAGCGGCCGTTCGGCTCGCATCAAGGAAAAGCTGCCGGGCAAGGCAGTTGCCGCCGCGAAGTAAAACCTTCGTTGCAGCCTTGCTGTCAAAAAGCCGCCGACATGGCGGCTTTTTGCTTTTCTGCCTTAATCAATCACCAACCAGAAGAATCACTACTTGAGCATCCCGACCCCTCCCGCTTCCGCCACGTCCGATCCCGTCGAACCGATCAACGCGGTTTCACTGCGCTCCTTCGATCCGCGAAAGGTGCCCGTGGTCGCGATCGACGCCGACCTGCCGGCGGTGGCGCCGGAGCGGCTGACGGCGGATGGCCTGCGCGCACGCTTTGCCAGCCCGCCGCAATGGGTGCCCGAAGTCCGGCGCGAGCCCAAGCTGGACGGTCGCGTCCCGGCCCAGGCGGCGGTGCTGGTGCCGATCGTGCAGCGCGAGCGGCCCACGGTGCTCCTGACCGAGCGCTCGTCGAGGATGAACACGCATTCGGGCCAGGTCGCCTTTCCCGGTGGGCGCGTCGACCCCGGCGACCCGAACATCGCCGCCGCCGCATTGCGCGAGGCCTGGGAAGAGGTGGGCCTGTCGGCCGACTACATCGAGGTGCTGGGCAGCCTGCCCACCTACACCACCGTCACTTCCTTCGTGGTGACGCCGGTGGTGGCGCTGGTGCGTCCTGGCTTCGAGCTGACCCTGAATCCCTACGAAGTGGCCGATGCCTTCGAGGTCCCGCTGGACTTCCTGATGAACCCCGCGCACCACCGGCGCCATGCCATGGCGGGCGAGGGCGTGAACACGCGCCAGTGGTTCTCCATGCCCTATCAGGACGGGCACCATGAGCGCTTCGTGTGGGGCGCCACGGCCGGCATGCTGCGCAACTTCTACCGATTCCTGAGCGCTTGATCCGGCGCCTCGCCGCGTCATTGCCTGTCGCTATCATCACAGGATGAGTTTCTTTGCCATCCTGTGCGCCTTGCTGATCGAGCAGGTGCGCCCGCTGGGCTACCACAACCCGGTGTACGCGGGCGTGCTCGACTGGACGCGCTGGATCAGCCGCAACTTCGACGCCGGCAAGCCGCAACATGGCTGGGTCGCCTGGGCGCTGGCGGTGCTGGTGCCGACCTTCGCCGCGCTGGCGGTGCACTGGCTGCTCGTCCTCACGCTGGGCCTGCCCTTCGCGGTGCTCTGGAACATCGCGCTGCTCTACGTCACTCTGGGCTTTCGCCAGTTCAGCCACCACTTCACCGGCATCCGGGACGCGCTGGACGAGGGCGACGAACCGCTGGCGCGGTCGCTGCTGGCGCACTGGAAGCACATCGACGCCGCCAACCTGCCGCGCAGCGAGATCGTGCGGCATGTGATCGAGCATTCGGTCATTGCGGCCCACCGGCATGTGTTCGGCGTGCTGGCCTGGTTCTCCATCCTGGCGGCAATCGGCCTGGGTCCTGCCGGCGCGGTTTTCTACCGCATGAGCGAATTCGTCGCACGCTACTGGGCGCACAAGAGCACCAGCACCTTGCAGCCGGCCAGCACCCATGCGCAGGATGCCTCTCAGCGTGCCTGGGGCCTCATCGACTGGCTGCCGGCACGCATCACCGCCCTGGGCTTTGCGGTGGTGGGCAGCTTCGAGGAGGCCATCGATTGCTGGCGCAACGACGCCGACCGCTTTCCCGATGGCAACGATGGTGTGATCCTGGCGGCCACCTCCGGCGCGGTGAACGTGCGCCTGGGCGGCGGCGTGCTGCGCAGCGAGGCGGTGCTCGACCCCCTGCAACGCGCGCAGGCCGGCGATTCGGTGATCGGCGGCCTGCCGCTCGACAGCGGCAGTACCCCGGGCCGTGAACCCGAGCCGGCGCACCTGCGCAGCGTGGTCGGGCTGGTGTGGCGCTCGGTCGTGATGTGGCTGGTGCTGCTGGCGCTGCTGACCCTGGCGCGGCTCTTGGGCTGAGATAGAGCCCACCCCCGTATCGGCTCACTTCGTGTAGCCGAATACCCCCTCGAGGGGGCAACACCAGCGGCCTGGCAAAGCCAGTTCCGCGGTGTTTCCCCGCCTGGGCCGCGCTAGGTTCAGTGGTCGCGGGTCGCGCGACGGGAGGCGTTGCGCAGCAGTTCGATGTATTGATCGACGAAGCGCTCCGGTGCAAACAGCGCCGCGCGCTGCCCGGCCCGTTGACCCAGCGTGTGCCGCAGCTGTGGATCGGCCAGCAGGCGCAGCATGCAATCAGCCAGCGCCTGTGCGTCGCCGTTGGCAAAACGCAATCCGGCATCGCCCGCGCATTCTGCCAGGCCACCTTGTTCGGAGACGATGAGTCCTCGCCCAGCGGCCATCAGCTCCACGGCTACGCCGCCCATCGGCTCCTGCCAGGCCGATGGCACGATGCCAACGGCGCCCTGTCCGACCCATTGCACCAGTTCCTGACCGCTCTGGCGCCCGGCGAAGTGCACATCGCCTTCGACGCCCAACGAGCGTGCCAGCGCCTGCATCTGCGCCATGCGGTCGCCGTCGCCGATGAGCAGCAGGCGCGGTCGCGTGAGAGCCTGCGCAACCACCCGCGCGAAGGCCTGAATCAAGGTGTCCACGCCCTTTTCGGACACCATGCGCCCAAGGTAGACAAAGTCGAACGGTGCTGCATCCACCGGCGCTGCGTCGCGAAAGCGGTCGATCGGAAAAGGGTTGTAGATCTGCACCTGGCGCGGCAGGGGCTGGGCCTCCACCATCCAATGCGTGATGGCGACGTTGCGCTCTACCAGGTGCTTGGCCACCGTGCGTCGCAGCACCAGCTTGAGTCCGCCGATCAATCCGCGCAACGGGCCTTCGCGGCGCGCGTGAAAAACGAAGGAGGCCCAAGGGGTCAGCGGCGCCGCCTGGCCGTCGACCCAGCCCAAGCCATCGATGCATGAGACCTGGTAGCCCACATGCACCCAGACGCAGGGTTTGCGCGACAGGACGAGCCAGGGCTGCAGCGCGAGGCTGGCGCCGTTGAACAGTACGACGTCGGCCCAGTCGATCAGTTCGCGCTCACGTGCTCCTTGTGGATGGCGGATCACTTCGAAGGGGAACGCGGGGTCCTCTTCGCCCTGCGGCGTTTGCGTCATCAGCCTGCACTCGATGCCGCGCTCTACCAGCCCCTCGGCCAAGGTCAGCGAAACGGTCTCGACACCGCCGGTCGAAGGATGAAAGACATGCGAATAGAGCAGCACTCTCATGGATAGCGGCGCTGGCTCAGTTCTTCGAAAAGTTCTCCGTAGATGCGGTAGCGCGACGCATCGATCTCGCCTGGAACATGGGCGATCACGCCGCAACCGGGTTCGTGCAGGTGCGTGCAGTTGTAGAACTTGCAATCGCCGGCGTACTGGCCGATGTCGGGCATCAGCCGGGGCAGTTGCATCGGCTCGATGTGATGCAGGCCGAATTCCTGGAAGCCGGGCGAATCGATCAGCGCCGTGCCTGCAGATCGGTCGACCCAGTACCAGGTGGTGCTGGTCGTGGTGTGGCGGCCCGAGTTGAGGGCCTGCGAGATCTCGCCGGTGAGTGCCGAGGCGCCCGGCACCAGCAGGTTGATCAGCGTGCTCTTGCCTGCGCCCGAGGGCCCCAGTACCAGCGTAGTCTTGCCGGCGAGGAGTTTCAGCAGGGTAGCGCGGTCGAGTTCGCCCGAGGCGGTGAGCGACAGCGGCAGCACGCCATGGTGCATGCGGCGATAGGGCGCGAGGCGGGTCCAGGCGCGCTCGAAGGGCGCTACCAGGTCGCTCTTGTTGAGGGCGATGATGGGCGTAATGCCTTCGGCCTGCGCGGCAATCAGCGCACGCGCCAATTGATGCTCGGAAAACTCGGGCTCCGCTGCGATCAAGATCAGCACGTGGTCCAGGTTGGCGGCAAAGGACTTGGTGCGGATCTCGTCCTGCCGGTAGAAGAGGTTGCGCCGTGGCTCGACCTTCTCCACCGTGCCTTCGTCCTCGCTGGCCTGCCACAGCAAGCGATCGCCCACGACGGCCTGGCTCTTCTTGCCGCGCGGATGGCAGATGAGGCGCTCGCCCTCGGGTGTTTCGACCAGGCAATGACGCCCGTGGCTTGCCACCACCAGGCCCGGCCGCAAGCCCGCGGCCGCCGCCCCGCCCGCCTTAGCAGGCCGGGCCATTCAGGACCTGGGAGTGGCGCCGCATGGCCCTAGCGCGCCAGCAGCGCATCGACGCGCGCGGCGCAGTCGATGTCGGTGGCGGAGATGCCACCCGCGTCGTGCGTGTTGAAGCGCACCACGCAGCGGCTGTAGTGCACCGACAGGTCGGGGTGGTGGTCCTGCACGTGGGCGACCATGGCCACCGCATTCACGAAGGCCATGGTCTCGAAGTAGTTGCTGAAGCTGAAGGTCTTTTCGATGGCGACGCCGGCGCCGTCGCCCGTCAGCTTCCAGCCGTCGAGTTTGGCCAGGGCCGACACGGTTTCGGTGGCGCTCAAGGCGCGGCGGGTCTGGCCCTGCCAAACCTTCGGTTGGAACATGCTGCTGCTCATGGCTGTCTTTCCGGATTCTTCAGGCCGCTGCCATACGAGCAAGGCGCTCGGAAGCGGGCGGGTGGGAGTAGTAGAACTTGACGAACACCGGGTCCGGCGTCAGGGTGGACGCGTTGTCCTGGTAGAGCTTGAGCAGGGCGTTCGAAAGGTCGGCGCTGTTGGTCTGCTTGACCGCGTACGCATCGGCCTCGAACTCGTGCTGGCGCGACAGCATCGCCGCCAGCGGAGCGACGAAAACGCCGAACACCGGCACCGCCAGCATGAACAGGAGCAGGGCCAGCGCATCGTTGGGCCCGCTCATGTTCGGCTGCACGCCCAGCCCGGTGTAGAACCAGGCCTGCGACGAGAGCCAGCCCAGCAGCGCGAAGCCGGCCAGGCTCAGCGCGAACATGGCGACCATGCGCTTCATGACATGGCGGTGCTTGAAGTGTCCCAATTCGTGGGCCAGAACTGCCTCGACTTCACCGGCATTGAGCTGGCGCAGAAGGGTGTCGTAGAACACTACCCGCTTGCTGGCGCCAAAGCCGGTGAAGTAGGCATTGGCATGGGCGCTGCGCCGGCTGCCGTCCATCACGAACAGGCCCTTGGCGGCAAAGCCACAGCGCTTCATAAGCGCGGTGACACGCGCCTTCAGCGTGGCGTCGTCGAGCGGCTTGAACTTGTTGAACAGGGGTGCGATGAAGGTGGGATAGAGCAACATCAGCGTCAGGTTGAACCCGATCCACACGGCCCAGGCCCACAGCCACCAGCGCGATCCGGCTGCGCCCATCAGCCAGAGGATCAGCGCCGCCAGCGGCAGGCCGATCAGCGCGCCAAGCAGCGTCGACTTGAGCAGGTCGCCGATCCACAGGCGCAGCGTCATCTTGTTGAAGCCGAAGCGCTCTTCCAGCCGGAAGGTCTGCCACAGCGCAAAGGGCAGCTCCAGCACGCCGCCGATCAGGCTGAAGGCGGCCAGCAGTGCCAACTGCTGCACCATGCCGGTGCCCAGCCATTCGCCCAGGCTCCGGTTCAGCAGGTCCAGCCCGCCTAGCAAGGTCCAGCCCAGGAGCAATGCAGCCGACCAGGCCATCTCGACGATGCCGAAGCGGCTCTTGGCGATGGTGTAGTCGGCCGCTTTCTGGTGCGCCGCCAGGGTGATGGTCTGGGCAAAGGCGGGCGGCACCGCGTCGCGATGGCTCGCGACATGGCGCACCTGGCGCGAAGCCAGCCAGAACTTCAGCAGCAGGCCGGCCACCAGGGCGGTGGCGAAGGCGTAGGTAAGGATCAGGGATGCGGACATGCGGGGCGCAGTTTAGGGCATCGACGACAATCGGCGGATGCCCGAATCCATAGACCCGATCGCCGCCGCGTCCACTGTAGAAGCCCCCGTCACCCTGAAGAAGAGCGACCAGAACCTGGTCTGGCTCGATTGCGAAATGAGCGGCCTCGACCCCGAGAAGGAGCGCCTGCTGGAGATCGCGGTCGTCGTCACCGGCCCGGACCTGACACCGCGCATCGACGGGCCGGTGCTGGTCATCCACCAGAGCGACGAGGTGCTGGACGGCATGGACGCCTGGAACAAGGGCACGCACGGCCGCAGCGGTCTGATCGAGAAGGTCAAGGTCTCCACCGTGGACGAAGCCACCGCCGAGAGGCAACTGATCGAATTCATCGCCCGCTACATCCCGAAGAATGGCTCGCCCATGTGCGGCAACACCATCAGCCAGGACCGGCGCTTCCTGGTGAAGTACATGCCCAAGCTGGAGGCCTACTTCCACTACCGCAACCTGGACGTGAGCACGCTCAAGGAACTGGCCAAGCGCTGGAAGCCTGCCGCCTACAACGCCTTCAAGAAGCAGCAGGCGCACACCGCCCTGGCGGACGTGCATGAGTCCATCGACGAACTGGTGCACTACCGCGAAACCCTGCTGAATCTCGGAAATTAGGTAAAAACCCCAGGCCATGCGATAATCGTAGGCTTCGCTGGTCGCAGCCCTGGATAAGAGGGCCGGCAGCGTTTTCTCGCATCTCCCTATCTTGCACAGCGTGCCCCTCTGAATGGGCCGCAGCCTCAGCGTCAGCCGGGGCTGGATGTCGTTGGATGGTTGATGTTTTTGACCATCCCACGCGGCAAGGGCCCACGGCCACTGCTTGCGTGCAAGAAAGTTCTTGTACATGACCGACGCTTTTGAAGCGCAGGGCGACTTCGTGCCCGCGCAATCTTCTTCCATCTCCTCCGAATTCGCTGTTGCTCACGGCGCCGACGCACCCGCGCTCGAAGCGCTCGACGCCGCTCCCGCGCCTGCCATGCCGAACGGCTTCGTGCGTCTGGGCCTGGCCCCGCAACTGGTGTCTGCCGTCGAAGCGCTGGGCTTCACCCAGCCCACGGCCGTCCAGGACAAGGCCATTCCCCTGGCCATGGGCACCGACTCCGCCAGCTTTGTCGACCTGATGGTCTCCAGCCAGACCGGCAGCGGCAAGACCGCGGCCTTCCTGCTGCCCGTGCTGCACACGCTGATCCAGCAGCAAGCCGCTGCAGAGGAAGCCGAACGCGCCGAATTCCAGCGCCTGGCCGCTGAAGCCCAGGCGCGCGGCGAAGCCCCGCCCAAGAAGCCCAAGCGCAAGGACCCGACCAATGCGCGCCACTTCAAGGCAGCCGTTCCCGGTGCCCTGATCCTGTGCCCGACGCGCGAACTGGCCCAACAGGTGGCACATGACGCCATCGGCCTGGTCCAGCATTGCCGTGGCCTGCGCATCGCCAGCGTGGTGGGCGGCATGCCCTACCAGCTGCAGATCGCACGCCTGCAAAACGCCGACCTGGTGGTTGCCACCCCCGGCCGCCTGCTGGACCTGCAGCGTTCGCAGCAACTCAAGCTCGACCAGGTGCAGTTCCTGGTGGTCGACGAGGCCGATCGCATGCTCGACCTGGGCTTTTCCGACGACCTGGCCGAGATCAACCAACTCACCATTGCTCGCAAGCAGACCATGATGTTCAGCGCCACGTTCGCGCCGCGCATCCAGCAACTGGCCGCCCGCGTCATGCGCGAGCCGCAGCGTCTGCAGATCGACTCCCCGCAGGAGAAGCACGCGAACATCAAGCAGGTGCTGTTCTGGGCCGACAACGCCCAGCACAAGCGCAAGCTGCTCGACCACTGGCTGCGCGACACCAGCATCAACCAGGCCATCGTCTTCGCCAGCACCCAGGTGGAATGCGACGGCTTGGCCAACGATCTGCAGCAGGAAGGCTTCAGCGCCGTGGCGCTGCATGGCGCCCTGAGCCAGGGCCTGCGCAACCGCCGCCTGATGGCGCTGCGCCAGGGCCAGGTGCAGATCCTGGTGGCCACCGACGTCGCCGCGCGCGGCATCGATGTGCCCACCATCACCCACGTCTTCAATTTCGGCCTGCCGATGAAGGCCGAGGACTACACGCACCGCATCGGCCGTACCGGCCGCGCCGGCCGCGATGGCCTGGCGGTCACCTTTGCCGAGTTCCGCGACCGCCGCAAGATCTTCGACATCGAGGCATACAGCCGTCAGCAGTTCAAGTCTGAAGTGGTCCCCGGCCTGGAGCCGCAGCAGCGCTTCCAGAGCGCGCGTCCGCAGGGTGACTTCGGTGGCCGCGGCCGCGACAACCGCGAGCATCAATCGCGCGACCGCAAGTTCGGCGGCGGTGGCCAGCGCTTCGGCAATGGCGGCGGCGGCAACAACGGCGGTGGTTTCGGCGGTGGCGGCTTCGGTGGCGATCGCCCGGCGCGTGGCTTCGGTGGTGGCGCGCGCCACCATGACAACGCGGGCCGCAGCTTCGCGCCGCGCGAAGAGGGCGGTGGTGGCGGCTTTGGCCGCAAGCCGGGTTGGGGCGACAACCAGCGCGGCAATGGCGGCGGTGGCGCCGGCCGTGCCTTCGTGCCGCGCGACGGCCAGGCCAAGCGCGCCTTCAAGCCCAGCCGCTAAGCGTAGCGACATCGGCCCATGGCCGGTGCGCGCCAAAAGAAAAAGCCCGCTTCGTGAGAAGCGGGCTTTTTCTTTGTTGTGGTCCGCACAAGACCGTGCAAGATTGGAAAACTGGTCGGGGTGAGAGGATTCGAACCTCCGGCCTCTACGTCCCGAACGTAGCGCTCTACCAGGCTAAGCTACACCCCGAAGTGCAATGCGTGAGAAGCGTGCCCTTGTCTCGTGACTTCAGGCGCGTCGCTCAGTTAGCTGAGCCGCCAATTGTAGCAAACCTTCAGCGTGCAAATTGCGCGGCAGCGCATGAAGTGCATCGATTGCACGTTGAGCTTCGGTCGCGGCGGCCGCACGCGTCGCATCGAGCGCGCCGGTCTGCTGCACGATTGCCACGATCTGTGGCAGCTTGTCGGTGTCGCCGGCTTCGATGGCTGCCTTGATCAGCGCGCGCTGCTCCTCTGTTCCGCGCTTCATGGCAAGGATCAGCGGCAGCGTGGTCTTGCCTTCACGCAGGTCATCGCCCAGGTTCTTGCCGGTCTCGTGGGCGTCGCCCGCGTAGTCCAGCACATCGTCGATCACCTGGAAGGCCGTGCCCAGGGCCTGGCCATAGGTGGCGCAGGCCTCCTCGATGTGCGGTGGCGCCTTTGCGAGAACGGCGGCCAGCCGCGTGCTCGCCTCGAACAGCTTGGCCGTCTTGGAGCGGATCACGCGCAGGTACGCGGCCTCGTCCAGGCCGGCGTCGTGCATGTTCATGAGCTGCAGCACTTCGCCCTCGGCAATCACGTTGGTGGCGTCTGCCAAGATCTCCATCACCCGCATGTCGTGCGCGTCCAGCATCATCTGGAAGGAGCGCGAGTAGAGGAAGTCGCCCACCAGCACGCTGGCCGGGTTGCCGAAGGATTCGTTGGCGGTGGGGCGGCCGCGGCGCAGGGTGGATTCGTCCACCACGTCGTCGTGCAGCAGCGTTGCGGTGTGGATGAACTCGATCACCGCCGCCAGGTTGTGGTGCTGCGTGCCCTCGTACCCCAGGGCGCGGCTCATCAGCAGCAGCAAGGCCGGGCGCAGGCGTTTGCCGCCGGCCGAAATGATGTAGCGCGCGACCTCGCTGACGAGCGGCACGCCCGTATCCAGGCGATTGGCGATGACTCGGTCGACTTCGACCATGTCGTCGGCAATGAGGCCGAGCACGGACGCGGTGGTGTTGGCTGCGGAGACTGACAAATCGGAGAAGGCCGGGCGCCAGAGAAGGGTGGGAGAGGGCGGGCGATACCCGCCAAAGCCGGCGATTATAGGGAGGGGGTAGTGACCCCTCGGCGCCCTCGGCCGGCGCCACCATCTGGCAAGGCGCTTGGGACCCGGTTTCGTGCTAGAATCTTGGGCTTCGCGGAAATCCGTCTGCGGAGCTCATTTCCCTAGATCCCCTAGAGGTTAAACATGTACGCGGTCATAAAAACCGGTGGCAAGCAGTATCGCGTTGCTTCCGGCGAAAAAATTAAAGTAGAACAGATTGCTGCGGACGTTGGCCAGGAAATCGTGATCGACCAGGTTCTGGCTGTCGGCATCGGCAGTGAAATCAAGGTCGGCACGCCCCTGGTGTCCGGCGCAACGGTGACGGCCACGGTGCTGTCGCACGGCAAGCACGACAAGGTTCGCATCTTCAAGATGCGCCGTCGCAAGCACTATCAGAAACGTCAAGGCCATCGCCAGCAGTTCACCGAGCTGCAAATCGGCGCGATCGCCGGTTAAGGAGCGGACTCCATGGCACAGAAAAAAGGCGGCGGCTCTACGCGAAACGGGCGCGATTCCAAGCCCAAGATGCTCGGCGTCAAGCGCTTCGGCGGCGAACTGATCAGCGCAGGCTCGATCATCGTGCGCCAACGCGGTACCCAGTTCCACCCCGGCACCAACGTCGGCGTGGGCAAGGACCACACCCTGTTCGCGCTGGTCGACGGCCACGTGTCCTTCAGCACCAAGGGTGCCCTGAACAAGCACACGGTCACCGTGACCCCGGCGGCCTGAGTCTCTCACTCAGCCCCTGCTAGTGAAGCCCCGTTCAACGGGGCTTTCTTATTTGTACACTGGATAAGCCATGAAGTTCGTTGACGAAGCATTCATCGACGTTGCGGCCGGCGACGGCGGCAACGGCTGCGTGTCGTTCCGTCACGAGAAATACAAGGAATTCGGCGGCCCCAATGGCGGCGACGGCGGCCGTGGCGGCCACGTCTTCGCGGTGGCCGACTCGAACCTCAACACCCTGGTTGACTTCCGCTATTCGCGCCGCCACGAGGCCAAGCGCGGCGAGCACGGCATGGGCTCGGACATGTTCGGCGCGGCCGGTGCCGACATCACGCTGAAGATGCCGGTGGGCACCATCATCTCGGACGCTGAAACCGGCGAGGTGCTGTTCGAGTTGCTCGCGCCCGGCGAGGTGATCACCATCGCCAAGGGCGGCGACGGCGGCTTTGGCAACATGCGCTTCAAGAGCGCCATCAACCGCGCCCCGCGGCAAAAGACCCCCGGCTGGCCGGGCGAGAAGCGCAACCTCAAGCTCGAACTGAAGGTGCTGGCCGACGTCGGCCTGCTGGGCATGCCCAATGCCGGCAAGTCGACCTTGATCTCGGCCATCTCGAATGCGAGGCCGCGAATTGCCGACTATCCTTTCACGACGCTGCATCCCAACCTCGGCGTCGTGCGTGTCGGACCCGAGCAGAGCTTCGTGGTGGCCGACCTGCCCGGCCTGATCGAGGGCGCCGCCGAAGGCGCTGGCCTGGGCCATCTGTTCCTGCGCCATCTGCAGCGCACGCGCCTTCTGCTGCACGTGATCGACATGGCGCCCTTCGACGAAAACGTCGATCCGGTGGCGCAGGCCAAGGCCATCGTCGGCGAACTCAAGAAGTACGACGCTGCCCTGTACGAGAAGCCGCGCTGGCTGGTGCTCAACAAGCTGGACATGATTGCGGTCGACGAGCGCGCCGCCAAGGTCAAGGACTTCGTCAAGCGCCTCAAGTTCAAGGGCCCGGTGTTCGAGATCTCGGCGCTCACGCGCGAGGGCTGCGAGCACCTGGTGCAGGAGATCTACAAGCAGGTGAAGGCCGCTCAGGTGGCCGAGCAGCCGCACGTCGAAGTCGATCCGCGATTCGTCGATCCGACCTGAATTCCTCGTCCCAACTCGCATCCATCTCTCGCTGAATGACTGCCAAGCCCGTCTCCACCGTGTTGCGCGACGCGCGTCGCATCGTCGTCAAGGTTGGCTCCAGCCTGGTGACCAACGAAGGCCGCGGGCTGGACGAGAAGGCGATCGGCGAATGGTGCCGCCAGCTTGCACTGCTGGTGCGCGACGGGCGCGAGGTGGTGATGGTGTCCAGCGGCGCGATCGCCGAAGGCATGAAGCGCCTGGGCTGGCGCACCCGCCCGCATGAAGTGCACGAACTGCAGGCGGCGGCCGCGGTCGGCCAGATGGGCCTGGCCCAGATGTACGAAACCAAGCTGCGCGAGAACGAATTGGGCAGTGCCCAGGTGCTCCTGACGCATGCCGACCTCGCCGACCGCGAGCGCTACCTCAATGCGCGCTCGACCCTGCTCACCCTGCTCGGCCTGGGCGTGATCCCGGTGATCAACGAAAACGACACGGTGGTCAACGACGAGATCAAGTTCGGCGACAACGACACGCTGGGCGCCCTGGTAGCCAACCTGGTGGAGGCCGACGCGCTGGTGATCCTCACCGACCAGAAGGGCCTGTACACCGCCGATCCGCGCAAGGACACGAGTGCCCAGTTCGTGCACGAGGCCACGGCCGGCGATCCGGCGCTGGAAGCCATGGCCGGCGGCGCGGGCAGCAGCATCGGGCGCGGCGGCATGATCACCAAGATCCTGGCGGCCAAGCGGGCGGCGGGCTCGGGCGCCTCCACCGTGATCGCCTGGGGCCGCGAGCAGGACGCCCTGGTGCGCCTGTCAAAGGGCGAAGCCATCGGCACCCTGCTGGTGGCGCAGACGCCCAAGCACCAGGCACGCAAGCGCTGGATGGCCGACCACCTGCAACTGCGCGGCGCCGTCAGTGTCGATGCCGGCGCAGCCGCCAAGCTGCGCGGCGAGGGCAAGAGCCTGCTGCCGATCGGCATGACGGCGGTGGAGGGTGAGTTCTCGCGCGGCGACGTGATCGCAGTGCGCGATCCGCAGGGCGTGGAGTTGGCGCGCGGCCTGGCCAACTATTCCAGCGCCGAGGCACGCCTCCTGTGCCGCAAGCCCTCGAGCGAGTTCGAGCGCCTGCTCGGCTATGTGGCAGAGCCGGAGATGGTGCACCGCGACAACCTGATCCTGATGGTTGGCGCCGGCTGAGGCGTTGCCTTCAGTCGATGTATTGCGGCTTTCGCAGCGCGCGCACCATTTCGCCTGCCGTCTGACGCGGCGCGCCGCTGCGGCAGATGGCCTGCTTGGCCAACTCCAGGCTGTAGCGCGTTCTGGCTTGATCGAGCCGCTTCCACTCGGGATTCTCTACATCGTGCCAGGCGTCGCCACTGAAGCGCGCATAGGTCTTGCCTTCGCCTGTAGCGCAGCGGATTCCCTCGTAGAAGGCGTTCACGGCGGCCGAGGGCCCGGTGTTCTTGGCGATGACGACGAGGCGCACCACGCCGTCGCCGGTGACGACGATGGTGGCCGGGTCCACGCCATACTTCAGGTCGAGCATGCGCGGCATGTCGATCTCGAGCATGCGGCGGTGGTCGAAGGCCGGGGCCGGCGGAACCGGCGACTCCTTCCAATCGGGATTTGCAAAGAGCTGGGCCATCGCGGCGGGTGCCAGGCCCAGGGCCAGCAGCGCAGCCGCCAGACGGTGGCTAGCGCGGGGCGTGAAGGTGATTGGGCGCAGGCGCGCCTTCAGGTGCGGGAGGAACATTGGGATCGGGTTCGAAAGTGGCGCCGGGCGGCAGCTCGAAGCTCGGCTCGTGGCCACCACCGGTAGGGTGACGATCGAACTCGCGGCCGCGCACGTTGCCACGCAGAAAGCGGTTGCGGAAGTCCTGCCGGGGCAGGTAGCGGGCGAGTTCGGTGAGCGCCATCTCGTAGACGCCGCGCTTGAACTCGACGACGACGTCCAGCGGCACCCAGTAGTCGTGCCAACGCCAGGCGTCGAACTCGGGATGGTCGGTGGCGCGAAGGTTGAGATCCCAGTCGTGGCCGGTCAGTTGCAGCAAATACCAGATCTGCTTTTGACCCTTGTAGTGACCGCGTGCGTCGCGGCGAATGAACCGGTCCGGCACCTCGTAGCGCAACCAGTCGCGTGTACGGGCCACGATGCGCACGTGCTCCGGCTGCAGGCCGATTTCTTCATGCAGCTCCCGATACATGGCTTGCTCGGGGCTTTCGCCGCGGTCGATGCCGCCCTGCGGGAACTGCCATGAATGGGTGCGTATGCGCTTGCCCCAGAAAACCTGATTACGCTGGTTGAGCAGGATGATGCCGACGTTGGGCCTGAAGCCATCTCGGTCGAGCATAATCGAACCCCAATTTTTTTGAACTGAGTCGATTATGCATGCCGGGTTGCGCCCGGCAAGTAGACCGGTTTCAAGCCCCGGCCCCTGGGGCATCCTAGTTTTCCCGTACTTTTGAGCGCCATTCGATGAAAGCTTCCCGATTCTTTGTCTCCACCCTGAAGGAAGCACCGGCTGACGCCGAAGTGGCAAGCCACCGCCTCATGACGCGCGCCGGCATGATCAAGAAGCTGGGCGCCGGCATCTACACCTACATGCCGATGGGCCTGCGCGTGATCCGCAAGGTCGAAGCCATCGTGCGCGAGGAGATGGACCGGGCGGGGGCCGTGGAGGTCGCCATGCCGGTGGTGCAGCCGGCCGAGTTCTGGCAGGAGAGCGGCCGTTTCGACAAGATGGGCCCGGAACTGCTTCGCATCCAGGACCGGCATGAGCGCGACTACATCGTGCAACCCACCAGCGAAGAGGTGGTGACAGATATCGCGCGCCAGGAGATCCGCAGCTACAAGCAGCTGCCGCGCAACTTCTACCAGATCCAGACCAAGTTCCGGGACGAGCGGCGCCCCCGCTTCGGCCTGATGCGCGGGCGCGAGTTCACCATGAAGGACGCCTACAGCTTCGACCGCGACCTGGACAGCGCCAAGTTGAGCTACGACGTGATGTCGCAAGCCTACCGCCGCATCTTCGACCGCTTCGGCCTGCGCTACCGCGCCGTGCGCGCCGACAGCGGAGCCATCGGCGGCGACCTGAGCGAGGAGTTCCAAGTGATCGCCGCCACCGGCGAAGACGCCATCGTCTACTGCCCGGAGAGCGACTACGCGGCCAACATGGAAAAGGCCGAGGCGCTGGCGCCCGCGGGTCCGCGCCCGGCGGCCACGAAGCCCGCCGCCAAGACGCCGACCCCCGGCAAGAGCACCTGCGAAGAGGTGGCCCAGTTCCTGAACGTGCCCTTGGCGACTACCGTCAAGTCGCTGGTGCTGGCCACCGACAAACTCAATGAAGCGGGCGACGTCCTCGGCTCGCAGGTGTGGCTGCTGCTGGTGCGCGGCGACCACGACATGAACGAGATCAAGGTCACCAAGCTGCCGGGCCTGGATGCGGGCTTCCGCTTCGCCACCGAGCCCGAGATCGTCGAGCACTTCGGCTGCAAGCCCGGCTACCTGGGCCCGCTCGGCCTGAAGAAGCCGGTGAGGATCGTGGCCGACCGCGACGTCGCGGTGATGGCCGACTGGATCAGCGGTTCCAACGAGATCGACTTCCACACCACCGGCATCAACTGGGGGCGCGACCTGCCGCAGCCCGAGCTGGTGGCCGACATTCGCAACGTGGTGGCCGGCGACGCCTCGCCCGACGGCAAGGGCCGGCTCGCCATCGAGCGCGGCATCGAAGTGGGCCATGTCTTCGTGCTGGGCACCAAGTACAGCAAGGCCATGAACGCCACCTTCCTGGACGAGTCGGGCAAGCCGCAATTCCTGGAAATGGGTTGCTACGGCATCGGCATCACCCGCCTGCCGGCCGCGGCCATCGAACAGAACAACGACGAGCGCGGCATCATCTGGCCGGACGCGATCGCTCCCTTCACCGTGGTGCTGTGTCCGATCGGCATGGACCGCAGCGAGGACGTGAGGGCCGCCGCCGAGAAGCTCTATGGCGAGTTGCTGGCAGCCGGCGTCGACGTGATCCTGGACGACCGCGGCGAGCGACCGGGCGCCATGTTCGCCGACTGGGAGCTGATCGGCGTGCCGCACCGCGTGGTGATCTCCGATCGCGGCATCAAGGAAGGCCAGTTCGAATACCAGCACCGCCGCGACACGGCCGCCAGCAAGGTGGCGGTTGCCGAAGTCGCCGCGTTCGTCCGCGGCAAACTGGCCGCATGACGGTCTCGCGGCGCCAGTGCTTGGGAGGCGCCGCAGTAGGCGCACTGTCCCTGGGCCTGCCGCGCTTCGCGCTGGCCGGTGCGCAGATCGAGGAGCCGCTGATCGACTCGGTGCGCACTGCGCTGAGTTCGGCCATCCACAACAGCGCGCCGCCGATTCCCGAGTTCGGCAGCACCGACGCGCGCCTGGCCTACCTGCGCTGGTTGGGCGCCATGAGCGAGCGCCTGAAGCGCGGCATGCCCGACTGGAACACCCGCAAGGAATTCCTGCAGGCCATCTGGTATGAGACCAAGCGCGCAGGGCTGGACGTGAGCCTGGTGCTGGGCCTGGTGCAGGTGGAAAGCAACTTCCGCAAGTTCGCCGTCTCAAGTGCCGGTGCGCGCGGCTACATGCAGGTGATGCCCTTCTGGACGCGGGTGATCGGCGACGGCGACCCGTCCAAGCTCTTTCACATGCAGACCAATCTGCGCTTCGGCTGCGTGATCCTGCGCCACTACCTGGACCGCGAGCGCGGCGACCTGTTCCTGACCCTGGGCCGCTACAACGGCAGCCGCGGCCAGTCCCCTTACCCGAATGCCGTGTTCGCCAACCAGCGCAACTGGAAATTCGCCGACCGGCCGGATTGAGGCGAACTCATGCCATCCATGCTGTGGGCCCTGCTGGCCGGCAACTTCGCCATTGGCACCGGCGTGATGGTGGCGGGCGCTACGCTCAATGAAGTCAGTGCCTTCTTCCAGGTGCCCGTGCCGGTGGCCGGCTATCTGATCTCTGTTGCAGGTGTCGTGGTATGCCTGGGTGCGCCGGCGCTGGCAGCGGTAGTCGCGCCCTTCGACCGGCGCCGCCTGCTGGCCCTGGCCATGGTCTGGTACGGGCTGATGCATGCGGCTTGCGCGCTGGTCAGCGACTTCAACTGGCTGCTGGCTCTGCGGGCGCTGGCCGTGGTTCCAGCGGCCGTGTTCACGCCGCAGGCGGCTGCCTGCGCCGGCCACCTGATGCCGGTGGAGCAGCGCGGGCGCGCCATCACCTTCGTCTTCGTCGGCTGGTCATTGGCCTCCGTGCTGGGCATGCCCTTGGGCGCCTGGCTGAGCGGCATGCTGGGCTGGCAGGGCGCCTACGGGTTGGTGGCGGTGCTGTCCCTGGCAAGCGCCGCCTGGGTCTGGCAGGCTTTGCCGGCTGGCGTGCGGCCGCCGCGCTTCTCGCTCGCGAGTTGGGGAGTCGCGCTGCGCCTGCCGGCGCTGATGCTGTGCATCGGCGTGACCTTGCTGTACTCGGCAGGCCAGTTCGTACTGTTCGCCTACTTCGCTCCCTATTTCAGAAGCACGCTGGGCGTCAGCGTCCACGAACTGAGCGCGCTGTTCATGTTCTTCGGCGCTTTCGGCTTGCTGGGCAACGTGCTGATGTCGCGGCAGATCGACCGGCTGGGCGCGTCCAGGGGCGTGATGATCGCCATGGGCGCCATGGCGCTGAGCCTGCTGGTCTGGCCGCTGGGAGTCTCGCTGGTGCTGGCCGGCGCCGTCATGGTGCCGTGGGCACTGGGCTGCTTCTCGTCCAACTCGGCGCAGCAGGCGCGCCTGGTGTCGTTGGCACCGGCGCTGGCCGGCGGCTCGATCGCACTCAATACATCGGCCATGTACGCCGGCCAGGCCGCCGGCACGGCGATCGGCGGCTGGCTGATCGCCCGCCACGGCATGGACGTGCTGCACCTGGCCGGATTCGTGCTGATGCTGGTGGCGATGTTGACCAGCGTGCTGGCCACGCGAGCCGTGCGGGTCAGGCCGACGGGACGCTGCGCGTGACCATCACCTGGTCGATGCGGTGGCTGTCCACGTCCATCACCTCGAAGGTGTAGCCGGCCCAGCTCACGCTATCGGTACGCTTGGGCACGCGGCGCAGCATGATCATCAGGAAGCCGGCCAGGGTCTCGTACTCGTCGGCGTGCGGCAGTTCGTCGATGTCGAGCGCACGCTGGACGTCCTGGACGGGGGTCACGCCGTCGATCAGCCAGGAGTTCTCGTCGCGCTTCACGATCTGGGGCTCGTCGTCCGAAGGCGGCACCAGGTCGCCCATCACCGTGCTCATCACGTCGTTGAGCGTGATCACGCCCACCACCAGGCTGTACTCGTTGACCACGATGGCGAAGTCTTCGCGCGCCTGGCGGAATTGCTCGAGCACCTCGGTCAGCGAGATGCGGTCCGGGATCACCAGCGCCTTGAGCAGGGGCAGGCCCTGGTCGAAGGACAGGGGCTGGCCGCTGAGCACGCGCTGGAACATGTCCTTGGCGTCCACGTAGCCCAGCACATGGTCGATGTCGCCGGCGCAAACCGGGTAGGCGGAGAAGGGCTCGGCGATGATGCGCGCGCGCAGCACGCCTTCGGGGTCGTCCTTGTTGAACCAGGTGACGCGCTCGCGCGACGTCATGACGCTGTTGACCATGCGCGTGTCGAGCTCGAACACGTTGGCGATCACCTGCTGCTCGCGCTGCGCCAGCACGCCGGCGCGGGCGCCGGCCTCGGTCATGGCCAGGATGTCGGCGGAGGTGATGGTCTCTTCGCGCTGCGTGGGCATCTTCAGGAGCTTGAACAGCAGGTCGGTGCCGTGCGTGAAGAGCCAGACCAGGGGCTTGAGCGCGGTGATCAGGAACTGCATCGGCCCGACCAGGCGCAACGCCAGGCGCTCCGGCTCGTTCATGCCCAGGCGCTTGGGGAAGAGGTCGGCAAAGATCAGGAAGACCGAGATGATGGTGACGAAGGAAGCCAGGAAGGCGGCGCGTTGCGCGCCTTCGGGGCCAAGCCAGATCTCGAAGAAGCTGGCGAAGTAGGGGCTGAGCGCGCCTTCGCCCACCACGCCGCCGAGGATGGCGACCGCATTCAGGCCGATCTGCACCACGGTGAAGTAGTGGCCGGGTTGCTCCTGCAACTGCAGGACCTTCTCGGCCCGGATGTCGCCGTCGTCGGCCATCTGGCGCAGGCGCAGGCGACGCGAGGCCGCCAGGCAGATCTCGGCGAGGGAAAAGAAGGCGCTGGTGGCAATCAGCGCGGCAATGATCAAGAGGCTTTGGGTCAGGGTCATGGTCGGCAATGCCGACATGGTGCCATGAGCCGCCGGGCCGCCCCAAGGCGAATGCCGCAGCCCGACAGGGCGAAGGCAGTCCGAATGACCTGCCAGCGCCTCTATTGCACGAAGCCGATCTTGCCGCGTCCGCTGCCGGGCGCGCGCGGGAGGTCTTCCACGCGCACCGTGTCACGCCGCGCCAGCCGTGCGTTGCCGAAAGCCGTCATCAGCGCGCGGCGCATGTCGCGCGGCGCCAGGGCGGCCAGCAGGTCGATCACATCCTCCGAGGGCTCGGGTGCCAGCAGCCGGCCCCAGTCGTGCTCCGCGCGGATCGAGATGTAGAGGTTGCGTGCGATCTGGCGCGCTGCCTCGGGCGAGGGCGCCTCGATCTCGAACACGTTCATCCGGTTGCGGATCGGTTCGGGAATGGCGCGCTCGTCGTTGGCGGTCGTGATCCAGATCACCTGGCTCGCGTCGATGGCCACCTCAGCGAACTCGTCGACGAAGGACTGCGCTGTGTCGTGCTCCAGCAGGTTGTAGAGGGCGCCCAGCGGGTCGTACTGCGCGTCGGCGCCGGCTTTGTCGATCTCGTCGACCACGATCACCGGATTGGCGTACTGGCCGTCGACGAGTGCCTCGAAGACCTTGCCCGGCTTGGCGCCCTTCCATTGCGAGGAGGCACCGGAGAGCAGCCAGCCGGCGGTCATGGAGCTCATCGGCACCAGCGACATGCCGGTGCCCAGCAACTCGGCCAGCTTGCGCGCGAAATGGGTCTTGCCGATGCCGGGCGGGCCAAGCAGCAGCATCGGTGTGACTTCCAGGCCATCGCGGCTGTCCTGGGCCAGCGCCACGTGGCGGCGTACGTCATCGATCACTTCGCTGAAGTTGGGCAGCTGCGCATAGAGCGAGGCCATCTGCGGCACGCCGCTAGGCTTGACCTGGAAGCGCTCGGGGCCGCGCTCGAGCATGCGTTCGTAGGTGCTGCGAAGGTGCTCGTGTTCGCGATCGGGAAGCTTGGCGAGCCGGCGCTCGACATCCTGGGGCTGGAACACGCTGCGCAGATTGGCGATTGGCAAGGCCAATCCGGATGAGGTTGGAACGAGACTGCGGGAATCCATGGACACCTCCGACATCAAGCACCTGGGCACAGCATAAGCCGTGCCCAGGCTGCTCGCATCTCAGGGTTGATCCCGCTTTCGTGCAATGCGCCACAGAGCTGCGGCGCGGATGCCTCTAGAGGCCGCCGTGCGGGTGGGTCGGGTCGACCCAGAGCACGCTTTCCGGCTTCTCGACCGGCTCGATGTCCAGGTTGATCGCCACCGCCTCGCCGTCGCTGCGGCACAGCACGCATTCCAGCGCCTCGGTGGCGCTGGCATTGATTTCCTGGTGCGGTACGTAGGGCGGCACGTAGATGAAGTCGCCCGGCCCGGCTTCGGCGGTGAACTCGAGCTTCTCGCCCCAGCGCATGCGGGCGCGGCCGCGCACCACGTAGATCACCGACTCCAGGTGCCCGTGGTGATGGGCGCCGGTCTTGGCGTCGGCATGGATGGTGACGGTGCCGGCCCATAGCTTCTGCGCTCCGACGCGGGCGAAGTTGATGGCGGCCGCCCGGTTCATGCCGGGGGTCTGCGCCGTATTGGTGTCCAACTGGTTGGCGGGGATCACCCGCACGCCATCGTGTTTCCAGTCGGTGTGCGGATGGTCGTGCGCCACGGCAGGAGGGCCTTCTAGTTGGCCGGGGTGGCGAGCATCTGCTGCAGTTCGCCCGACTCGTACATTTCCATCATGATGTCCGAGCCACCGACAAACTCGCCGCGCACGTAGAGCTGCGGGATGGTGGGCCAATTACTGTATTCCTTGATGCCCTGGCGGACGCCGTCGTCTTCCAGCACGTTCACCGTCTTGAGCGACTTCGGGTCGACGCCGCAGGCCTTCAGGATCTGGATGGCGCGGCCGGAAAAGCCGCACATGGGAAAACTGGCGCTTCCCTTCATGAAAAGAAGAATCTCGTTTTGCTTGACGAGGTCGTCAATGCGTTTCTGGGCGTCGCTCATGGGTGCTCCTGAATAGTATTGCTTGATTATTTCACCGCGCGCCACTTGCCGCCGGAGCAGCGCTCGATGCCGGCAAGATCCTTGCGGCTTTGCACATCTTCGAAGCCGCGTTCGGACAGCAGGGCGCGCACGGCGCTCGCCTGGTCGTGGCCGTGTTCCAGCAGCAGCCAGCCGCCCTCGGCCAGGTGTGCCGGGGCCGCGTCGATGATGCGGCGGATGTCGGCCAGCCCGTCGGCGCCTGCCGCCAGGGCCGAGCGTGGCTCGTGCTGCAGGGCTGGCAGGTGCGGATCGGCCTCGGGGATGTAGGGGGGGTTGGAGACGATCAGGCCGTATCCGCTGCCGGCGCCATCCAGCCAGTTGCCATGGGCGAAGCGCACGGGCAGGCCGAGTCGCTCGCCGTTGGCGCGGGCCACGGCCAATGCGTCCAGGCTGGCGTCCACCGCGTGGATCTGCAGGTCCGGGCGCGCCTTCTGCAGCGCCAGCGCAATGGCGCCGCTGCCGGTGCCCAGGTCGATGACCCTGGACTCGCGCTCGCCGGCGAGGCATTCCAGCGCCCAGTCGACCAGGGTTTCGGTATCGGGGCGCGGGACCAGCACCCGGTGGTCCACCTGCAAGACGAGGCCGTGGAATTCCTTCTCGCCGAGCAGGTAGGCCACCGGCTCGCCGGCCAGGCGCCGGGCCAGCAGGTCGGCAAAGGTGGCCTGCACATCCGGGGCCAGGGAGTCGCTGTCATGCGCCAGCAGCCAGGCCCGTTCGTCGCCGGTACGGCCCAGGGCGCACAGCAGGAGCAGTTGCGCGTCCAGCCGTTCGGTGCCGCCGGCCGTGGCGGCCGCCAGCAGCTGCGCGATGGTGGTCGATGCCGCGCTCATGTTGCCAGGCCCGCTTCCAGTTCGGCCAACTGCTCGGCCTCGTGCGCCGCCTTCAGCGCGCCCAGCACTTCGCCCAGGTCGCCGTCCATGATGAAGGAGAGCTTGTAGAGCGTCAGGTTGATGCGGTGGTCGGTCAGCCGTCCCTGGGGGAAGTTGTAGGTGCGGATGCGGTCGGAGCGGTCGCCGCTGCCGATCAGGCCCTTGCGCAGTGCGGCGTCCTTGGCGGCACGCTCGCTGCGTTCCTTTTCCTGAATGCGGGCCGACAGCACCTGCAGCGCCTTGGCCTTGTTGCGGTGCTGCGAGCGGTCGTCCTGGCACTCGGCCACGATGCCGGTCGGGATGTGGGTGATGCGCACCGCAGAATCGGTCTTGTTGATGTGCTGGCCACCGGCGCCGCTGGCGCGATAGGTGTCGATGCGCAGGTCGGCCGGGTTGATCTGCACCGCCTGGGCTTCGTCCGGCTCGGCCAGCACGGCCACGGTGCAGGCGCTGGTGTGGATGCGGCCCTGGGTTTCGGTGGCGGGCACGCGCTGCACGCGGTGGCCGCCGGATTCGAAGCGTAATGCGCCGAACACGTCGTCGCCCACGATGCGCAACACCACTTCCTTGAAGCCGCCCAGTTCGCTCTCGCTTTCGCTCACGATCTCGCAGCGCCAGCCAGTGCGCTCGGCATGGCGGGTGTACATGCGAAACAGGTCGCCGGCGAACAGGGCGGACTCGTCGCCGCCGGTGCCGGCGCGGATTTCCATGAACGCGTTGCGCGCGTCATCCGGATCCTTGGGCAGCAGGAGGCGCTGCAGTTCGTCCCCGAGCTTGAGCAGCTCGGCGTCGCCGCTTTCGATTTCCTCGCGCGCCATCTCGGCCATGTCGGGATCTTCCAGCATCTCGCGGGCACCGGCCAGGTCGCCTTCCAGCTGCTTGTAGCGCTGGTAGCGCCCTGCCACCTGTGTCACCTGCGCATGCTCGCGCGACAGCACGCGGTACTGCGTCATGTCGGCCATGATG
>DATILH010000175.1:0-13126 GCA_035476655.1 Variovorax sp.
GAAGCTGTAGAACGGCACATTGGTCACCATGGTCAGGCCCGCGTACAGCGTCAGCGCAAACATGGGCCACGTCAGCACGGACCGATCCAGCTCCAGTTCGGTCGCCAGCCAGATGAAACCAGCCACCAGAGCGGCGGCAGCGGGAGAGGGCAGGCCCTGGAAATAGCGCTTGTCGACCACACCGGTGTTGACGTTGAAGCGCGCCAGCCGCAGTGCTGCACAAGCGCAATAGACGAAGGCGGCGATCCAGCCCCAGCGACCAATGTCCTTGAGCACCCACACATAGGCCACCAGCCCCGGCGCAGCGCCGAACGACACCATGTCCGACAGCGAGTCCATCTGCTCACCGAAGGCACTCTGGGTATGGGTCATGCGCGCCACACGGCCGTCCAGACTGTCCAGCACCATGGCCGCAAAAATGCCCACTGTGGCCAGATCGAAGCGCCCGTTCATGGCCATGACGATGGCGTAGAACCCGCCGAACAAGGCCGCCAGCGTGATCATGTTGGGCAACATGTAGATGCCCTTGCGGCGCCTTGAGATGTCGGCGGTGGGTTCGTTCAGTGGATCGGATCCGTCGTGCATGGGTTGTTTCGGTGTCAGCCGCAATGGCGCGCGCATGGCGCAGGCTGGCAGTGTAAGCCAGTGCATGGGCCCCAGAAACAACAAGGGCCACCGAAGTGACCCTTGTGCAAGCGGAAAGCCAGATCAGTTGCGGGTCTGGTCGACCAGCTTGTTCTTGGCGATCCAGGGCATCATGGCGCGCAGCTGGGCACCCACCACTTCGATCTGGTGATCGGCGGTGTTGCGGCGGCGGGCGGTCATGCTCGGATAGTTCAGACGGCCTTCCTGGATGAACATCTTGGCGTAGTCGCCGTTCTGGATGCGCTTCAGGGCGTTGCGCATGGCCGCGCGCGACTGGTCGTTGATGACTTCAGGACCGGTCACGTACTCGCCGTATTCCGCGTTGTTCGAGATCGAGTAATTCATGTTGGCGATGCCGCCTTCGTAGATCAGGTCGACGATGAGCTTGAGTTCGTGCAGGCACTCGAAGTAGGCCATCTCGGGTGCGTAGCCGGCTTCCACCAGCGTCTCGAAGCCGGCCTTGATCAGCTCGACCGTGCCGCCGCACAAGACCGCTTGTTCGCCGAACAGGTCGGTCTCGGTCTCTTCGCGGAAGTTGGTCTCGATGATGCCGGCCTTGCCGCCGCCGTTGGCGGTGGCGTACGACAGGGCCAGGTCACGCGCCTTGCCGCTCTTGTCCTGATGCACCGCCACCAGGTGGGGCACGCCGCCACCCTGGGTGTAGGTGCTGCGCACGGTGTGGCCAGGAGCCTTGGGCGCGACCATCCAGACGTCCAGGTCGGCGCGCGGCTGCACGAAGCCGTAGTGCACGTTGAAGCCGTGCGCGAAGACGAGCGAGGCGCCTTCCTTGATGTGCGGGGCCACGTCGTTCTTGTAGACGTTGGCAATCTGCTCGTCGGGCAGGAGGATCATGACGACGTCGGCGGCCTTCACCGCCTCGGCGACTTCGGCGACCTTGAGGCCGGCCTTCTCGACCTTGGACCAGGAAGCGCCGCCCTTGCGCAGGCCGACGACGACCTTCACGCCGCTGTCATTCAGGTTCTGCGCGTGCGCATGGCCCTGCGAGCCGTAGCCGATGATCGCGACCGTCTTGCCCTTGATCAGGCTCAGATCCGCGTCCTTGTCGTAGTAAACCTTCATGATTGCTCCTTCGTAGATTCGTTGATGGCGTGAGTGCCGTTGATGACTAGACGCGCAGGATGCGCTCGCCGCGACCGATGCCGCTCGGCCCGGTGCGCACGGTTTCGAGAATGGCGGCGCGCTCGATGCCTTGAAGGAACGCGTCGTTCTTGCCAAGGTCGCCGGTGAGTTCAATGGTGTAGCTCTTGTCGGTCACGTCGATGATGCGGCCACGGAAGATGTCGGCCATGCGCTTCATCTCCTCGCGTTCCTTGCCGACGGCGCGCACCTTCACCATCATGAGCTCGCGCTCGGTGTAGGCGCCTTCGGTCAGGTCGACCACCTTCACCACTTCGATCAAACGGTTGAGGTGCTTGGTGATCTGCTCGATGACATCGTCCGACCCGGTGGTCTGGATCGTCATGCGCGAGAGGCTCGGGTCTTCCGTCGGTGCGACGGTGAGCGATTCGATGTTGTAGCCGCGGGCCGAGAACAGGCCCACCACGCGGGAAAGAGCCCCCGGCTCGTTTTCCAGCAAGACAGCGATGATGTGTTTCATGTTTGCGTGACGCCTCTTTTCGCCGCCCTCCCCCGCGCACGGTAATGCGCGAGCTTGGCGGGCAATAGATTCGTCAGTCGGTGCGTTGAAGAAAAAAGAAGGTGCCGCTGCGGATCAAAGATCTTCGCTGCCCATGAGCATTTCGGTGATCCCCTTGCCGGCCTGCACCATCGGGAACACGTTCTCGGTGGGGTCGGTGCGGAAATCCATGAACACGGTCCGGTCTTTGAGCTTGCGCGCCTCGCGCAGCGCGGGCTCCACGTCCTGCGGCCGCTCGATCAGCATGCCGACGTGGCCATAGGCCTCGGCCAGCTTCACGAAGTTGGGCAGCGCGTCCATGTAGCTGTGGCTGTAGCGGCCGGAGTATTCGATCTCCTGCCACTGGCGCACCATGCCCAGGTAGCGGTTGTTCAGCGACACGATCTTGATCGGCGTGTTGTACTGCAGGCAGGTCGAGAGTTCCTGGATGCACATCTGCACCGAGCCTTCGCCGGTCACGCAGAACACTTCCGAATCGGGCTTGGCCAGCTTGATGCCCATGGCATAGGGAATGCCCACGCCCATCGTGCCCAGGCCGCCTGAGTTGATCCAGCGGCGCGGCTCGTCGAAACGGTAGTACTGGGCCGCCCACATCTGGTGCTGGCCCACGTCCGAGGTGATGTAGGTGTCGGCGTCCTTGGTCAGGTTCCACAGCGTCTCGACCACATGCTGCGGCTTGATGACGTCGGTGTTGCCGCGGTCGTACTTCAGGCAGTCGCGGCTGCGCCAGCCCTCGATCGCCTTCCACCAGCCCGACAGCGCCTCGGCGTCGGGACGCGTCTCGCTCTCGCGGATCATGGCGATCAGCTCGGTCAGCACGTCCTTGACGTCGCCCACGATCGGGATATCGACCTTGACGCGCTTGGAGATGCTCGAGGGGTCGATGTCGACGTGGATGATCTTGCGCTCGTTCTGCGCGAAGTGCTTGGGGTTGCCGATCACGCGATCATCGAAGCGCGCGCCCACGGCCAGCAGCACGTCGCAGTTCTGCATCGCGTTGTTGGCTTCCAGCGTGCCGTGCATACCCAGCATGCCCAGGAACTTGCGGTCGCTGGCCGGATAGGCGCCCAGGCCCATCAGGGTGTTGGTGACCGGGTAGCCGAGCATGTCGACCAGGGTGCGCAGCTCGTTGGTGGCGTTGCCCAGCAGCACGCCGCCGCCGCTGTAGATGTAGGGGCGCTTGGCGTTCAGCAGCAGCTGCAGCGCCTTGCGGATCTGGCCGCCATGGCCCTTGCGCACCGGGTTGTAGGAACGCATCTCGACCTTCTCGGGGTAGCCGGTGTAGGCCACCTTCTTGAAGGACACGTCCTTGGGCACATCCACCACGACCGGACCGGGGCGACCGGTGCGGGCGATGTGGAAGGCCTTCTTCATCGTCAGCGCCAGGTCCTTGGGATCCTTGACGAGGAAGTTGTGCTTGACGATCGGGCGAGTGATGCCGACGGTGTCGCACTCCTGGAATGCGTCCAGGCCGATGGCGGGCGTCGGGACCTGGCCCGAGATGATCACCATCGGAATCGAATCCATGTAGGCCGTGGCAATGCCGGTGACCGCATTGGTCAGGCCGGGGCCGGAAGTGACCAGCGCCACGCCGACTTCGCCGGTTGCCCGCGCATAGCCGTCGGCGGCATGCACGGCGGCCTGTTCGTGACGCACCAGCACATGCTGGATGGTGTCCTGCTTGTAGAACGCGTCGTAGATGTAGAGAACCGCGCCGCCGGGGTAGCCCCAGACGTACTGGACGCCTTCGGCCTGCAGTGCCTTGACCAGCACCTCGGCGCCCATGAGTTCTTCGCTTTGACTGCCGGTGACGGCTGCTGCGGAAGCGAGTTCCGCCTTTGACATTTCCATGATGAACCTTAGTGTTTTTTCGGGAACGAAAAACCTTGGGTGCCTCTTCGCCGGCCCTTGTGGGGCTGCGTCGAGACTTGAGGCCATAGCCATGGGCGAACTCGTTTTTCGCCGGACTGTGACCCGTTTGCCTTTTGACTTGCAGGGCGGATTATGACATTGCGGCGCAGCATTTGCCGCAAGTCCTGGGCGACGGGCACCCCCAAGGCATAATTCGCGGCGAAAAAAGTCAGGCCCGTCCTCACCGGGCGCCACTCCCAAAAGACACCCACGCAGCGCCTGCGCGCAATCTCCCGCTTGGCCACCGAAAAAGAACTTTCCGACTTCCTCAGGGGTGTGGAGCGACGCGCCTTCAAGCGCTCGGTGTATCACGTACGAGACGACGAGGCAGCCCTGGACATCGTGCAGGACAGCATGATGAAACTGGCCGAGCACTACGGCGACAAGCCGGCCGCGGAGTTGCCGATGCTGTTCCAGCGCATCCTGTCCAACTGCACGCTGGATTGGTTCCGGCGCCAGAAAACCCGACGCGCCCTGTTCTCGAACCTGAGCGATTTCGAGGCGGCGGACGAGGACGGCGACTTCAACCTCCTGGAGACCCTGACCGGAACCGCAGACACCCGGGAGACCGAAAGCGCCGAGGACACCACCCGCCGGGCCCAGATCCTGCGAGAGATCGAAGAACAGATCGCAGCGCTGCCGGGTCGTCAACGCGAAGCGTTCCTGTTACGTTACTGGGAAGAAATGGACGTCGCCGAGACGGCCGTCGCCATGGGTTGTTCCGAAGGCAGCGTCAAGACCCATTGTTCGCGCGCCGTTCATGCACTGAGCCGCGCGCTCAAGGCCAAGGGAATTCAACTGTGAGCACACTTCATTCGCCTGCTTCGCCCGCCTCCCGCGACCTGGAGGGGGCTTTTGGTGTCCGCGTCGCTGCTCGCCTGACGGCCAGCACCCGCGAACTGCCGCACGACATCTCGGAGCGCCTGCGCGCCGGACGGGTGCAGGCGGTCGCGGGCCGCAAGCTGGTGCAGACGCGCACCGCATCGGTCACGGTCGGCGGCGACGGCGCCATGGCGCTGGGCGGCGGTTGGTGGAGCCGCATCGCCTCGGCGCTGCCGCTGATCGCCCTGGCCGCGGGCCTGATCGCCATCAGCATCCTGCAGGACGACAACCGGGCCAGCGAGTTGGCCGAGGTCGATGCCGCCCTGCTCACCGGCGAGCTGCCGCCCGCGGCCTACACCGATCCCGGCTTTGCGCAGTTCCTCAAGAGTGAAGACAGCGTTGCTCACTGACCGCGTCAACTTCCGCCGGCACCGCCGGAACGCATCGCTTGCTTCCATGTTCGGGCCGGCCTTCGCCGGCCTGTTCTTGTGGGGTGGCCTGGCCCTGGCCGCGCTGCCGGCGCACGCGCAGTCCAGCGCACCGACAGCCGCGGCCACGCCGGACAGCAAGCCGCCGACCGCGAGCACGAAGCCGCTGTGGACCGAACTCAGTTCCGACCAACAGCGGGCGCTGAGCCCATTGGCTCCCCACTGGAACGAGTTGCACGTGGCGCAAAAGCGCAAGTGGATCGCCTTGTCCCGCAACTTCGACAGCATGTCGGCCGAGGATCAGGCCGTGCTCCATAGCCGCATGACGGAATGGGCCGCATTGACTGCCCAGGAGCGCACCCGGGCCCGACTGAATTTCGCCGAAGTCAAGCGCCTGGCGCCCAAGGACGAACAGCAAGCCAAGTGGGAGGCCTACCAGGCCCTGAGCGAAGAGGAGAAGCGCAAGCTTGCCGCGCGTGCCGGCAGCCGGCCGCCGAGCGCCGCGGCGCCGGTGCGGCCTGTTCCCGCCCAGAAGCTGGCGCCGGTTCCCAGCGGCCAGAACGCGCCGCGTATCCAACTGGCCCCCACCCCGGCAACGACGCCGGCGCCCGCCAAGGCAGCCAGCGCTGTCGACCCGAAGCCAGTCGAGGCTCCCTGACCCCGTGAACGCCGTCTCCCAGCCCCAATCCCAATCGCCCGCCCACGTCGCCCTGGTTGCACCCGGCCTCTGGCGCCGCATGGCCTGCTGGCTCTACGAGGGCATGCTGCTCTTCGCGGTGGTCTTCATCGCCGGCTGGCTGTTCAGCACCCTCACGCAGATGCGCAACGCCGTCGACGGCAACCGCCATCCGATGCTGCAGGCCTTTCTCTTTGTGGTCCTTGGCGTCTACTTCACCTGGTTCTGGTCCAAGGGCCAGACGCTGGCGATGAAGACCTGGGGCATCCGGGTGGTCGACCGCCACGGCCACCCGCTCAGCCAGGCGCGCGCGCTGCTGCGCTACCTGCTGGGCTGGCTGTGGATCCTGCCGCCGCTGGCCGGGTTGTCCTTTTTCACCGTCAGCGCGGGCGAGGCCGCCGTCATCGTGATCGGCTGGATCGCCGTCTGGGCCCTGCTCTCGCGCTTTCACCCGCTGGGGCAGTTCTGGCACGACGCCTTCGCCGGCACCCGACTGGTGCATGCCAAGGCGCCCGGCCATGGTTGAGCAGAACGGCGCGGCCAACACCCAACTCGGGCGCACCGGCCTGGCCCGCGTCTGGCACGCGGCCCTCATTTCCCTCAACGGACTGCGGGCCGGCTGGCGCGAAACCGCCTTCCGCCAGGAAGCCATCCTGGCCATGGTGATGATTCCTTTGGCCTTCTGGCTCGGCCAAAGCTGGGTCGAGACCGCGGTGCTGGCCGGCAGCGTGCTGCTGGTGATGATCGTGGAACTGCTCAATACCGCAGTGGAGGCCGCCATCGACCGCATCGGCCCGGAATGGCACGACCTGTCCAAGCAGGCCAAGGACATGGGCAGCGCCGCCGTGCTGCTGGCCCTGCTGCTGGCCGGCGGCGTCTGGCTGGCCGCTCTCTGGCACCGATTTGTCGTCTGAACGCGGCATGATGGCGGCATGACTTCCCCCACTTTTTCGATTTGCATCTACTGCGGCTCGCGCCCGGGTACACGCCCTGAATTCGCCTCCGCCGCCCAGGTCGTGGGCCAATGGATCGGCCGGCAAGACGGCCAACTCGTCTATGGCGGCGGCCGGACCGGCCTCATGGGCCTGGTGGCTGAAAGCACCCGCGCCGCCGGCGGCCGGGTGGTCGGCGTGATCCCCAAGGCCCTGGTCGACAAGGAACTGGCCAATCCGCTGTGCGACGAACTGCACGTGGTCGACACCATGCACGAGCGCAAGGCGCTGATGGCCCATCGTTCGGATGCATTTCTCGCCCTGCCCGGCGGCATCGGCACCTTCGAGGAGCTGTTCGAGATCTGGACCTGGCGCCAGCTCGGCTACCACGACAAGCCGGTGGGCCTGCTGAACGTGGCCGGCTACTACGACGCCATGCTGGAGTTCCTGCGCCACAGCGTGCGCGAGGCTTTCATGGGCGACTGGCAGATGGATCTGATTCGCACCGGCGAGACACCGGCCGAACTGCTGGAGGCGCTGCGCGACGAGGTGCCCCGCCACGCCAAGGACGACCGCCTGGCCGAGAACATCTGAGAGCGAGAACCAAGGCGCACCGACCCGGTGCAGCCGAGTCCAGTAGCGCCGCGGAACCGGCTTCGCCGGGCCGCAGGGGCTGCCCCCCTCGAGGGGGTACTCGGCTACACGAAGTGAGCCGATACGGGGGTGGGGTTCAGACCGCGCTTTCGTCCTGCTCGCCGGTGCGGATGCGCACGACACGCTCGACGTTGGTGACGAAGATCTTGCCGTCGCCGATCTTGCCGGTGCGCGCAGCACTCACGATGGCGTCGACACAGCGCTCGACGTCGCCCTCGTTGACGACCACCTCGATCTTCATCTTGGGCAGGAAATCGACCACGTACTCGGCCCCGCGGTAGAGCTCCGTGTGGCCCTTCTGGCGGCCGAAGCCCTTCACCTCGGTGACCGTCAGGCCCGTGACCCCCTGTTCGGCGAGGGCCTCGCGCACGTCATCGAGCTTGAAGGGTTTGACGATGGCGGTGATCTGCTTCATTGCGGTGTGCTCCCGGCGGTTTCGTTGAATTTGCTGGTGATAGGGTAACGCCAATCCTTGCCGAAGCTGCGGTGCGTGACCCGGACCCCCACCGGCGCCTGGCGGCGCTTGTACTCGTTGATCTTGATCAGGCGCACCACGCGTTCGACCACCGAGCGCTCGTAGCCGGCGGCAATGATGGCGTCGACGCTCTCGTCGTCTTGCATATAGCGCGCCAGGATGCCGTCGAGGATGTCGTAGGGCGGCAGGCTGTCCTGGTCGGTCTGGTCGGGGCGCAACTCGGCGCTGGGCGGGCGAGTGATGATGCGCTCGGGAATGGGCTGGGCGCCGGTGCCGTAGGGGTCGTTCTCGTTGCGCCAGCGCGCCAGTTCGAACACCGTGGTCTTGAGCAGGTCCTTGATGACGGCAAAGCCGCCCGCCATGTCGCCGTAGAGCGTGCAATAACCAGTGGCCATCTCGCTCTTGTTGCCGGTGGTCAGCACGATGGCGCCGAACTTGTTCGATAGTCCCATCAAGAGGGTGCCGCGGATTCGCGCCTGGATGTTCTCTTCGGTGGCGTCCTCGGGCAAGCCCTGGAACTCGCTGGCCAGCGCGCCCTTGAAGGATTCGAAGGTGGCCTTGATGGAAATCTCGTCGTAGCGCACACCCAGGCGCCGCGCCATCTCGCGTGCGTCGATCCAGCTGATGTCGGCTGTGTAGGGCGAAGGCATCATCACCGCGCGCACCTTGTCCTTGCCGAGCGCGTCCACCGCCACCGCCAGCACCAGGGCCGAGTCGATGCCGCCGGACAAGCCGAGGATGGCGCCGGGAAAACCGTTCTTCCCGATGTAGTCGCGCACGCCGAGCACCAGGGCGTCCCAAAGCTGCGCCGGCGCGGTGCGCGGCGCCAGTACTTCCTGGGGCAACACGCGCACGGCGTCGCCCTGGCGCTCCACTTCGATGCACGGCAAGGCTTCCTGGAAGCTGGCGGCCTGCGCGGCCGTGCTGCCGTCGGCCTGCAAAGCGAAGGAGGCGCCATCGAAGATCACCTCGTCCTGCCCACCCACCAGGTGCGCATAGACCAGCGGCAGGCCGGCAGCGCGGGCCCGCTCGGCCATGCGCGCCACCCGCTCGCCTTCCTTGCCCACGTGATAGGGCGAGGCGTTGATGACCGCCAGCACCTCGGCGCCGGCGCGCTTGGCGAGCTGCGCCGGTTCCTCGAACCACGCGTCCTCGCAGATCAGGAGGCCCACCGACACGCCCTCGACCTCGAACACGCAGGTGCCCTGGCCGGGCGTGAAGTAGCGCCGTTCGTCGAACACCTGGTAGTTGGGCAGCTCGCGCTTGGCGTAGGTTTCCAGGATGCGGCCCTCGCGGATCACGCTGGCGGCGTTGTGGCGCATCTGCACCGCGACCGAGCGGCTGCGCACGCTGTAGCCGCTGGGGTGACCAACCACCACCGTCATCCCCGCCAGATCGGCCAACTCGCGCGCCACCGTCTTCACGGCCTCGTCGCAGCCGGCGATGAAGGCCGGGCGCAGGAACAGGTCTTCGGCGGCGTAGCCGCAGATCGAGAGCTCGGGCGTGAGGAGCAGGCGCGCCCCTTGTGCATGCGCCGCGCGGGCCGCGTCGATGATCTTGCGGGCGTTGCCGGCAAGATCACCCACCACGAAATTGCGCTGCGCGATGGCGATCTTGAGAGTCATAAACAGGAGTGGTCCGGGGTGAAAGGATTATGTCATTCACCCCCGGGCCCACGGCCTTGCAGGGGCTGCTACGCTCGGCCTCGATGCGTACCGGCACCTCCTTTCTTTCCAACTCCTTCGACGCGCTCGTTCCCCGCGCGGCCAACCAGGCCTACCTGCTGCTCGTCTTCACAACCCTGATCTGGGGCATGAACGCGGTCGCCGCGCGGCTGGCGGTGGGCGAGGTCTCGCCGATGTTCCTGACCTTCATGCGCTGGGGCATTTCCTGCGCGGCGCTGCTGCTCTTTGCGCGCACAACGATCCAGGCCCACTGGCGCCGGCTGCTGCCGCACTGGCGCTCCATCACCCTGATGGGCGCCTTGGGCTTCACCGGCTTCAACGCTCTTTTCTACGCAGCGGCGCATCACACCACGGCAATCAACATCGCCATCCTGCAGGGCACCATTCCCGTGCTGGTGCTGGTGGGCAGCGTGCTGTTCTTTGGCACCCGGGTCACGGCGCTGCAATGGCTGGGCGTGGCAGTGACGCTGGCGGGCATCGCGGTGGTGGCCTCGCGCGGACAGATCGAGCTGCTGGCCCGGCTCGACTTCAACATCGGCGACCTGTGGATGATCATCGCCTGCCTGCTCTATGCAGGCTACGCGCTGGGGCTGCGGCGGCGCCCCGAGGTGCCTGCCATCGTCTTCTTCGCGGCCACCGCGCTGGTAGCTTGCCTGGTCTCGTTGCCTCTGGTGGCAGCGGAGGTCGCCACCGGCCAGTTCTTCATGCCAAGCGCCAAGGGCTGGATGGTGATCGCCTTCGTCGGCCTGCTGCCATCCTTCGTCTCGCAAGTGACCTTCATCCAGGCCGTGGGCCTGATCGGCCCGGCGCGCGCCGGCGTGTTCCTCAACCTGGTGCCGATCTTCGGGCCGCTCTTGGCCCTGGTGGTGCTGGGCGAACCGATTTCGCTCTATCACGGCGTGGCGCTGGCCCTGGTGCTGGGCGGCATCTACATTGCCGAGCGCCTGGGCGCGCGGCGCGCCTGACGGCCAAGAGATAGCGAATGCCACGCAGCGAAGCCGTCGTCCGCGTCCACACATCGCCGGCGGAGATCGACGCGCTCGCCTGGGATTCGCTGCTCGCCGCGCAAGCCGCGCCGTCGCCCTTCATGCGCCACGCCTACCTGGCGGCACTCGACGCCAGCCTCAGCGCGACCCCCGCCAGCGGCTGGACACCGCGCTTCTTCACCTTGTGGCAAGGCAAGGAGCTGCTGGCCGCCTGCCCGCTCTACCTCAAGGACCATTCCTACGGCGAGTACGTGTTCGACTGGGCCTGGGCCAATGCCTACCATGAGCACGGCCTCGCCTACTACCCGAAGGGCCTGGTGGCAGTGCCCTTCACGCCGGTGCCGGGCACGCGCCTGCTGGCGCGCGATGCGGCCA
The DNA here is from genome assembly GCA_035476655.1 of Variovorax sp. GTDB lineage: Bacteria > Pseudomonadota > Gammaproteobacteria > Burkholderiales > Burkholderiaceae_C > Variovorax. The sequence continues at coordinate 11,247 of DATILH010000175.1, forward strand.
GTCGCGCCAGGCTGGTGCAAGCGCTCGTCGCATGGTGCGGGCAGGAGAGGTTGTCATCCCTGCACCTGCTCTTCGGTGCCGACGAAGACATCGGCGCCTGCGCCGATGCGGGTCTGATGCTGCGACACACGGTGCAGTTCCACTGGCTGAACCAGGGGTGGGCCGACTTCGACGCCTTCCTGGCCAGCCTGGCGCACGAAAAGCGCAAGAAGATCCGGCAGGAGCGACGCAAGGTGCAGGAGGCCGGGGTGCGCTTCCGCTGGGCACGCGGCGCGGACATCTCCAGCGCCGACTGGGACTTTTTCTACCGCTGCTACGCCCGCACCTACCGCGAGCACGGCAACCCGCCCTACCTGACGCGCGACTTCTTCCAGCGCATGGCGCGACACATGCCTGAGGCCTGGCTGCTCTTCGTGGCAGAGCGCGAAGGGCGGGCGATCGCCAGCAGTCTGATCGCGCTGTCGGGCGACGGCGAGGCGGCGTACGGCCGCTACTGGGGCGCGCAGGAGCGCGTCGACTGCCTGCATTTCGAGGCCTGCTACTACCAGCCGCTGCAGTGGTGCATCGAACATGGCGTGGCGCGCTTCGAAGGCGGCGCCCAGGGCGAGCACAAGATGGCGCGCGCCCTGATGCCGGTGCGCACCACCAGCGCCCACTGGCTGGCGCATCCGGCCTTTGCCGACGCCGTCGAGCACTTTCTCGAGCGCGAAGGCGCCGGCATCGACGGCTACCTGGAGCACCTGGGCGAACGCAGTCCCTTCCGCCAGGCTGGCTAGAAAAAACGCCTCGCGGTGCGAGGCGTTCCTTCGTTGGAGAAGCGGTGCTTACTTCTTGTAAGCAGCCACGCCGTCCAGGATTTCCTTGCGGGCTTCGTCCAGGCCCTTCCAGCCCAGCACCTTGACCCACTTGCCTTCTTCCAGGTCCTTGTAGTGCTCGAAGAAGTGGCTGATGGCTTTCAGGCGCATCTGGTTCACGTCCTCCACCGACTTCCAGTGGCTGTAGATGGGCAGCACCTTGTCGGTGGGCACGGCCAGCACCTTGCCATCCACGCCGGCTTCGTCTTCCATCAGGAGGATGCCCAGCGGACGGCAGGGCACCACCACGCCCGGATGCAGCGGATAGGGCGTGATCACCAGCACGTCGACCGGGTCGCCGTCGCCCGACAGCGTCTGCGGCACATAGCCGTAGTTGGCTGGGTAGTACATGGCGGTGGTCATGAAGCGATCGACGAAGATCGCGCCGGATTCCTTGTCGACCTCGTACTTGATCGGGTCGGCGTTCATCGGGATCTCGATGACCACGTTGAAGTTGTCCGGAAGGCTCTTGCCTGGAGAAACTTTGTCGAAAGCCATTGTCTTGTTGCGTAGTGGAAAGTTTTAGGAGACTGCGTGGAAACCCGGATTTTACTTTCCGCGTCACAGCACTTTCACACCAAACGTGCCTTTTGCCTGTAAATTGACCCCGTTGGCCAATCGGTCGCCCTGCACGCAGGGCCGGCTTCGAGGAAGCAACGCGGCGAAGGCTCAGACCCGTACGCGTTGCGCACCGGAACCTCAGCCTTCGTCTCCATGAGTACAAATGAACTACTGGAGAAGAATGGCAATGACTGGCAACACTCCTCTCGTCCTCGCCATCGTGTGCGCCCTGGTGGCCGTCGCGTACGGCATCTGGGCGCGCAGTTGGATTCTTTCGCAGGACGCAGGCAACGCGCGAATGCAGGAGATCGCCGCGGCGATCCAGACCGGCGCCGCGGCCTACCTGGCCAAGCAGTACCGCACCATCGCGATGGTCGGCGTGGTCCTGGCGATCCTGATCGCGATCTTCCTGGATGTGACCACTGCGGTCGGCTTCCTGGTCGGTGCCGTGCTCTCCGGTGCCTG
>DATILH010000176.1:0-3337 GCA_035476655.1 Variovorax sp.
GCGCCCGACCTGCGGGTGATGGCCGACGAGGTCGAGCTGATCCGCGTGATCTCCAACCTCCTGGAAAACGCCCGCCGCTACGGCAGGACGCCGGGCACCGAGGTGGCGCGCATCACCATCCAGGCGCAGGCGCACAACGACGCCGTGCTGATCAAGGTACGCGACCACGGCGCCGGCGTGCCGCCCGCCATGCTGTCGCAGCTCACCAAGCCCTTCTTCCGGGGCGACACGGCGCGCACCTCGGCTGCCGGCGCCGGGCTGGGCCTGTCGATCGTGGCCAAGAACATCGAGCGCATGGGCGGCACCTTTGCCCTGACCAGCACGCCGGGGCGCGGGCTGGCGGCCCATATCCGGCTGCCGCGCGCGGCCGCGATCCGGCCGACGGCCAGCAGCAACGGCGGCGGCAACAACGCGAAGGTGGCCCGGCGCTCAGCGTTGCAGTAGCACCACGGCGCGCGCCTCCATGGCGCGGCCCTCGCCCACCGGGCCAAGCTTCTCGGCGGTCTTGGCCTTCACGTTGACCTGCTCCGGCGCAACCCCCAGGCCCTGGGCGATACGCTCGCGCATGGCCGGGATGTGCGGCGCCAGCTTGGGCGCCTGGGCGATGACGGTGCTGTCCACATTGCCGATCTGCCAGCCGGCCTCGCGCACGCGGCGCGCCGCCTCGGCCAGCAGCACCATGGAATCGGCGCCGCCGAACTGCGGATCGGTGTCCGGGAAGTGCCGGCCGATGTCGCCCAGGCCGGCTGCGCCGAAAAGCGCGTCGGTGATGGCGTGCAGCAGCGCATCTGCATCGGAATGGCCCAGCAGGCCCTTGGTGTGCGCAATCTCCACCCCGCCCAGCATCAACTTGCGGCCGTCCACCAGTTGATGCACGTCCCAGCCCTCACCCACACGAATATCGATGCCCCCACGCTCGCCCACTGCGTGTGGCTCGCTGCCCCCCGAGGGGGCGCTCGCTTGCTTGGGGCGGCCCGGCGCTGCGCTCGTGCTCATCCCTCACTCCTTGCACGGCCGCGCAGCACCGCCTCGGCCAGCGCGAAGTCCTCGGGGAAAGTGACCTTGAAATTCTGCGCACTGCCCGGCACCAGGAGCGGCGACAGGCCGACGGCCTCGATCGCGCTGGCCTCGTCGGTCACCGCGTCGCCGGCCTTTTCCAGCGCGTCCTGCAAGATGCCCAGGCGGAACATCTGCGGCGTCTGGGCCAGCCACTTGTCGGCGCGCCCCAGCGTCGTCTGCACCCGCCCATCGGGCGAAGCCGACTTCAGCGTATCGGCCAGGCGCTGGGCCAGGAGGCCGCCCACCGCATCGTGCTCGCAGGCGGCCATCAGGGCTTCGATCTGCGAGGGCGTCACCAGGCAGCGCGCGGCGTCGTGCACCAGCACCCAGTCGTGCGCCTTGGCGCCCTGCTGTCGGAGCAGGGCCAGGCCATTGCGCACAGTGGCGGCCCGGGTGGCGCCGCCGACCTGCAGCAGGCGTTCGCCCTGCGCCTTCGGAAAGGCCGGCAGGGCCGCCAGCACATCGCGATCGTCGGGCGCCACCACCAGCGCGATGCTGGCAAAGCGATCGGCCAGGGCGCGAAAAGCCTCCAGGGTATGGGCCACCAGGGGCCGGCCGGCCAGGCGCTGGTACTGCTTGGGGCCGCCAGCGCCGGCGCGGCTGCCGCTGCCGGCACAGGGGATCAGGGCGTGAAAGTGGGAGGGATGGGAGTTGGGCATGGAAAGCGGGTAGGTTGAGCCCATTCTAGAATCGCCAGATTGCACACCCCGCTCCCACCGGCGCGGGGTGTTCTGCTTTGCTTCACGCACCTGCCATGGATCTTCCCAACCTCACGACCGGCAAGCGCTTCACGCTGCCGCGCCCCCCGTCTTCGGCGGATGCCCTGCTGATTGCCCGGCTGGCCGAGCGCGAGAAGACGGCAGGACGCGCCACCGCCATCTTCACCGCCGATGCCAACGACGCGCAGCGCCTGATCGACGAGATGGCCTTCTTCGCGCCGGAACTGCGCTGCGCCCTGTTCCCGGACTGGGAGACCCTGCCCTACGACAGCTTCTCGCCGCACCAGGACCTGATCAGCGAGCGCCTGGCGACCCTGTGGCGCATCCGGGCGCGCGAGGCCGACGTGGTGCTGGTGCCGGCCACTACCGCCCTGTACCGCCTGGCGCCGCCCGCCTTCCTGGCCGGCTACACCTTCCACTTCAAGACCAGGCAGAAGCTGGAGGAATCCAAGCTCAAGGCCCAGCTCACGCTGGCCGGCTACAGCCACGTGACGCAGGTGGTGAGCCCGGGCGAGTACGCGGTGCGCGGCGGGCTGATCGACCTTTTCCCGATGGGCTCTGCAGTGCCCTATCGCGTGGACCTGTTCGACGACGAGATCGACTCGATCCGCACCTTCGACCCGGACACCCAGCGCAGCCTCTACCCCGTGCCCGAGGTGCGCCTCTTGCCCGGCCGCGAGTTCCCGATGGACGACGAGGCCCGCGCGCGCTTTCGCAGCCGCTGGCGCGAGCTCTTGGAGGGCGACCCGACCAAGAGCCGCATCTACAAGGACATGGGCAACGGCGTGGCCACCGCCGGCATCGAGTACTACCTGCCGCTGTTCTTCGACGAGACCGCCACCGTGTTCGACTACCTGGGCGACGCGGCCACGGTGGTGCTGCATGGCGAGCTGGAACCCGCCTTCCAGAATTTCTGGCAGGACACGTCCGAGCGCTACCGCCTGGTGCGCGGCGATCCGGAGCGGCCCGCGCTGCCGCCGGAGGCGCTGTTCCTTTCCGCCGAGCAGTTCTATGCGCAGGCGAAGCAGCATGCGCAACTGGCCCTGCGCGGCACGCCCGAGGGCGGCGCACCAGCCTACGCCGAATTCGATACCCTGCCGGACCTGTCGGTGGTGCGGGGAGCGGACGAACCACTCGCGCGCCTGAAGGCGCACATTGCAGCCAGCACACAGCGCGTGCTGGTGATCGCCGAGAGCGACGGCCGGCGCGAAAGCCTGCTCGACTTCCTGCGCGCCAGCAGCATCAGCCCGCCGGCCTTCGACTCGCTGGCCGAGTTCGAGGCCAGCCCGGACGAGAAGATCGGCATTGCCACGGCCGCCTTGGCGGCGGGCTTTGCCTGGCGCGAGCAGGCCATCGACTTCGTCACCGAGACCGAACTCTTCGCCACCGCGCCCAGCACGCGCCGGCGCCATCGCAAGCAGGAGCAGGTGAGCGATGTCGAGGCCCTGATCAAGGACCTGTCCGAACTCAACGTCGGCGATCCGGTGGTGCACACCGCGCACGGCATCGGCCGCTACCAGGGCCTGGTGAACATGGACCTGGGCCAGGGCGTGGATGCC
>DATILH010000177.1:0-1692 GCA_035476655.1 Variovorax sp.
CGCTTGGCCAGCAGCTCGCGCCAGCACAGCGCACCGAGCAGCAGCGCCGCCACGCTCCAGCGGCCCAGGGCCAAGGCATGCGGCGCGATGACGCCCGGCGCCCAGCGCGCCACCAGGTAGTTCACGCACCACAGCGCGGGAGTCAGGAAGACCAGGGCGTAGGCCAGGCGCAGTTCGGCGGCGGAGGCGGAGGAAGGGGTCGGGCGCATCGGGCCGGGGGAGTGTACGGCCCGCCGCCGCGGCATGAAGGCGTGCTCGGCCGCCGAGGGAGAGCGCAGAAAGTGCACAAACGGAATAAGACGAAAACACCTTCTTGCAATGTCAACCTTCATGTCCCAACAGGTCAACCGATAAGGTTGACATGAAACACGCCGTACTCCTCACGCTCTGCCTCACCCCCGTTGTTCTCTCGCTGGCCGCTTGCGGCGGCGGTGATGACGAAGTCGCCACCGAAGACACCATGGCAACTGCCGCCGAGGCAGAGTCCGAAACGGCCAACGCCGCCGGTGGCGGATTGGCCAAGGCGCTGGCCGCGCGCGCCACGATCAACAGGCCCAGGGTCAGCCCGAGTCCTGCACCCGCACCCGCACCCGCCCCTGCACCTTCACCCGCACTTGCCCCGGGCGCCAGCGTGGCGGAACGCATTTCCGCCGCAACGGCCACGGCCCAGAGCAGCACCAACGCCTGCGCACCGGTTCGCCCCTTCTACTGGGAGATCGGCAACCACGACGGCAAGCAAGCCTCCGGCTCGGTCAACAGCAGCAGCAGCACCGCGACGGTCATGTCGACGACGCCGATGACGCTGGCCTCGGCCTCCAAGTGGATTTACGGTGCCTATGTCGCGCAGAAGCGCAATGGCGTGCTCAGCAGCGACGATCGCGCCTACCTCGGCATGCGTCGCGGCTACAACAGTTTCGAGAGCTGCCTGCAGAACCAGACGGTCGACAGCTGCCTGGCCTACGGCACCAATGGCGTGTACACCGCGAGCACCGACAACAAGTTTGACTATGGCGGCGGCCATATGCAGAAGCACGCCAGCCTGATGGGACTGGGCGCGATGAACAACAAGACCTTGACATCGGCGATCCAGGGCCAGATCGGCACCGATGTGAAAGTCAGCTTCACATCGCCGCAAGTGGCCGGGGGCGGCTTCGGCACTGCCGATGCGTATGCCAAGTTCCTGCGCAAGCTCCTGACCGGCCAATTGGTGATGGGCAACCTGCTCGGCAGCAACCCGGTGTGCACGAACAAGCTGACCTGCGGCACCACCCAGGCGATCTTTGCCCCGATTCCACCGACTGAGAGCTGGCACTACTCGGTCGGCCACTGGGTCGAGGACGATCCAGTGTTGGGTGATGGCGCATTCAGCAGTCCGGGCGCGTTCGGCTTCTATCCCTGGATCGACGCCAGCCGCACCAGCTACGGCGTGCTGGCGCGCATGGCTCCCATGGGCGCGTTCACCTCGGTCCAATGCGGCCGCCTGATCCGCAAGGCCTGGACCTCGGCCACCGCGCTCTGAGCGCCGACTCAAACGCGGATGTAGATCCTTCGCCGGTCCAGCCACCAGGCCAGGGCCCAGTAAGCGGCGACGTTGGCCACGGCAAACAGCAGTGAACCCAGGCGAGCGTCGCTGGCCAGCGGCTCGAACAGCCGCTGCCAGGCCCAGCCCATCGGCGTGAGATGGCGCGGCAG
>DATILH010000178.1:0-27765 GCA_035476655.1 Variovorax sp.
CTGCGCACGCAGCCAGCCGCCGTCATCGTGCCCGGGCACGGCCCGGCGACCGACGCCAGTGCCATCGACGCCGAGGAGCGCTACCTGCGACAACTCGATGCGCGGGTGCGTGAGTTGCTGCAGGCCGACACGGCACTGAGCGCGGTGCCGGAGGCGGCAGGCCTGCCGGAGTTCGCCGCCTGGGACCAGTACGAGACGCAGCACCTGCGCAATGCCTCGATGCTCTTCGTGCGCCTGCAGCGCGAGCAGTTGCAGCAGAAATGAAGTCAGCGCGGTGCCGCAGCAAGCCGGCGCGAATTGGCGGGGTCGCGAAACACCAGCGGATGCTCCGTCACGCGCGCCTGCGAAACGGCCTCGGCCCGCGCCACCGCTTCCTCCACGAGGTGGTGGTGCGGGCTCTTGATGCACACCGGGTCCGCCATCGCCGGGTCGTTCGCGATCAGGTAGGCCTGGCAGCGGCAGCCGCCCAGGTCCTGCTCGCGCAATTCGCAGCTCGCGCACGGCTCCTTCATCCAGCCGGTGCCGCGGTAGCGGTTGAAGCCTTCGGAATCGAACCAGATCTCTCGCAGCGAATGCTCGCGGACGTTCGGGAACTGCAGGCCCGGCAGCATCTTCGCCGTGTGGCAGGGCAAGGCCTTGCCGTCGGGCGCGATCGACATCAGCGTGCTGCCCCAGCCGTTCACGCACTTCTTGACCTTGCCTTCGTGGTAGTCGGGCGCAACGAAGAAGATGCGCATGCGGTCGCCCAACCGCGCCCGCCAGGCGTCGGTGACTTCCTCGGCGCGCTTGAGTTGATCGCGGGTCGGCAGCAGGTGATCGCGGTTCAGGAAGGCCCACGAGTAGTACTGCGTGTTCGCCAGCTCCAGGTACTCGGCGCCCAGTTCTGCCGCCATGCCGATGATGCGGTCGATGTGATCGATGTTCATGCGGTGGATCACCACGTTCATCACCATCGGCCAGCCTTGCTCCTTGATGAGCCGCGCGACCCGGCTCTTGAGCTCGAAGGTCTTGGTGTGCGAGAGGAAGTCGTTCATCTCCCGGGTCGAATCCTGGAAGGACAACTGCACGTGGTCGAGCCCGGCCGCCTTCAGTGCCGCTGCGCGCGCGGCGCTGAGGCCGACGCCCGAAGTCAGCAGGTTGGTGTAGTAGCCCAGGCGATGCCCTTCGGCGACGATGGCCTCGAGGTCGTCGCGCACCAGCGGTTCCCCGCCCGAGAGGCCCAGCTGCACGGCACCCAGCTCGCGCCCCTGGCGCAGCACACGCAGCCAGTCTTCGGTCGTGAGCTCTTCTTCCTGCTGCGCGAAGTCGACCGGGTTGAAGCAGAACACGCAATGCAGCGGGCAGCGGTAGGTCAGCTCGGCCAGCAGCCAGAGCGGCGGGCCGGGTGCGGCCTGGGTGCTTCTTGACGCTTGCATCACGCTAGTCCCATGCCAGCCAGCGCTGCTTGCCGGCCAGCTCGACAAAGGCCAGCACGTCATCGCCCAGCCCGCTCGTCGAGAAGGCCTCTTCCAGCTCCTGGACGATGACGGCCACGCTGCGCTGGCCGTCGCAGCGCTTCATGATCTCGCCGCTGCTCTGGTTGAGCTTCACCATGCCTTCCGGATAGAGCAGCACATGGCTCATCTGCGCCGGTTCCCACTGCAGGCGAAAGCCGGTGCCGATGCGCGGCTGGGTGGCGATGCCAGGCGGCGTCATGGTTGCACCCCGTACTTCAGCGCCATCGCATCGCTCATGGCCCAAAGGATGTCGAGCTTGAGCTGGAGCACCTCCAGCGCCCGCTCCTGCTGGGGCCGTGTCGTGAAATGGGCGAGCGTGATCGCCAGCCCCTGCTCCACATCGCGCCGGGCACGGCTGACCCTGCTTCGGAAGTAGGCCATCCCTTCCGGCTCGATCCACGGATAGTGCTCCGGCCAGTTCGCCAGCCGCTGCTGGTGGATCTCCGGCGCGAAGAGTTCAGTCAGCGAGGAGCAGACCGCCTCCTGCCACGGCGCGCGCCGCGCGAAGTTCACGTAGGCATCGACCGCGAAGCGCAGCGCCGGCGCCACGTGGCGCAGATCCAGCACCTCTTCGCGCGTGAGGCCGACGGCGGTGGCCAGGCGCAGCCAGGCTTCGATGCCGCCCTCGTCACGCACGCCGTTGAGCTCAAACCCGTCGTGGTCGAGGATGCGCTGCACCCAGCCCCGCCGGACTTCGCGATCGGGGCAGTTGGACAGCACCGCGGCATCCTTGATCGGGATCGCGATCTGGTAGTAGAAGCGGTTGGCCACCCAGCCGCGCACCTGTTCCGGCGTGGCCCGCCCGCTGTTGAGCATGACGTTGAACGGGTGGTGGATGTGATAGGCGCGGCCGCGTTCACGCAGCTGTACCTCGAACTCATCGCGCGACCATGCCGGGGCTTGATTCATATGCGGATCTGCATGCCGTCCTCGCAGACCTCGATGCCGGCGCGCGTGAGGGTCGCGCGCTCCTTCGAGTCCTCGTCGAGGATCGGGTTGGTGTTGTTGACGTGGATGAGCATGCGCCGCACTCCCGCGGGCAGCTTCGCCATCCACTCGAGCATGCCGCCGGGCCCCGACTGCGGCAGGTGGCCGATGTCGCGGGCGGTCTTGGCTGAAAGGCCCAGCCGGGGCATTTCGTCATCGGTCCAGAAGGTGCCGTCGACCAGCACGCAGTCGGCGCCGGCCATGGCATCGAACACCGCCGGCGTGATCTGGCCCAGCCCGGGAGCGTAGAAGGCCCTGGCGCCGCTGCGGCGGTCAAGAATCTGCATGCCGATGTTGTCACCATCCACTGGTTGCTCGCGGTGCGGTGAATAGGGGGCGGCCTTGCTGGGCAGGGGCAAGGCGCGAAATTCCAGGTCGGCAACTCCCGGTACGGAAAAGGGACTGCCGTCCAGCGCGATGCCATGCCGATCCACCCCGCAGTAGTGGCCCAGGACGCGCAGGATCGGATTTCCCTGGCGCAGGTCTTCCTCGACCGGATCGGTGCACCACAGCGGCAGCGCACCCTTGCGTTCGCGCAGCATGAAAAGTCCCGTCGCGTGATCGATCTGGCCATCCATCAGCACCACGCCGGCGATGGCCGAATCGCGCAGCGAGCGCGCCGGTTGCAGGGCAGGCTTGCTGCGGATCTGTTCCAGGATGTCGGGGGATGCGTTGAAAAGCACGCCGTCCACGCCCTCGTCAGGCGAAACGAAGATCGACGACTGCGTGCGCGCCTTGGCCCGGAGGGTCCCTGCGCGCACGCCCGCACAGTTGCGGCAATTGCAGTTCCACTGCGGAAAGCCACCGCCGGCAGCCGAACCGAGAACGGTAATGCGCATCGGCGGGGCTGGTATCGCCCGTGTCAGCGGGCGGCTACGTACATCGTGATTTCGAAGCCGAAGCGAAAGTCGGTGGCACTAGGGGTTTCCCACTTCATACACGGTCTCCTTCTGGGTGGTACGGACACCGGGTGGCGCCCGTTGAGCCATGTTCGCGCTTCGGCGCCCCTGGGCACAGCCGCCGGATCATGATTCGGGGCTCATGATTTTCATGAATCGAGCATGCGGCGGGACGAGCCGCTACCATGGCCCGCATACCCGCTCCACCCCCTTGCCCGATGAGCCTTCGGCTGAAGATCAATCTCATCGTCGTTGCGCTGACCGTCGTCCTGGCAGCGACCGTGCTCGCGCTCGAGCTGCGCAGCATGCGCGAGTCCGTTCATGAGGAAGTGGTGGCCGCCAACCGCGTCGCGGCGCTGCTGCTGCAGGGAACCGTCTTGCGCTACGCGGCGCAGGGCACGCCGGCCATGCTGGCCTTCCTGCAGAGCATCGGCCGGGTCCGCTCGAACGACCTCACGCTGTTCGATGCACAGGGGCAGGAGCTCTACCGCTCGCCCCCACCCACCTACAAGGCCGGCCGCGACGCGCCCGCATGGTTCAGCGCGCTGATCGCGCCGACCCCCTCGGTGCAGGCCATCGAGTTCCCCGACGGCAAGCTGGTCGTGCGAGCCAACGCCACCCGCGCCGAGGTCGACGCCTGGGACTATGTGGTGACGCTCGCTGGCGGTGCGCTGGCATTCCTGGTGGTGGTCAATGGCATGGTGTTCTGGCTGGTCGGGCGCGCGCTGCGGCCGCTCGGCCAGGTCGTGCAGGCGCTCAACCGCCTGCAGGGCGGGCAGTTCGACGCGACGCTGCCGCCACTGGCAGGGGCCGAGGCCGCGGCCATCGGCGCGGCCTTCAACCGCATGGTGCGCGAACTGCAGGGGCACATCGAAACCGAGCGCCGCGCGGTGCGCGCGGAGATGCAGCTATCCGACAGCCGCGAACTCACGCGCTGGATCGACAAGCACGTGGAGGCCGAGCGCCGCATGATCGCGCGCGAATTGCACGACGAGCTCGGCCAGTCGGTGACGGCGATGCGCAGCATGGCGCTGTCGATCGCCGGGCGCGTGCACGGGGTCGACCCGCAGGCCGAACAGGCGGCGCGCCTGATCGCCGACGAGTCTTCACGCCTATACGACGCGATGCACGGCATCATTCCCCGGCTGACGCCCCTGGTGCTGGACAACTTCGGCCTGGCCGAAGCGCTGAACGACCTGGCCGAACGCACCCGGCGCGCGCACGCCGGCGTGCAGATCGCCCTGCAGGTCGAGTTGGCCGACGCGGCGCTGGGCGCCGACGCGGCGCTCACCCTGTACCGCGCGGCACAAGAGGGCTTGACCAACGCGCTGCGCCACGGCAAGGCCCGCCACCTGCAGCTCACGGTGCAATGCCAGGCCGGCGATGCGACGCTGGAACTCGTCGACGACGGCAGCGGCCTGCCGCCCGAGGAACTGCGGCAGGACAACCACTACGGCCTGCGCTGGCTCTCCGAGCGGGTGCAGGGGCTGGGCGGCAGCTTCGAGCTCGAGAGCGCATCGCCACGCGGCGCGCGGCTGCGGGTGCGCCTGCCCGTCGCCTCTTCGTCGAACGGAAAGGGGAGCGCATGATCCGCGTGCTGCTGGTTGACGACCATGCCCTGGTTCGCATGGGCTTTCGCATGCTGCTGGCCGACGCACAGTTCGAAGTGGTGGGAGAGGTCGACAACGGCGAGCAAGCCTGCATCGACTACCCGCGCCTCAAGCCAGACGTGGTGGTGATGGATCTCTCGATGCCCGGCATCGGCGGCCTGGAGGCGGTGCGGCGCCTGCTGGCGCAAGACCCGAAGGCGCGCGTGCTGGCGCTGTCGGCCCACGAGGACACCGCCCATCCGCGGCGCGTGCTGCGCGCCGGCGCGCTCGGCTACCTGCGAAAGCGCAGCGCGCCGGATGCCCTGATCGCGGCGGTGAGCGCGGTGGCGAACGGCCAGCGCTATGTCGATGCCGGCACGGCCCAGGCCCTGGCGCTGGCGCAGCTCGAAGGCGACGCCAGCCCGGCCGATACGCTGAGCGAGCGCGAGTTCTCCGTCTTCATCCAGCTGGCCCGCGGACAGAGCGTGGCGCAGATCGCGCAGGCCCTGAACCTATCGCCGAGCACGGTCGGCACGCACCTCTATCACGTCAAGCAGAAGCTGGGGGCCAGCAACCAGTCGGAGCTGACGCTGGTCGCGCTGCGCTGGGGGCTGATCCAGGCCTAGATCTGGCCTAGATCGGGTCAGGGCCTGGCGTTGGGATTTCCCAGGCCGAGCTTTTCCATCGCCTCATGCGCATCAATGACCATGGCAGAGACCTCTGCAACGGTCACCCTCAACTTGGTCGCGCGCGTGCGCATGTGTTCGTAGGCCTGCGTCTCGGACAGCTGCTGGCTTTCCGACAGCATGCGAATGGCCTTTTCAATATGCCGACGCGACTTGATGGTGTCTTCGAGCTTGTGGGCCTTGCTCTGCAGCCGCGCCTGGAAATTCTGAGCGGAGCGCGCAAGCACCAGCGTGCTCAAGATTCCCGACGAACGAAACGGGCGCGTGATGACCCCATGCGCACTGGTGTCGAGCAGCAATTTCAGGGTTGTCGGGCTCTCGTAGTCCGACAGTGCGATCAGCGTCGCGTCGATTGAGCTCGCACTCCAGGACGAACTGCCCTGAAGTTCCTGGGACACCTGGAAGAAGATGACGTCCGCCCCCGTAGGCGGGTCACCCGGAAACGGCCAGACGATATGGAGCCGGCAGCCGATGCGCTTGAGTTGATCGATCAGGACATCGCGCTCCTCGCCAGGTGGATACACCACGGCGACGCTGATGCTGCGCAAGTCCTCGTAGAGGCGACGAATGCTGCTCACGACTTCACCTCAGCCAGAACTCTGAGAACCCGAATGTCAAAAGGTACGGGTCGGGCTTGATCGGCCCCTTGCCTTCCCAGAGTTGTAGACCGCGTACCAAAGGTCGAAGCTCATCCAGCGAAAGGGCATCGTCCACCAGCTGCCGTGCACGTAGGTGATCCGGGTCCTGCGGATCGTTGGTGAAGCGGTGGCGGATCATGTGCGAGTAGCTCCTGGACTTCCTGCCGCTGCTCGATGCGGTGGACGCGCCGGGCAGCCCCGAAGCCGGCGCCGAACTGGGCTGGGCCATCCATGGCGCAGCCCACGGGCCCATGGGAATGGCGGCCATGTCGAGCGAGAGCATGGCGCATGCGATGCAGACGGTGGCTCGCTACACGCCGGTGCGCAACCGGATGTTCAACTACCGGTTCGTGCGCGATGCGCAGCACGCTTCGCTGGAGCTCACCGACCGGCTGGACTTTGGCGAATATGGCGGCTTCCTGCGCTATGCGACGCTTCATGCGATCTTCAACATCTTTCGCGACGTCGCCGACGAGCAGGCCTTGAGCCAGAGCGTGCTCTATCTGCCCTGGCCGCGCTCTTCCAAGGTCAAGGAATTGCCGCAGGCGGTCTGGTCCACCCAGTACCGCAGCGACGTGCTGGCGATCCGCTTCCCGGCAGAGATGGCGGAGCATCGCCTGGATACCGCAGATGCGGAGGTGCATCGCCGGATCTGCAGCGCCGGCGACGAAGAACTCACCAGGCTGGCCGGCAGTGTGGGCGCGAAGGTGCGGCACCTGTTTCATCGCAGCCAACCCAACTGGCCGAGCCTGGTGGAGATGGCGCAGACACTGGGCCTCTCGCGCCGCACGCTGGTACGGCGCCTGGAGGGCGAGGACTTGAGCTACCAGTACCTGCTCGACGAGACCCGCAACGAACTGGCTTGCTGGTACTTGCGCCACAGCGGCGATCCGCTCAACGTGATCGCGGAGAAAGTGGGCTTCAGCGACCAAGGCAACTTCACCCGGGGTTTTCGCAGGTGGCAGGGACTGGCGCCGAGCGAGTACCGGCTCTGTTTCAAGGCTGACGCCTCTCCTGATCAGGACGCGCAGTACTGAAGCACTTTCGTGCCCGCGGTACGCCGAGCGCCTGGTCCAGTTCTTCGTCAGACACGAACTGCCCTCTCAATGCCTGCCGGAGGCCGGCAATGGCGTCGTTTGCGAGCACGAGGCTGGCGTGCTCTTCAGCCAACTCGTTGAGCCGGGCGCGCGCTTTTGCAATCACTTCTGTTCCCGCCCCTTGCGGTCGTACTTGCGCCAGTACTGAAATTCCTCCTCATGGACTTCGATATCCAGCTCCGAGACTCTGGCCTGAAGCCGCTCCTGGGCTTCCAAAACGGCCCGGTTGTAGATGACGGGACCGACTTCCTCCAGGAAGAAGCCAAGGAGAGCGCCCGCTGCCAGGTTGCCGATGGGCTCCTCCATGTTCTCCCGGAAATACCTCTCGATGGAGGCGATGGCTTCCTTGCGTGCTTCCTTGCTCAGCTCAATGGTCATGGCGACCCTCCTCCAGGTTTGCGTGCATCGTTGGGCCTCATCTCAGACTCGCCGATCCAGTTCGAGCACGGGCCAGCCAGCTTCAAGGGCGTGGGCTCGCAGCCGTTCGTCCGGACAGACGGCCACCGGATGCGAGACCGCCTGCAGCAAGGGCAGGTCGCCGATGGAATCGGAATAGAACCAGGACTCTTCGAAATCAGCCAGGCTGCGCGCGGATCCTTCCAGCCATTGATCGACCCGGCTCAGCTTGTGCTGCCGGTAGCAGGGCTCGCCGTCGATCTCTCCGGTGAATGGCGAGTCCGCCGCCTCGTCCAGCGTGGCGGTGCGCGTGGACACCAACTCATCGATGCCGAACAGGCGGGCCATGGGCTGCGCGATCAGACCGGTGGTCGCGGTGACGATGGCGCACAGGTCGCCGCGTGCCCGGTGCCGCTCGACCAGCGCCCGGCTCGCGGGCGGGATGCGAGATGCCATCTGTTCCTGGAACTCGCCTTGCCATTGCGCGAGCGTCGAGCGCGAATAGCGCAGCAGGGGCTGCATGCTGCTGCGATGCATTGCATGAATGTCCAGCGTACCTGCGATGTACAGGTGGCAAAAGGCCAGGTACTTCGCCTCGGCTTCCGGCGGCAGGATGCCTCGCTCGATGAGAAATTGCGTCCAGGCCATGCCGCTGTCGAAGGGGATCAGCGTCAGGTCCAGGTCGAAGAGAGCAAGCTTGTGGTGCGGCACGCGGCAGGCCTTACTCACTCGCCAGCGCGACTGCGTCATGCAACAGGCGCGCCGGCAAGGCGCCGCGCAGCGCGTTGCAAACGACGATGGCCTCGGCCCCTTGCAGATCGGCCCAGTCCAGGCTGCGCTCGGTGGCGCCCCACGCCGGGTCTTCCAGCAGGCGGGCGCGAATCACCCCGGGCAGTGCGCCATCGGTCACCGGAGGCGTCACCCATCGGCCATCGATCTTCAGGAACACCGAAGTGCGGCCGCCTTCGACCAGGCGGCCGTCGGTCGTGAAGAACAGGCTGTCGAACGCACCGGCACGCTCGGCCGCGCGCACGCCTTCGTCGTAAACCTGCCGCTGCGTGGTCTTGTGCGCGGCCAGCGGGTTGAAGTCGGGCAAGCGCTCTTCGGCCACCCGCAGCACGAGCTGTTCATGAGGCAGCGGCGCCAGCGGGGCGTGCTGGAGTTGCAGGCTGCCGTCATGGGACAGCGCCAGCCGCACACGCCAGCACACGCCGGATGCCAAGGCCGGGAGCAGCTTCGACACGGCCTCGAGCGCCACGGCGCGGTCGAAGCGAAAGCCCAGCACGCGGGCGCTGTGGCCCAGGCGCGCCAGGTGGCGATCGAGGTTGCGAAGCGCCACCGGCGCGTCCTGCCGCGCCTCGCCGAGCATGGTCTCGAACAGTTCGAATCCCGGGTCCAGGCCGGTCAGGAAGCGCGCCTTCAGGTGGCATTCCTCGAATTCCTCGTCGGCCCGGCTATCCGCCACGATGCCGGCGCCGATGCCCAGGCGCGCCGGCCGCAGGCCCCGCTCCTCGGGCCCCAGGGTGAGCGTGCGGATCGCTACCGAGAGGCAGAAGTCACCCACCTGCTGCGCGCCCTGCGGCGCATCCATCCAGCCGATGGCCCCGCAGTAAAGGCCGCGGGACGTGCTTTCCAGGCCGGAGATCAATTCCATCGTGTGATGCTTGGGCGCGCCGGTGATCGAGCCGCAGGGGAAGGCTGCGCGCAGCACCTCTGCAAAGCCGACCTTCGGCCGCAGGCGGGCCTGCACCGTGGAAGTCATCTGGAACAGCGTGCTGTAGGGCTCGATCTCGAAGAGCTGGGCCACCTTCACGCTGCCGATTTGGGCAAGGCGGCCCAGGTCGTTGCGCAGCAGGTCGACGATCATCACGTTCTCGGCCCGGTTCTTGGCATCGATCGCCAGGTGGCGCGCCGCCTCGCTGTCGCCTTGCGCGTCTTGTGCGCGGTGTGCCGTGCCCTTCATCGGGCGGGCCGTCAGCAGGCCCTGCTCGTGGCGCAGGAAGAGTTCCGGCGACAAGGACAGCACGTCTGTCGCGGCATCACCGGAGCGCGCGGGCAAACGGATCAGGGCGCCATAGGCAACCGCCTGCCGTTCGCGCAGCTTGCGGTACAGATGAACCGGTGGACCATAGGCCTGCCCATGCAGCCTGAAGGTGTAGTTGACCTGGTAGGTCTCGCCGGCGGCAATGCGTTCGTGAATCTGCGCGATGGCCTGCGCGAACGCCGCCTGGTCCACGCTGGGGCTCAGGTTCATCACGCCGGCCGCGCTCGCCTGGCCAGGCTCGAGGCCATCCAGCCATTGGCCCACCTCGGCGGCCGAGAGGTGCGACAGCTCGCGGAACATCAGCACGCGCAAGGCGGACGCATCGTCCCGGGCGAGCTGCTGGTGGCCGGCCTTCAGCAGCTTGGCGCCCCATTCGTAGTCCGCCAGCAGGACGGCATGCAGGCCCGCACGCAGGTCGGCTTCCACAGACGCCCACATCGCATCGAGCCCGGCGGGGTCGGTGCAGCGGTGTTCGCGTTCGAAGCCCTGGTAGAGCCGGCTTGCCGGTCGCTCGGGGCTGGCTTGCCGGTCGTCGAGCAGCGCGAAGCAATCGGTGGTCGTCAAGGTTTTCACGGAGCGACTCTAACTGGCAATGATGATCTCGCCCGTGCCATGAGTTGCCAGGTCCCCCAGGTGCCGCTCGATCCGCCTTGCCGCCAATGCCGCGAAGGGCCCGCCGTGGCGTGCCAGGTCGCGTGCCAGCAATTGCCAGAACACATCGACGGCGGCGAGCGCCGGGACGAAGGTAGAAGGAACTTCCATGGCCGACGGCCCTGCGGCCAGCACGATGCTGCCGCGCCGCATGCCAAAGCCCGCATGCGCACCGGTGCGGCCGCCGACGGCAATGGTGCCGGCCACCAGGCGCGAGGCCAGGAAGTCGCCGGCATCGCCATGCACGACGGCGCTGCCGCGCCGCATGCGATCGGCGAAACGGGCGCCGGCATTTCCCATGACGACGAAGGTGCCGCCGCGCATGCCGTCCATGCTGCCTGGCAGGGCGCTGGCCGCGAAGTCGTCGACGTCGCCCTGCACGGTGAAGACGCCGCCCGCCATTTCGCAGGCGGCCAGCAGGCCCGCATCGCCGTTGACGAGGAGTTCGCCAGCGCTCATGCAGCCCCCCGCATGGTGGCCAACGCTGCCATCGACCCGGATGCGGCCTCCCGCCAGCTGCCAGCCGACTTTGTCGAAGCGCGACAGGTCGCCCTCGAAATCCAGCGAATCGTCGTCCTGGAATGCGAGCTTGAAGAACTCGGCCAGTGCAAGCCGTGCATTGCCGTAGCCCACCGGCAGGCGCTCGACCTCGCCCGCCGACAGGCCGGCCAGGCCCGCGGGCGTCACGCCGCGCAGGTCGACCCGCAGCGCAGGGGCGGCCTTGAGCGTGAATCGCCAGCCACTCATGAACCGCCCTCCCCCAGCAGCTTGCGCAGATGGAAGTGAAAGGGCCCCAGCTTGCCGCCGTAGTTGCCCGCCGAGATGCGCAGCAGGCCCCCGCCGGCGCCCAGGGCGATGGCGGCCTGCATGCCCGCGCGCATCGCGGCGCCGACGTCGGCTTCGCTCAGGCCGTCGATCACGATCTCCATCACGCAGCGCGTCTCGGGCGTCAGCTCGCTGTGGCGCGCCAGGCCGATGAGGCCGGGGCAGAAGGCGTCGTTGGTCGAGGCACTGAGGGCCGCGTACTTGCTGCCCACCTTCGAGCCGGAGCGAACCACGCCGCCGGGAAAGGGAAGGATCACGTTGGGCAGCGCCTGCATGGCCGCAACCGCCGCCTCCGCGATCGCCAGCGCGCTGTCGGTGTCGGCGCACAGGAACAGCAGGTTGCCACCGCCCACGCCCTTTACCACCGCCGTGCTTTCCTGCGCAACGAACTCGCCATCCATCACCGGCACTCGCCAATAACGGATGCCGCCGATCACCTTGGAGATCTGCCAGCCATCGCCAAAGAAGCGCAGGTTCTTTCCCAACGGGATGGCCTCCCCTTCGGCGATGCCGGCATAGACCGCGGTGGTCGGGCAGGTCAGCACGCATTGGCCGACGCGCCGTTCGACCTGCTTGGCCAATTCCTTCCCCGACACCGCGAAGAGCAGCAGGCTCAGCCCGGGCCGGCCGTCGGGCGAGTCCTTCGCATCGATCACGCGCTCGATGCCGGCCTCGCAGCCGCAGCCGATCACCGAAGTCGCCAGGCCGGTCGCCGACACCGCCGCGTGCCGCGCCCAGGTGGCGTTGTGCGCGGTGATGAGGATGCGCGTGGCCTTCATCGGGAAGGCTTCGGCGAAGCCGTCGTCGATGTGAACCCCGTTTCGAGTCCACGAATCGTTCATGGCATCGCCCGGAAGCAGGCGGCCGGCAACAGGCGTCCGCCGTTGCAGCAACTGCACAGCTCGTCATGGCCGATCGCGATGCGGTCGAAATTCACCGACCCGTGCCTCGCCAGGTGCGCGCGCAGGGTCTTCTCGATGCCGCGGTCGTAGTCGGGTTCCACGAAATGCGTGCCGCCCACCGGCGTTGCGGCAATCTGCCCTGCGCGCGCCACCAGGGTGCCGTCCTTGAACACGTAGTCAGGCACCTGGAACATCGCTTCCCGGTCGGCCTGCTCGCGGTACACGGCAATGTCCGCCGCCGCGCCGACGCCCAGGTGTCCCCGGTCGGCCAGGCCCAGCAGGCGTGCCGGGGCGGCACGCGTCATGATGGCGATCTCACGCAGGCTGAGTTCGCGCGTGATCGAGCGCAAGGCGCAGTTGGCCGCGACCTCGGGGTGGAGCTTGGCCAGTTGCTCTTCGCGAAAGCTGCGATCCATCAGCAGGCGGATCAGGTGCGGGTAGCTGGTGAAGGGTCCGCCGTTGGGGTGGTCGGTGGTCAGCACCACGCGCCACGGGTCCCGCACGAGCAGGAACAACTCCAGGCCGATGACCCATTGCAAGGCATTCACATAGCTTTGCTCGCGATAGCGAAAGGGCACCACGCCGCAGCCGGCTTCGCATTCGATGTCGCCGCCGACCCACTTGCGCGGGCTGCCGAACCCGGCCTGCGCATGCTGGCGCATGGTGTCGCCCGAGGCGGTGACGGTCTGGCCGAAGATGATCTGCCCGACATCGATGCTGACGTTCGGGTTCGCATTGACGGCTTCGGCCAGCTGCAGCGCGGCCGACGAGAACTTCTTCGGCCCCTCGCTGCCATAGGCATGGAACTGCACATGCGTCAGGTGCGCCGGCAAGCCCTCCAGCGCCTGGATGGTCTCGAGCGTCGATTCGATGTTGCCGGGCACGCCCAGGTTGCTGCCATGGATGTGCAGCGGGTGCGGCACGCCCAGGTCCCGCAGCGCGCGCGCCAGCGTGTGCACCACCTGGCGCGGCGTGACCTGCCAGCGGACATGGCACTCGTCGACGTCCAGCTTGCGCTGGTTGAACTTGAAGGCCGAGATGCCCGCCGGGTTGACCACCTTGACGCCCATCGCCCGCGTGGCATGGATGGTCCAGCCCATGTAGTCGCGGATGGTCTCGAAGTTGCTGCCCGCCGCGCCGCCCTCGGACAGCAGCTGCAGGAAGAACTCGTCGTTGCCCAGCATCACGTAGGCGCCATGGTCGAGGATCGGCGTGTCGCCCATCTCCATGTGCGCATGGCGCGCGTTGCACGCGACCATCGCCGGCTCGAAGGCCGCGGTGTAGCCCATCTGCGCGTAGCGATGGCCGGTATCCAGGGTCCCGGGGACGCAGCCGCCGCAGGCGTCGTTGGCGCGATGGGTTTCAGGCAACAACAGGCGTGCCAGGTTGACCTTGCCGCCGCCGATGTGCGTGTGCAGGTCGATGCCGCCCGCCATCACCACGCAGCCGCTGGCGTCGATCTCGAGGTCGACCGGCGCGCGCGGGTCCAGCGCCGCAATGCGGCCGTCCTGCACGCACAGGTCCCGCACTCCATCGGTGGGTTGGGTCGGGTCGATGACGAAGCCGCCGGCCAGGCGCATGCTGCTCATGGGGATGCCTTCGCATGCAGGGCCTGCACGCGTTGCGTCAGGCCGCCCAGCACCTCGGCCAGCGCAGGCAGGGCGTCGCGATAGATCGGGACCAGCGGCAGCACCGCACCGCCGTCGGCGCGAAAGAGATGGCCGGCCGAGCCGATGCCCGGCGTCGACACCGGCACGAAGACGCTGCCCTCGCGCAGCGCCGAGGAAGCAAGGTCGGGGTGCCCCAGCACGATGAGCGGCAGTTGCGTCGCCGGTGGCGCGCAGGCGGCGTCGAAGCTCGAGATCCACAGCAGGCTGTCGACGGCGGCGTCGGCCAGCAGGCGTGCGGTGTCGAAGCACACGGGCTCGTGCTCCAGCCCGGCCGGGCCGGCACGCGAACGAAGCGGCAGGCCGGAAAGCCAGGTGAACACCTCGTTGACCGTGCCGGCGCCATTGCCGCCACCCAGCCACAGCGCGGCGGCGCGCGTGCCGGCATTGAGCGTGCCGACGATCCGATGCACGGCTTCGATGATCAAGGCCCCGTGCTCGGGCAGCCGGTTCGTTTCGCCGACGATCACGCCGTAGCGCGCAGCGAGCAGGCGCGCGGCCAGCGCGGCGAGTTCTGGCGCGGCCCGGCCCGGCGTGCGCCCGGCCACCAGGGCGGACAAGAGCGCCACCGTGTCGAACAGGTCACCCTGCAACGGCACCGACTCGGTCGTGACCTTCCCGTTCAGTGCCGCCAGGTGGGCCCGATCGGCCGGCGAGCCGCCCAGCAACACCAGGTGGCGCAGCGGCGAGCCCTCCTCCCCCACGCCGCAACGCGCCAGCAGCTCGGCCGCCTCGCCGGCGGGCAGGCCATCCAGGCAGACGATGAGGTCGGCGCGGTTGCGCACCTCGGCGAGCGTGGTGCCAAAGCCGCCTCGGTCCTGCAGCGAGCGCACGGCCTGCATCAGCGCAGCGCCCTCGGCCGGATCGCAGACGGCGCCCGTCTCGCATGCCAGGCAGTACAAGGCCCGGGCGCCCGCCACGTCGGTGCCCAGACCGCCGAAGAGCGGCTGGCGGCTGGCGGCCAGGATGCGGGCGGCAGCGTCGAGCGCATCGCCCGGCGCCACGGGCTGTCCGTCGATCAGCGGCGTCGCTGCCGAGGGCACGGGCGAAAAGCGGGCGAGGCCGACGCGCGCGCGGGCGCACTCCCCCTCGGCCAGTTCCAGCGCCGTGCCGGACGCACTGGCCCGCACGCGCAGCGTGTCACAAAGCAACAGGCAAAAAGGAGAGGTCCAGCGCGTCGCGCCGCCTTCCGATGCGTTCAGGGATTCGGTCATCGCTGCGCGTCACGCAAGCGATGTGCCACAGACCCGCCACGCCAGCGCTTACTCCCGCGGTCACACAGCGCCGCCAGAAATGAAACACTGTGTGGCGCTTCCTGTTTCAGTTCTGGCCCGGGTGTGCCCTCTCGGGCCCGCCACGCCACGCTATCGCCTTGGCACGAAACGTGATGCGAAAGCGCCCATGACGCGCTTCACATTTCAGCCGTGCACGGGGGGCAGCCCACCGTCATGCAGGGCGCTGGCCACCAGCCAGGCTCCGGCGCCGGCAGCGCGGGCGGCTTCCAGGTCCGCCGGGTTGCGGATGCCGCCGGCCCCGACCATGAACGTGGAAGGCGACTTCCTTCGCACCTCGGCCAAGGTCTGCAGGTCCGGGCCGGCACCGGCGCCCACGCGCTCGAGCGTCATCACGATCACGCGCCCGGGCCACAGGCCGGGCGCATCCCAGCAGCCGGCGAGGTCCAGTTTCCGGCCATCGCGGCGATCCAGCGACAGCACGCCTGCATCGTCCTTGCCGTCGCCAAAGCAGCGCTCGAGTTCCTCGCGCGAGACCAGCGATTCGCTGCCGAAGACCGGCACCAGTTGCCGGCTGTCGGCGCCAAGTTCGAGCCGCAGCGCATCGGCCGCGTGCCGGTTCGCAAAGCCGGCGTCCAGCCACAGCTCCAACCCGGGGATGGCCTGCAACAGAGCGCGCAGAACCTCCGTCTGGGCCGGGCGCCCCAGCAAGGCGTCGAGGTCGGCCACATACAACTGGTGCGTTGCGCAGTGCTCGCACAGGATCTTCGCCACCGTCGCCGGCTCGCTGCTGGCGCACAGCGGCGACACGATCGGCCGGTACGCCTGGCGGTCGCCGCGCACGGCACGCACGACCTGGCCTTGCATCAGGTCGATCACGGGAATGAGCTTCATGTCAAACGAATGGGAGGACCAGTGTGGCGATGATGGACAGGATCTTCGTGTATGAGTACCTGAGCGGTGGCGGGGAGATGGACGATGCGAACGCCGAACTGCTGGCGATGGGCGAATCCATGCGCGATGCCATCGTGGCTGACCTGCTTGCCCTGGAAAGCTATCACGTGTCGGTCGCTACCTGCAAGCTGGCGGGGCCGCCACCGCGGCAGGCGCGGCCTGTCACGCCGCAAGACGGCGAATCGGCCTTGGGCTTCGTGCGGCGGCAAGCCGACGCGCACGACCTTGCCTGGGTGGTCGCGCCGGAAACCGATGGCCTGCTGGCGAAGTTGCACCCCTGCGTCGCAACGGGCCGCTGGCTCGGCTGCGACTTGCCGACCGTCGAACTGGCGACGCGCAAGCGCCGCACGCTGACGGCACTGGCCGGGGCGGGTGTTGCGACGCCATTGGATTTCGAGCTGGCGCCGGACATCGATCGCTGGGTGGTCAAGCCGGACGACGGCGCCGGGGCGGTGGCGACGCGCGTGCATCGCGGGCGGCAAGCGGCACGGGATGACTGGACTTCGCGCGTGCGCGCCGGCGAGCAGGTGCTGATCGAGCCCTGGGTCGAGGGCGATGCGCTCAGCCTGTCGCTGCTGTGCGGTGCGAGGCAATGCGAACTGCTCAGCATCAACCGCCAGCAATTGCACGTCGACGAGCATGGCTGGCTGTCGTTTCGCGGCGTGCAGGTGAACGCGATGCCACCGAGCGATCCGCGTGCCGCGCCCCTTGCCGCGCTGGCGGCGCGCGTGCACCGGGCCATCCCTGGCCTGCGCGGCTTCGTCGGCATCGACCTGGTCTGGCACGCACGGCGCGGGCCGGTGGTGATCGAGGTCAACCCGCGCGTCACCTGCGCCTACGTCGGCCTGTCGCGCGCGCTCGGCCGCAACCTGGCAGCCGATGTGATCGCGAGCCGGGACGACGAAGCGGCCCTTGAGGCTGCACACGGTCATGCCTGAGCGCAGCATCATCGGCTGGGACATCGGCGGCGCGCATGTCAAGGCCTGCCTGCTGCAAGGCGGGCAGGTGCTCGACGTAGCGCAATGGGCCTGCCCGCTGTGGCTGGGCATCGACCGGCTCGACGCCGTGCTGCAAGGCGCCTACCAACGATGGACGGGGTTGGCCCGGGCACAGCACGCCGTCACCATGACGGGCGAGATGGTCGATCTGTTCGCGGACCGCGAACAAGGCGTGCTGGCCATTTCGGCTGTGCTGGGGCGCTCGCTGGAAGGCCCTCTTCGCTTCTTCGCCGGCGACGCCGGCTGGCGCGGCGATGCCGAGTTGCCGGCCCATTGGGCCGCCGTGGCGTCCGCCAACTGGCTCGCAACGGCACGCCATGCGGCGCTGCGCATGGGCACCGGCATCCTGGTGGACATCGGCAGCACGACGACCGACCTGGTGGCCTTCAGCGAAGGCCGCGTTCCCACCCGAAGCCGAACCGATGCACAGCGCCTGGCCAGTGGCGAACTGGTCTATCACGGCGTGGTGCGCACTCCCCTTTGCGCGGTGGCGCAGCGCGTCGCCTGGCGCGGCCAGCCGCACAACGTGATGAACGAGTTCTTTGCGACCAGCGCCGACGTGTACCGACTGACCGGCGAACTGGACCCGGCCCACGACCTGCACCCGAGCGCCGACAACGCGGCCAAGGACGCCGACGCCACGCGGCAACGGCTGGCCCGAATGATCGGGCTCGATCGGCGCGATGCCGCGCCCGATGAATGGCTGGCCTTCGCACAGTCCTGGCGGGACCTGCAGGTGAGCGTGCTGGCCAGCGAGATGCGCCGCGTGATGGCGGCGCACGGCCTGGGCGGCGACGCAGCGATCGTCAGCGCCGGCTGCGGCGCCTTCCTGGTGGGCGACGTGGTGGCGAGCGCATTCGGAGAACGGCCCGCACAGCGCCAGCTCGCCTATGGCAGCGATGTGGCGCGGGTGGCAGCGAACGCGGCGGGCGGTAGCGTGGCGGTACGGGCCTGGGCCCAGGTGTGCGCGCCGTGCGTCGCCGTGGCCTCGCTCCTGGACATGGATCATTGAACGTATGTGGGTCGTCAAGATCGGCGGCAGCCTCAACACCAACCCGGTCCTGCGGGACTGGCTCGACCTGCTGGCCGAATGCGGAGGAGGCCGCGTGATCCTGGTCTGCGGCGGTGGCGCCTTCGGCGACGAAGTCCGCAACGCCCAGGCGCGCTGGCGCTTTGGCGACCTCGCCGCGCACAACATGGCGGTGCTCGCCATGGCACAGACCGCCTACCTGATGCACGGGCTCAATCCGGCACTGCAACTGACGCGCAGCAAAGCCGACATTCGCAGCGTGCTGCACAAGGGGCACACTGCCTTGTGGCTGCCCTTCGAACTGCAGCGCAAGCGGCCGACCGGTCGCACCAACTGGGAGGTCAGCTCCGACAGCATCGCGCTCGATCTTGCCCAAAGCCTGAATGCCGAGCGCCTGGTGCTGATCAAGTCATGCGCCATCGACCCCAAGCTGAGCCTGGCCCAACTGGGAGAACGAGGCATCGTCGATCAGCGCTTCGGGGCGCTGTCGGACGGCGCCGCGTTCCCCATCGACGTCGTTCACTGCAACGAAGTGGGCCGCGTGCGGGCGCTGCTGCTGGGTGACGGCCGGTATGCCGCCTGAGCGCGCATCAGCGCCATCAGCTCCCCGAGACGCCCAGGGTCGAGCGCTGAGCTCCGGTCGCCCGCACACACCGCCGTGCGAAAGCCGGCGAAGTCGGGCGCCAGGGCGCGCAGCAAGGGGCCATGCTCGGTGCGCAGCGCGCCCGCCAGGCCCACCATCGTCCGGGCAGCGCGTGCCACGGCAATGAAGCGGCGCAGAGAGTCCATCGGCATCGCGTCGAACAGGCTGCCCCTGCGCTTGTCCTGGGTGTCGGCCATCACGCCCGGGAAGCCCAGGGCGCAGGCGTGCGCCACATCCTCCAGCGCCAGGCCCTTGTCGGCGATGAACACCGGCACGACGGGCCGGCCGCCGGCGGCCAGCGCATCGAGCACCGCCCGCGCCGCAGGCGCGCGCTCGATGCCGACCTTCACGTAGTCGACGCCGCAGCCGCCGACTTCCTCGACGCACTTCGCGATACGCGCCGCCTCGTGGATGGACACGTCGCCGATGGTGGCGCTCACCACCAGGCCGCTGCCATGCCGGCGCAAGGCCGCGACGATGGCGTCGATGGTGGGGACAGGCAGGCCGCCCAAGGCACCCTGGCCAGGCTCTTTCAGGTCGATGAAGTCGACGCCCGCATCGGCAGCCAGCAAGGCTTCCTCGACGCTTCGAACACTGACGAGCAGCTTCATGGCGCCAACCCTTCCGGGATGGCAGAGCCGGAGGCCCGGTGGCGCTGCACCGCTTTGCACAGCCAGCCCCAGGCCTCGCGCTCGCCGGGGCCGGCGGTCTTGTCGATGGCGATCTGCAGATAGGCCATTTCGCTGTCCACCTTCTGCGCCGGCAGCATGTGCAGCCGGCTCACCAGCACGGCGCCCTCGATCACGGCGGCCTGTGCGCGGTTGAAGCCGGCAAAGACCGCGTGAACGGCCTCGTGCACACGCGCCATGTGCAGCACCGGGCGCTGCACGTCGTCGATTCGCTCGGCCAGCTTCAGTTCGACGTGGCTCAGGGCGCAGGCCAGGCGCATGCCGGCGATCTTCTCGGCCGGGACCAGCGGCCAGTCCCGCCGGCCGGTCACGCAGCCGGCGAAGACGCGGGTATCGGTCACGATGTTGAGCACGGCACAGCCGGTCGCTGCGATGTTGTCGTGGGTGGTCGAGGGCTTGAAGGGCATCAGCACGACCTGCTCGCCGCGGTAGCGCACGCCCATGGGGGCCACGTGCGGCTTGCCGTCGGCGGCGACCGTGGTGACCACGGTCTCGAAGATCACGTCGTTCATTTGTCGACCGCGCAGCCCCAGTCCAGGGGCTGGTCCTGCGCATAGCGCTTGCCGAGCTTGTGGGCGATCTCGGCATGCGCGAGCTCCACGCCCATGTAGAAGGCGTGCGCCGCATCGCCTTCCAGTCCGAGTTGCGGCCACAGCTCGAAGGCACCCTGCCCCAGGCGCATGCCGTCGCGGTTGTACACATGCAGGCCGCTGGCGGAGACCTGCACGCGGAAGTTCGGGTCGCGCACCTGCGCAGCGGTGGCGGCGATCTCTTCCGGCGTGTCGAGGAAGGGGCGCTTGGCATGCATCGTCATCAGTGCATCGCTCAAGCCCTTGGGCAGCTGGCCGTGGCGGCGGGCGGCGTGCATGATGCGGCGCGCCCAGTCCGCCTCCTTGACCACGCGGCGGGCGTGGCTGCTGACCTGCGTGGTCAGCACTGCCGCCACGTCGAGTTCCGCGCAGATGCCGAACAGCAAGGCGTTGATCCCGCTGGTATCGGCCTCGGTCAGTTCGGTGATGTTGCCGATGCCCATCAAGATCGGCGCCTCTGGAAAACGCTCGCGCAGCCCGTGGTAGCGCACGATCGACGCGGTCAGGCCGAAGGGAATCGGGTCGAGGATCGCGTCGGCCAGGAAGGCCCTGCCCTGCTTGTGCATCTGCTCGACCGCCTGGTGCAGCGAGGCCTCGTCACTGGGCGTGCGCCCGATCAGCACCGGGGTGGACGCCACCTCCTGCGCCACCCACAAGGTGTCCAGCGTCAGGCTGAGCAGGTAGTCGGCGCCGGCGCGGCCGCCGCGCAGCAGTTCCTCGGTGTCCAGCGAATCGACGCTGACCCGCAGACCCTGCGCCTTCAGCGCCTGGACGCACTCCTCGAGGTGGGCAAAGGGCGTCTGCGGCAGGCAGCCCAGGTCGATGACATCGGCGCCATCGGCGCGCAGCCGGCGGGCGCGCGCCAGGACCTCGGGCACGGGAAGGTGCGGCGCATCGACGATCTCGGCAAAGATCTCGACTGCGTACTCGTCCAGCGTGATGGCCTTGGCGGCGCGGTCGAAGAAGCCGGGAAGGTCCTTCACCTCCTCTGGACCGCGCTGCACCGGAATGCCGAAGTGCCCCGACAGCGCGTCCAGGTCGCCACGGCAGCGGCCTGGCACGAGGATGCGGTCGACCCGGCGCGACGCATCCACCGGCAGCGGGACCCGGCGGCGGATCATGTCGCTTGTCATCAGCCCAGCCACCTGCAGGCCCAGGTCGCGCGCTTCCCAGGTGAAGGGCGCGGCGTCGATGCCGGCCAGCACCCGCTCCAGGCTGGGCTTGGCGAGGTGCCCGGTCAGGAAGAGGATGTGTTCCATGCCAGAGCCAGTTCCTTCAGTCGGAAGTCGAGCGCAGCCTCGAGTTCGGCAGGTGAGGCAACGACCCGGCAGAAATCGATCGCGCGCAGGCGCTCCACGTTGTCCAACTCGATGCGGCGGGGCCGCAAGGTGACCCAATCGTGCGGCGACTTCGTCACGACCACCGGCTCGGTGTCGCATGCAAACACGATGCCCGGTATGCCCTGCTTGCCGGCCTGGGCGAACATGTTGGTGGGCAGCGAGTCGCTGATGCCGTAGGCGCACTTGGCCACCGTGTTGCTGGTGGCCGGGGCAACGATGACGGTGTGATAGATGCCGTCATACAGCATGCCCACTGGCACGCCGCTGGCGGTCTTGTCGCGAAAGACGCGGAAGCGCGGCTTCAGCGCCTCGATGTGCAGCTTGTAGATCTCGAGCACCTCTTCGCCGGCGGCCGAGAGGAACAGGTCGACCTTCGGCAGGCGCGCGGCCAGCGCCATCGACTCGTCGAGAAAGTGGCCGGAGCCGGTGATGCACCAGGCGAAGCGTGAACGCGGCTTGCACTCCTCGGCCAGCGCCTCGTCGCCGGGCGCTGGCGCGGCGGCGCCCTCATCACGACTCTTGTTCTGGATGGGAGACCTCGATCTGCAGCTTGTGGATCTTGCGGTAGAGGGTGTTGCGGCTCACATCCAGCGCCTTGGCAACGTTGCTCACGTTCCAGCGATGCTGCTCGAGCATCTGCAGCAGCAGTTGGCGCTCGTTGGCCTGGATCGGGTTGAGCTTGGCGGTGCCCGGCGCGTTGTCGGCGTGCCCGATGCGCAGTGGTTCCGTCGGCACGGCGGCTGGCGGCGCAGGCAGCGCCCCGTCGACCCTTCCGGCCAGCGCGGGCAGGTGGACGCGGGTGACGGGTGTGCCGTCGGCCAGCGCCGCGGCGGTGCGCAGCACATGGCGCAGCTGGCGGATGTTGCCGGGCCAGGCATGCGCCATGAGCATGCGCTCGCCCTCGGGACTCAGGCTGGCATCGGCGCCGCCTTCCGACGCCAGCACGCGGCGGATCAGCTCGAGCTTGTCGCTGCGCTCGCGCAGCGCGGGCAACTGCACCTCGATGCCGGCGAGCCGGTAATACAGGTCTTCCCGGAAGCGGCCTTCGCGCACCAGCGTCGGCAGGTTGCGATGGCTGGCGCTGATCAGCTGGAAGTCGACCGAATGGGTCTCCTCGGTGCCCAGCGGCGTGACGCGTCGCTCGTCGAGAACGCGCAGCAGGCGCGATTGCAGTTCCAGCGGCATGTCGGCGATCTCGTCCAGGAAGAGCGTGCCGCCGTCTGCCTGCAGGATCTTGCCGCGGCGCCCGGAACGCTGTGCGCCGGTGAAGGCCCCGGCGCAATAGCCGAAGAGCTCGGACTCGATCAGGTTCTCGGGCAGGCTCGCGCAGTTGATGGCAACGAAGGCCCCCGACGCGTGCGGGCTGCTGTCGTGCAGCGAGCGCGCGAAGACCTCCTTGCCCGAGCCGGTTTCGCCGCAGATCAGCACCGGCGTGCCGCGGGCAATCACTCGCCGGCCGGTTTCCAGCTGCGCCACGATCCGCGCATCCTCGAAGGTGCAGGTGCCGGTCGTGGCGCGCAAGGCAGCCGACCGGCCCTTGGTACGCGCAACCGGCAGGGCCGGAGCGTCACCGGGCGAGGGCAACGACGGCTCGCTCGCGGCCTCCGCCGCCGAGGCCGGGCGTCGCGCCACCGCGAAGAAACGCAAGGCAGCGTCGGTTCCGTAGGTGACGACCGGGTGGAAGGACGAGGAAGCGCTGCGCTGCAGCATGTCCGCCAGCGAAGTCTGGAACAGGTCTTCGATGCGACGCGAGCGGATCTGCTCCATCGACTGCAGGCCGAGCTGGAACATGGCGCTGCGATTGGCGGCAAGAACACGTCCGTCGTCGTCGACCGCCAGCTTGCCCTCGTGCAGGGTGTAGACGAATTCCGGGCGGCTGTGGAAATGCAGCGGATGGGCGTTGCGGAACTCGCGATCGATCAGGCGGTTCTCGATCATCCGCGCCGTCATGCCCAGGAGCACCAGGATGTGCTGCTGCATCAGGATGGAACGGCTCGTGACGTCGAGCGCGGCGACGATGTTGCCGCCCGGGTCGTACACCGGCACGGCCGAGCAGGTGAGCTGGGTGTACTGCGTGTAGAAGTGATCGTCGCGGCGCACGGACACCGGCCCCGCCGCGGCCAGGCAGGTGCCCATGCCGTTGGTGCCGGCCCCGGCCTCGCTCCAGATGCCGCCGGGGCGCAGGCCCAGCGGCCCGACTTCGGCAGCGAACTCGGGGGAGGACACCATGTGCAGGATCACGCCATCGGTGTCGGTCAACACCACGCCCATCTCGTTGTCGGCCAGCTGCTGGTAGAGCGTGGTCATCTCGTAGCGCGCGCACTCGATCACGCCGGCGTGCCGCACGCGACGCTCCTCGAGCGGCACGCGCGCCAGCACTTCCGGGGCGTGCGGCTTGTCCGGCCGCAGGTGGTATTGCTCGATGCAGCGAATCCAGGAGAGCGTCACCACGTCGCTTGCCTGCTCGTGGATTCCACTGCGCACAATGTCCAGCACACGATCCGCATGGGGATCGGCCGGCCTTGCGTCTTTTCGCAACGTCAGCGCCATATCGCTTGTCTCCTATTGGCCCGGGTACCAGCTTCTGGCCCACATTTTGCAGCTTGGGCCGCACCGCGCGTAACCGATACATACTGCAACAGCATGGCCACACAGCACCCGGCGCACGCCACTTCCTTGCCTGCCGCACCGCACGCCGCGCCTGTGCCGGCGCTGGACCTGATCTTCATCGAGGGCTTTGTCGGCGAGACGGTCATCGGCCTGCACGAGAGCGAGTTGCACCACGCACAGCCACTGGTCATCGACGTGCATGCGGGCCTGGCACGCGCGCATGCCTGCGACACCGATCGCATTGCCGACACGATCGACTACGGCGCGGTTTGCGAGCGGCTGCGGCGCCTCTTGGCCGAACACCGGCTGCAACTGCTCGAGGCCTTCGCCGAGGCCATCGCCAACATCGTGATCCACGAATTTTGCGCGTCCTGGGTGCGCGTCAAGGTGGTCAAGCCGCGCAAGTTCGCCGACGTGGCCGCCGTCGGCGTGCAGATCGAGCGCCGGGCGCCGCCTGCGATGGAGCAGCCGTCCCGCGCAGGCGCAGTGCTGCGCCTGATCGGGTCCGGCATGGTGCCCCCCGGCGAGCGCTAGCCTCACTCAGCTGTGCGCCGCGAACGGGTGGCTGACGCTGCCCTTCTTGGCGACGACTTCAGCGGCCGAGGGCGAGCCGGCGACGGCGCGCTGGATCGACTCCTTGACGGCCTGGTAGTTGTAGTCCTGGATCTTCTTGTCGTCCTCGGCCAGCCAGTGGATGAAGACACCGCAGCAGATGAACAGGTTGTCAGCCTCGTCCTTGGGAATGGTGCCGTCTTCGACGCAGTCGGCCACGGCCATGGCAACGGCGCGCTGGGCTGGGCCGAACATCTGCACGGCCTGCTTGGCACCCTTGATGGTGACCTTGTTGAACAGCACGGTTGCAGGCTTGGTCACCAGGTTGGGCGCGACCACGGCCAAGAGGCAGGTGAAGCCGTCCTTCTGGTTGGTGAGGGCGTTCGCGAACGCCGTTTCGGCAGGGCTGCCGCGCGGCCCGATGATCAGGTCGATGTGCGCAACCTCGTTGCCTTCACCGACGAGCGATTCGCCGACCATCATGCGATCAATCTTTGCCATGGCTTCTTGTCTCCTGTGTTGGGTTTCCGGGGCCATAGGGACACCGGCCTGGCGGCCAGCGCAAGGGATCCGGTATCACGTTCCGTGCCACCCGGCCGCCAGCCCCGCGATCAGCAACGCCGTCACCGTCATATCGGCCGTGGTCCCCGGGTTGATGCGCGCTGCCTTGAGCGTGGCGTCCCAGGCGGCGAAGGCGGGATCGCCATCGACACCCTCCGGGCGGCCCACCTGGCGCTGCCAGCGCTGCGCCGCAGCCATGACAGTGTGTGCCACCGCTTCGCCATGAATCCGAACAATGTGTGAATCGGCAACGCTGCCCAGCAGCGCCAGGTAGAGCCGCTGCACGGCCGCGACCGTGCCGGCATCCGGAAGGCCGTCCGCGGCAGCTGCCTCGAACGAAAACCCCGGGTCGAGCACCCCCGAAACCAGTTCGAACAGCGGGCCGTAGCCGTCGCGGTACAGGCGCGCGATGCCGTCCCGGCGCGCCGCCAGCGCCATCGCCGTGCGCAGGTCGACGCTGGGCGGCCGGTTCACGTCCTGCTCCGGCGCGGCGCCCAGGCCACCGGGGTGGGCCCGCGCGATGGCGCGAAAGGCGCATTGCGCATCGGCCAGGTCGAGCTCTTGCAGCACCCCGTCGATGGCCTCCCGCAGGGCGGCCGGCCCGGTGGCATCGGGCCGAAGGTCGACCGCCCGCGCAATGGGCGCGCACAGCAGCACGATGCCCAGGTTGGTGTTGCAGCGGGCGGCCGCCCAGCTGGCATCCACCGCAGCCTCGATGCGCTCGCCCACCCTGGCCCCGGGCTGGAACAGCGGTCCGGCGGTGGCCCTGGCACTGGCGATGAAGACCTCGGCCGTCATGCCATGCCCGGCAGATGCCAGGCTGACGTTGCCCGGCTTGCGCACGGCCACGTCGAGCTCGCAGGCCCGCAGGAAGCAGGCCCTGGCCCGCTGGGTGGCGCGCTGGCGGGTTTGCGAAATGGCCATGTTCATGCGCTGCGGGGCAGCGGCAGGCCGGCGCGGGAACTTGCAAGCCGGCGGTCGAGCAGGTCGTCCACGATGGCGCGGGCGATGTTGAACGCCGTCACGCGCTGCAGGCCCTGCCAGGCGGCGGCGCCGTTGACTTCTATCACCTGGGTGCCGCGCCTGGAAGGCATCAGATCCACGCCGGCGTAGTCCATGCCCAGCGCCAAGGAGGCAGCCTCGGCCAGTTGCGCGAGGTTGGCCGAAAGGTGCGCCGGCTCGCAGCGGGCGCCTTGCGCGACGTTGTGGATCCAGTGCCTGCTCACCCGCCGCATGGCGGTGACGGCACGCCCGCCGACCACCAGCACGCGCCAATCGAAGCCCGGCGACTCTTGCGGCGGAATGAAGCGCTGCAGGTAGGCGAGCGAGCCGTAGGCCGCCTTGATGTCCGGCAGCCGGTGGTGCACCCCCTGCACCTGCCCCACCAACTGCAGGCCCTTGCCCTGCGAGCCGAACAGGGGCTTGAGCACCAGCGCATGGCCGGCGGCGCCCTCCCGGATCGCGATGCGCTGCGCCTGCGCCTGCGATTCCGTCGCCCAGGTGGGCGGCGTGGGGACGCACGCCGCATGCAGCAGCAGGCTGGTCATCGACTTGTCGACGCTGCGCTCGATCGCCCGGGCGTCGTTGTAGACCGCGATGCCGAGCTCGCGCAGCGCATGCAGCACGCCCAGCCGCTTGGTGACCTGCTCGAAGCTGCCGCTCGCGATGCCGCGCACCAGCACGGCGTCGGGCAGCTCGCGGCCGAAGCCGGGGATCACCAGGCCATGCCAGGCGGCCGTGGTGTCGATGCGGCAGTCGGCCAGGTCGACGCAGCGGCCGACGCAGCCGCGCGAGCGCAGCGCGGCCTGGAGCTGGCGCGTGTGCCAGCCAACCTCGTCGGTCATGATGGCCACGTTCAGCGCCATCACGCCTCCTTGCGCCAGAGGCCCAGCAGCAGCGGCATGTCCAGCGCACCGGCGTGCCAGGTGTTGCCGCTGTCGAGGTTGCTGACCCACACCTCGGCCGGCGCGAACAAGGCGCCGTCGATCTTGTAGAAGTCGTAGCCGGCCGCCTTGAAGATGTCGGCAAAGGAGCGGCCGTAGTCGCTGGAATTGCGCGAGGGCAATTGCTGCGCGAGCTTGCGCGCGGCCGCGTCGTCGCCGCGTACGGCCAGGTGCACCCGCCCGCCGTACAGGATGGCGTCGTTGGTCCGTCCCATGGCTTCCACGCCGTCGGGGCTGGGGGCAGGCAGTGGCGCCGCGCCCGAGCCGCCGACGATGTTGCGCAGTTCGAAGCCCAGTTCGTGCGCCTTGTGCAGCGCCACCTCCACCACCCGCGCCACCACCTGGGTGGTGCCGGCAGGGCTGGTCGTGGGCGTCAGGATCAGCGTCAGCCCTGGTGCGCGAAGGCCGCAGTCGCGCAGCAGCTTCTGGATGATCACTTCGGGCGGCGGCCGGTCGACCTCCATCACGAGCACCCCCGTGTCGGCGCGGTCCCGGTAGCCGATGTCCGCAAAGAGCGTCTCCTTGCCCGCCAGCGCGCGCGCCGGGCCGGAGCCGAGCGAGAAGAACTTCTTGCCTCCCGTCTCTTCCTTGCTGGCAGCCAGGCTCCATCCGGCGTACTGGCTGCCCAGGCAGGCCAGCACCGGTTGCGCGCTTTGCACCTCGATCCAGCTGGGCCAGCCCTCCTGCCCTTCGCTGCGCAGCTTCACTTGCCCGAGGCCGCCCATGCAGATCTCTCCCACCAGCAG
>DATILH010000179.1:0-3348 GCA_035476655.1 Variovorax sp.
TTCGACAGGTTCTTGTACAGCTCCATCAGCAGGTGGCCGATGCCGCCGGTGCCCGAGCTCGCGTACGAATACTTGCCCGGATTGCGCTTGAGTTCCGCGACGAACTCCTGGTAGTTCTTGGCCGGGAAGCTGGGGTGCACCGCGATCAGGTTCGGCGTCGCGGCGATGTTGATGATCGGCGTGAAGTCGGTGATCGGGTTGTAGGGCGTCTTCGGGTTGATGGCCGGATTGGCGGCCGTGCTCGACACGGTGGCCACGCCCAGCTTGTAGCCGTCCGGCGTGGCCTTGGCGGTTTCGTTGGCGCCGACGATGCCGCCGCCGCCGGCCTTGTTGACCACCACCACGCTCTGGCCAAGCACGCGGCCCAGCGGGTCGGCAATCACGCGCGCCACGATGTCGGTGGTGCCGCCCGGTGCAAAGGGAACCTGCAGTTCGACGGGCTTGTTGGGATAGCCCTGCGCCAGGCTCGGACCGGCGACGGCCAGCAGCGCGGCGGCACCGGCGAACGCGGTCCATTGGCGACGATGAATCATCAGCAAACTCCTTGAAGGAATGTGAGGGAAAGCTTGAATGCTAGCCGCAAGCCATGCCGGGCCTGCATGGGGCTTCCCTTATCCTCGAGCGGGTGAACTATGCCCAGCTGCTCTTTCCCGACTTCTCGCTCATCGCCTGCGGCTGGCTGCTGTGCCGGTACACGGCACTGAATCGCCGCGTGTGGGACCAGGTGGACAGCCTGGTCTACTACTTTCTGTTTCCTGTGCTGCTGTTCCACTCGATCGTGCGCAGCCCGCTGGACTTCGGCGCGACCTCGAGCCTG
Source organism: Variovorax sp. (assembly GCA_035476655.1). Classification (GTDB taxonomy): domain Bacteria; phylum Pseudomonadota; class Gammaproteobacteria; order Burkholderiales; family Burkholderiaceae_C; genus Variovorax. The sequence continues at coordinate 818 of DATILH010000179.1, forward strand.
GTGCTGGCCGGCGTCACACTGAGCCTGACCGGCATCGCGCTGTCCTACAGCCTGCCCTATCTGCCCTGGCTGCGCCATCACATCGATCGGCGCGAGCATGCGGCCAGCGCGCAGGTGGCCTTCCGCTTCAACTCCTTCATCAGCCTGACCTTGGCCGAGCGGCTGGCCGGCGCCCAGGGCCTGCTCTTGATCGCGGTGCTGATCGGCGTTTGCGTGCCACTGCTCAACGTCGCCTCGGTCTGGCCGATGGCGCGGCATGCGCAGACCGGCTTCCTGCACCAACTGGTGCGCAACCCGCTCATCATCGCCACCGGCTCCGGCCTGTTGGCAAATGTGTTGGGCTTCACCGTGCCGGGCTGGCTCACGCCCACCCTCTCGCGCATCGGCGGCGCCTCGCTGGCGCTTGGCCTGATGGCGGCCGGCGCCGGCATGCAGTTCGCCATGCTGGGGCGCGGCAAGGCGCTGGCGGTGTCGGTGCTGTCGATCCGGCATCTGCTGCTGCCGCTGGTGGCATGGGGCCTGGTTGTGCTCATGCGGCTGGAGCCGGTGCAGGCCAGCGTATTGATGACCTTCTCGGCCGTGCCCACCGCGTCGAGCGCCTATGTGCTGGCGGCCCGCATGGGCTACAACGGCGCCTTCGTTGCGGGCCTGGTCACGCTGTCCACCTTGCTGGGCGTGGCCAGCCTGACTTTTGCGCTCGCGCTGCCGAGGTGAACATGAACGGTGATGTCGCGCTTGAATTCGTCGATGTGCTGATCGTCGGCGCCGGCCTCTCCGGCATCGGTGCGGCTTGCCATCTGAAGCGGCGCTGCCCGGAGCGCAGCCTGGCCATCGTCGAGGCGCGTTCGCGGCTCGGCGGCACCTGGGATCTGTTCCGCTATCCCGGCGTGCGCTCGGATTCCGACATGCACACCCTGGGCTACAGCTTTCGCCCGTGGACCGGCGAGAAGAGCATCGCGGGCGGCCCGGAAATCCTTTCGTACCTGCGCGACACCGCGGGCGAGGAAGGCGTCGAGCCGCTGATCCGCTACGGCCATCGGGTGCGCGGCGCAAGCTGGTCCTCCGCGGATGCGCGATGGACGGTGGAGATCGAACGCGCGGGCAAAGCGCGGCCGCTGCGCCTGCGCTGCGCCTTCCTGCTGCTGTGCGCCGGCTACTACGACAGCGAGGAAGGCTACTGCCCCGACTTCGCGGGGCGTGACGAATTCGCCGGCCGCATCGTCCACCCGCAGCACTGGCCCGAGGACTTCGATGCCAGCGGGCAGCAGGTGGTGGTGATCGGCAGCGGCGCCACCGCCGTCACGCTGGTGCCGGCACTGGCCGAAGGGGCGGCGCAGGTCACCATGCTGCAGCGCTCGCCGACCTACATGGCCACTCGCCCTTCGGTGGACACGGCCGCCAACTGGCTGCGGCGCCGCCTGGGACCACGGCTCGCGCATGGCATCAACCGCTGGCGCAGCGTGCTGTTCGGCATGTACGTGTACCGGCTGTGCATGCGCCAACCGCAGCGCGCCAAGGCTGGCCTGATCGCGATGGTGCGCCAGCAACTCGGGCCGGACTATGACGTGGCGACCCACTTCACGCCGCGCTACAAACCCTGGGAACAGCGCCTGTGCCTGGTACCCGACGGCGACCTGTTCGCGGCCATGCGGGCCGGCAAGGTCAGCATCGTGACCGACCAGATCGAGCGCTTCACGGCCACCGGCCTGCGCCTGGCCAGCGGCACCGAACTGCCGGCCGATGTGGTGGTCACCGCCACCGGCCTGAAGCTCGAGCCGCTAGGCGCGCTGGCGCTCACGGTGGATGGCCGGCCGGTCGATCCGGCGCAGCTCCTCTACTACAAGGGCGTGATGTTCGGCGGGGTGCCGAACCTGGCGAGCATCGTCGGCTACGTCAACGCGTCCTGGACATTGAAGGCCGACCTGTCCAGCGTCTTCGTCTGCCGGTTGCTTTTGCACATGAAGCGCCGCGGCCTGCGTGAATGCAGGCCGCGCGTGGAAGGCAGCGCCGAAGGGCCGCCCGCCTGGGCGGCCCTGTCTTCAGGCTATGTGCAGCGCGCCGCCGCCCAGTTGCCCAAGCAGGGTGCGCGCCGGCCCTGGAAGCTCAACCAGAACTACATCGCCGACCTGCTTGCGCTGCGCTGGGGCGCTCTCGACGACGGAGTGATGCAGTTCACCCCGGGCCGCGCTCAGGCCAGCGTGTAGGCCGTCTTGACCGTGGTGAAGAACTCCTGCGCGTACTTGCCCTGCTCGCGCGGGCCGTAGCTCGAGCCCTTGCGTCCGCCGAAGGGCACGTGGTAGTCCACCCACGCCGTGGGCAGGTTCACCATCACCATGCCGGCCTGGCTGTGGCGCTTGAAGTGGGTGGCGTACTTCAGGCTGGTGGTGGCGATGCCGGCCGACAGGCCGAAGGCGGTGTCGTTGGCCGTGGCCAGCGCCTCCTCGTAGTTCTTGACGCGGATCACGCTGGCCACCGGGCCGAAGATTTCTTCCTTGTTGATGCGCATGGCGGCCACCGATTCGCTGAACAGC
>DATILH010000180.1:0-18798 GCA_035476655.1 Variovorax sp.
TTGTCGTCCATCTTCACGCCGGTGGGAATGCCGCGGCCGTTGTCGACCACCGAGACCGAGTTGTCGGTATGGATGGTGACGACGATGTCGTCGCAATAGCCCGCCAGCGCCTCGTCGATGGAGTTGTCCACCACTTCGAACACCAGGTGGTGCAGCCCGGTGCCGTCGGAGGTGTCGCCGATGTACATGCCGGGGCGTTTGCGCACCGCTTCCAGGCCTTCGAGGATGGTGATCGAGCCTTCGCCGTAGGTGTCGGCCGACGGCGGCGTGATTTCCACGGGAATTGCGCTTTCGATATCAGCCTCGTAGACCGGCTCGGTGTGCGGCACATCGGGCTTGATTTCTTCGCTGCTCATCAATCTTTCCTCTAACTCTCTGGGCACCCTGGGCGGTGCCGACATTCATCACTTCACTTGCAAAAACACCTCGCGGCCGGTTGCGACGGGCCGCGGGCATGGCGCCAACGCCGGGGGCGATGGGCTCTAGATCCGCATGGGCATGACCACGTACTTGAACGTGCTGTTCTCGGGGATGGTGACCAGTGCGGAACTGTTGGAATCGGCCAGGTCGAGGCGCACCATGTCCTGGTTCATGTTGGCCAGCGCCTCGATCAGGTAGCTGACGTTGAAGCCGATCTCGATGGAATCACCGCCGTAGTCGATGTCAAGCTCATCCTGCGCCTCTTCCTGCTCGGCGTTGTTCGAGGCAATGCGCAAGGTGCCCGGCTCGATGTTCAGGCGCACGCCCTTGAACTTTTCCGAGGTCAGGATGGCGGTGCGCTGCAGGCTGGCCAGCAAAGGCGCGCGACCCAGGGTCACGCTGTTCTTGTGGCCCTTGGGGATCACGCGGTTGTAGTCGGGGAACTTGCCCTCGACCAGCTTGGTGACGAACTCCATGCCGCCGAAGCTGAACTTGGCCTGGTTGCTCGCAAACTGCATCTCGATCGCACCTTCGGCGTCGGACAAGAGGCGCTGCATTTCCAGCACCGTCTTGCGCGGCAGGATCACTTCCTGGCGCGGCACTTCGACGTCGAGGGTGGCGGAGGCGAAGGCCAGGCGGTGGCCGTCGGTGGCCACCAGGCTGAGCTGCTTGCCCTCGGCCACGAACAGGATGCCGTTCAGGTAGTAGCGGATGTCATGGACCGCCATCGCAAAGGAAACCTGGCTCAGCAGATCCTTCAGGGTCTTTTGCGGGACGCTGAAGGCAGGGCCGAAGTTGGCCGCTTCCTGCACCAGCGGGAAGTCCTCGGCCGGCAGGCTCTGCAGGGTGAAGCGGCTCTTGCCGCCCTTGAGCACCAGCTTGCTCTGGTTCGATTCGAGGCTGACGGTCTGGTCAGCCGGCATGCTGCGCAGGATGTCGACCAGCTTGCGCGCACCCACCGTGGTGGTGAAGGCGCCATCGTCGCCGCCGAGTTCGGCGGTGGTGCGGATCTGGATCTCCAGGTCGCTGGTGGTGAGCTGGATCTGGCCACCGGCCTTGCGGATCAGCACGTTCGCCAGGATCGGGAGCGTGTGCCGACGCTCCACGATTCCGGCCACCGACTGCAGCGCGGCGAGGATTTTGTCTTGAGTTGCCTTCAGGACGATCATGTGTCTACCTCTTCTCTTCCTTCAGTTTCTTTTGGAGTTTCGACGAAACCGGCACAGCGTAATCGGGAAACACCGCGGAACCGGCTTTGCCGGGCCGCTGGTGTTGCCCCCTGGAAGGGGGTACTCGGCTACACGAAGTGAGCCGATTCGGGGGTGATCCCATTTCATCCCTTGAGCGTCTGCTCGAGCACGTGCAGCTGCTGGTTGAGCTCGGTGAGCTGCTGGCGCTCCCCCGAGATCTTGCGCACCGCGTGCAGCACCGTGGTGTGGTCGCGGCCGCCGAAGAGCTCGCCGATCTCGGGCAGGCTCTTTTGCGTCAGCTCCTTGGCCAGGTACATGGCGATCTGGCGCGGCCGCGCGATCGAGGCCGGGCGCTTCTTCGAATACATGTCCGCGACCTTGATCTTGTAGTAATCGGCCACGGTTTTCTGGATGTTTTCCACCGAGATCTGGCGGTTCTGGATCGACAAGAGATCGCGCAGCGCCTCGCGCGCCAGAACGATCGAGATCTCTTTCTGGTTGAAGCGCGAATAGGCCAGGATCTTGCGCAGCGCGCCCTCCAGCTCGCGCACGTTGGAGCGCACGTTCTTGGCGACGAAGAAGGCCACCTCTTCCGGCATCTCGGCGCCTTCGGCGCGCGCCTTGTTGATCAGGATCGCCACCCGCATCTCGAGCTCGGGCGGCTCGATCGCCACCGTCAGACCAGAATCGAAGCGCGAGACCAGCCGCTCGTGGATGTCCGCCAGGCCCTTGGGATAGGTGTCGCTGGTCATCACGATGTGCGACTTCTTGGCCAGCAGGGCTTCGAAGGCGTTGAAGAATTCTTCCTGCGTGCGGTCCTTGTTGGCGAAGAACTGCACGTCGTCGATCAGCAAGAGATCGAGCGAGTGGTAGCGCTCCTTGAACTCGTCGAAGGTCTTGCGCTGATAGGCCTTGACCACATCCGAGACGAACTGCTCGGCATGGATGTAGAGAACTTTGGAATCGGGCCGGTCGGCCAGCAGGCGGTTGCCCACCGCGTGCATCAGGTGGGTCTTGCCCAGGCCGACGCCGCCGTAGATGAAAAGCGGGTTGTACAGGTGGCCGGGCATGCCGGCCACATGCATGGCGGCGGCGCGCGCCATGCGGTTGGCCGTGCCCTCCACCAGCGTGTCGAAAGTCAGGCTGGCGTTGAGCCGGTTCTTGAAGCCGGCGGCCGCCGGCTCTTCGCCCAGGCCGATCACGTCACGCGGCACATCGGTTTCTACCAGTGCGGCCACTGGCATAGGCCGCACGGGCGCCTCACGAGGAGCAAGCGCTAACTCAATGGTTACTGGCTGGCCGTAAAGCTTCTCCGCCAGGGCAGCGATCTTGCCGGCGTACTGGGCCCGGATCCAGTCGAGCTTGAAGCGATTTGCCACGAACACCGTGACGCGCGACAGATCGTCCGCGACCTGTGCGGTCAGCGGCTTGATCCAGGTGTTGAACTGCTGTTCGGACAACTCCTGCGCGAGCTGGTCGACGCAGGCCTGCCACAGGCTGTCGCCGATGCCGTCACTGGACATGGGCGTGTGGATACCGGGTTTGTCCCTCGATCATTTGTCGTTCTTGATTTGTGGATAGATGCTTGCGCGATGCGCCCGGCATTCTAACTTGTCAAAACCTTATCCACACCGTCTGAAGGTGCCTGCAAAAGACGTGCGGAAGTGCCCAGGATTGTCGGCCGGCCAAATGTTTGCGATAATCGCGGGTTTCCCTCAATGCCGCAAATGCTGGCTTGATGGATTCGGCTGGGCGCCAACGGTATCTTTTGAGATCCTCGGACAGCGCCAGATCTCAAGAGCCACAAGGTTTGGCAGGGAGTCCGTGCAGTTTGCGTGTGGACGCCGCCGCCAAGGCAATCAGGAAAACTCATCATGAAACGCACGTATCAAGCATCCAAAGTCCGCCGCGCCCGTACCCACGGCTTCCTGGTCCGCATGAAGACCCGCGGCGGCCGCGCCGTGATCAACGCTCGCCGCGCCAAGGGCCGCAAGCGTCTGGCCGTCTGACGGCAACCCGACCGGACCCTTCCCCGGATCGGCGCATCGATTCTGGCTCCCTGCCAGCTTCGCTGATCGTCGCCTCGCGCCCGGAATCCATGCAGCGGCTCCAGACCCGCGCGCAATTCCAGGCCGTCCTCGCAGGTTCCACCGTGGCGCGCACCCCCCACTTCGCCTTGCACCGCTGTGCACTCGAAGGGTCGGCCAGCGCCGGCGAAAAGGCCGCGCCGCTGTTCGACCAGCCGGCGGTCTGGCTGGGCGCCATGGTGCCCAAGCGCTGGGCCAAGCGCGCCGTGACGCGCAACGCCATCAAGCGCCAGGTCTACAACGTGAGTTCGCTGTTCGAAGCCGCATTGCCCCAGGCCGCCCATGTGGTGCGCCTGCGCGCCGGCTTCGACCGCCAGGCCTTTCCGAGCGCCAGCTCTGACGCGCTCAAGGCCGCCGTGCGCGCCGAACTGCAGCAGCTGTTCGAGCGCTCGCTCCAAGGCCGCCGCCCAGGGGCAGCATGATCGCGCGCGCCCTCATCTTCCTGGTCAAGGGCTACCGCCTGTTGCTGAGCCCCTGGCTGGGCTCGGCCTGCCGCTTCACGCCCACCTGTTCCGTCTACGCCATCGAGGCGCTGCAAACGCACGGCGCCGCCGTCGGCAGCTACCTCACCTTGCACCGGCTGGCGCGCTGCCAGCCATGGTGCGAAGGCGGCCATGATCCGGTCCCCGCCAAGACCCCTGCGCTGTTCTCCTTTCTCTCTTCCGACAAGAAGTCTTCTCCATGAACGAAATCCGCCGAACCATCCTCTGGGTGATCTTTGGTTTCTCGCTGGTGCTGTTGTGGGACCAATGGCAGGTCTACAACGGCCGCAAGCCGACCTTCATGCCCTCGGCCCACGTGGCCCAGGAGGATGGCAAGAAGCAACCGGTGGCGCCGACGGCCGAGGGCGGCAACGGTGTTCCGGCGGCGGCAGCCAGCAGCGCATCGGGCAGTACTGCGGCCGGCAGCGTGCCGACCCAGGCCAGCCCCCAGGCCGGCCAGAAGGTCGAAGTGAAGACCGATGTCTTCAAGGCGGTGATCGAGAGCGACGGCGGCACCCTGTCTCGCCTGGAACTGCTGCAATACCTGGATGAGACCAACCAGCATGGCCTGATCGAATGGTTCAAGCGACTGATCGGTCAACCGGTGCCGGTCAACGAGGTCAAGCCGATCACCCTGATGGAAGACGGCTCGCCCGCCACCCGCTACGTGGCGCAGACCGGCCTGCTCAACCCTGACGACAAGGGCCCGCGCTTCCCGACCCACCTGAGCCCGATGCGCCTGAAGGATGGCCCGCGCCAGCTCGCCGACGGCCAGGACACGCTGGAAGTCTCCTTCGAGTCCGAGCCACAGGGCGGCCTGAAGTACGTCAAGACCTATGTCTTCAAGCGCGGCGACTATTCCATCCGCGTCAGGCACCAGGTGGTGAACGTCGGCGACCAGCCGCGCGATGCCCAGCTGTACCTGCAACTGGTGCGCCACGGCACCGTGCCCGGCACCACCATGTTCGGCACCAACACCTTCACCGGCCCGGCCTTCTACACGGACGAGAAGAAGTTCCACAAGGTCGAGTTCGCCGACATCGCCAAGAAGAAGGCAGAAGTGCCGCCGCCGGCCGACAACGGCTGGACCGCCATGGTGCAGCACTACTTCGTCTCGGCTTGGCTGCTCAACGTGCCGGGCAGCGAAGGCACCAAGCGCGAATTCCGCCTGGCCGACCTGGGCAACAACCTGTACTCGGCCGCCATGGTGCTGAACCTGCCGCAGGTGGCGCCGGGCGCCACCCAGACGCTGGACAGCAACCTCTTTGCCGGCCCCGAAGAAGAAAAGAAGCTGGAAAAGCTCGCGCCGGGGCTCGACCTGGTGAAGGACTACGGCATCTTCGCCATCATTTCCAAGCCGCTCTACTGGCTGCTCGACCAGCTGCACGGCATCCTGGGCAACTGGGGCTGGGCCATCGTGGCGCTGGTGGTGCTGCTGAAGATCGCCTTCTACTGGCTCAACGCCAAGGCCTACGCCAGCATGGGCAAGATGAAGGCCATCAACCCGAAGATCATGGAGATGCGCGAGCGGCTCAAGGACAAGCCGCAGGAGATGCAGCAGGAGATGATGCGCATCTACCGCGAGGAGAAGGTCAACCCGATGGGCGGTTGCTTCCCGATCCTGATCCAGATCCCGGTGTTCATCGCCCTGTACTGGGTGCTGCTGTCCTCGGTGGAAATGCGTCATGCGCCCTGGATCGGCTGGATCCACGACCTCTCGGCACCGGACCCCTGGTTCATCCTGCCGGTCATCATGACGGCCACCTCGCTGGTCCAGACCTGGCTCAACCCGACGCCGCCGGACCCGATGCAGGCGCGCCTGATGTGGATCATGCCGCTGGCTTTCAGCGTGATGTTCATCTTCTTCCCGGCCGGCCTGGTGCTCTACTGGATCACCAACAACGCACTGTCGATCGCGCAGCAGTGGGTGATCAACAAGCGCCTGGGCGTGCTGGGCAACGCGAAGAAGTAGGCCAGCCGCCGCTGGCAACAACCCAAGGGCCGCGAAAGCGGCCCTTTTTGCTGGAAGAATCCCCGACATGCTCGCCCGCACCACCGATCCCATCGTTGCCATCGCCACTGCGCCGGGGCGTGGCGCGGTCGGAATCGTCCGGGTGTCGGGTGCCGACCTGTCCGCGCTGATGCAGGCCTTGTGCGGCCGCGCCCTGCGGCCGCGCGAAGCGCACTACCTGCCCTTCCTGGACGCCGAGAGCGGAGCGGTGGACCGCGGCCTGGCCATCCACTTTCCGGCGCCGAACTCCTTCACCGGCGAAGACGTGCTGGAACTTCAGGCGCACGGCGGGCCGGTGGTGCTGCAGCTCCTGCTGGCGCGCTGCCTGGAGGCGGCGACAGAGCGCGATCCGGCGACCGGGCAGCCGCGTCTGGCCGGCCTGCGCGTGGCCCAGCCGGGCGAGTTCAGCCAGCGTGCCTTTCTCAACGGAAAGATGGACCTGGCCCAGGCCGAGGCGATTGCCGACTTGATCGACGCCAGTACCGAGGCGGCGGCGCGCAGCGCCAGCCGATCGTTGTCGGGCGAGTTCTCGCGTGAGATCCATACCCTGCGCGAGGCACTGATTCACTTGCGCATGCTGGTGGAAGCGACCCTGGATTTCCCGGAAGAAGAGATCGACTTCCTGCAAAAAGCCGACGCCGCCGGCCAATTGGCCGCGCTGCGCGGCCAATTGGAAGCCGTGCAGAGGCGCGCGCGCCAGGGCGCCCTGCTGCGCGAAGGCATCAAGGTGGTGATTGCCGGCCAGCCCAATGCCGGCAAGAGCTCGCTGCTCAACGCGCTGGCCGGGGCGGAACTGGCCATCGTCAGCGCCGTGCCCGGCACCACGCGCGACGTGGTGGCCCAGACCATCCAGATCCACGGCGTGCCGGTGCATGTGGCCGACACCGCCGGCCTGCGCGAGAGCAGCGACGAGGTGGAGCAAATCGGCATCGCCCGTGCCTGGGGCCAGATCGAGAACGCGGACGCCATCCTGTTCCTGCATGACCTGACGCGCGCCGACCTGCCGGCCTACGCCGCGGGCGATGCCGCCATCCTGAAACTCATCGCCGCCAAGCTGCCGGCCGGCGTGCCGGTGTTGCATATCTGGAACAAGAGCGACGCGGTGAGCAGCGGGAAAACGACAGATCGCCCCGGCATTGTGTTGTCAGCCAAGAAGGGTCAGGGCCTGGAAGCCCTGCGCGAACGCCTGCTGGAACTGGCCGGCTGGCAGGCGGTGCCCGAGGGCGTCTATCTGGCGCGCGCCCGCCACGTGCAGGCGTTGACACGCGTCGGCGAGCATCTGGCGCTGGCCTCGGAGCAATTGGCGGCGCGGGACCAGATGCTGGATCTGCTCGCGGAGGAACTGCGGCTTGCGCAAAACGCGCTCAATGAAATCACCGGCGAATTTGGTGCCGACGACTTGCTGGGCGTGATCTTCTCGCGCTTTTGTATCGGCAAGTAGAACATCTTGGTTACAATTGTTGCAATTATGAGCATCTGCGATTTGAATCGCTCATACTCCGGAGTCACGCAAGGAATTCCACGATATGTCCTCCACGATCCAGGATCTGTGCCGCGCGATATCGCAGAACACCAGCTATGACGCCTTTGCGCCGGCACTCAGCGCACAGCAATGGGAAATGCTGGCGAGCTACCTGCAGCCGATGTCCGTGCCGGCGGGCCAGATCCTGATCGACCAGGGCTCGCAGGACCGCACCGTCTATTTCATTGAAAGCGGCGCGCTCAGCGTGCATGTGATCGGCTCCAGCGGCCAAATGCAGTTGGCCATTCTCAATGCGGGTTCGGTGGTCGGCGAAGGCGCCTTCTTTTCGCGCCTGCCGCGTTCGGCCAATGTGATTGCCACTGCGCCGGCGCGCATCTGGCGCATGACGGCCATCCGTTTTTCCGAAATGGCCAATCGGCAACCAGCCCTCGCATTGGAAATGACGCTGGCATTGGGCGCCGTGATTGCCAAGCGCATGGTGAACAAGCCCAAACGGGTGGCGGTCACCTGAGGGCCGGGTCGACATGACTGTCCTGTGCGGCGCCTGCAACGCCGAAAACCGCGACGCCGCCAAGTTCTGCAAAGGCTGTGGCCGCAAGATCGCCGAAGCTTGGGCCAGGGCCACAGCGGGTGCGACCGGTGCCGGCCAGGCCACGGCCTTGCCGGCTGCAGCAGCAGCCGTTCCTGCGCCACGCGCGCCGGCGCCGGCGGCCGCAGCGGCGGACCCGGTGTTTCTCACGCCATCGCCTATGCGCCCCCGAATCGGCAACGGACGCTGGATTGGCGCTCTGGGCCTGGCGGTCGTGCTGCTGGTGGCTGCGGCCGCCTGGTGGGGCCACCGCAACAGCAGCATCCCCATTGCAGAGCCGGTGCCGCTTGCCGCCGGCGAGGCGAGCCCTGCGCCTGCGGCGCCGCCGGCGCCCGCACCGACTGCGCCCGCACCGACTGCGCCGCCGGTCGTGCTTTCGGAAAAGCTCGACCTGGAGCCTGCCCCCGCCGAGGCGGCCCCCACAGCCCCGAAGCCGCGCAAGGGGCCAGCCAGGAAACAGCCACCGCCGCCTCCCGCGCCGGTGCTGGAGGTGGCAGTGCCCGCGCCACCGCCGCCCGTGCCCGAGCCGGTGCGTGTGCCCTCGCCGCAGGAGTCCTGCGCCGGCCGCAACTTCATCGCCCACGCCCAGTGCATGGCGGCGCAATGTGCCCGTCCGGAAGTGGCCCGCCACGCGCAGTGCGAAGCGGTGCGCCGCCAGCAGCGTCTCGAAGAAGAAAAGCGCAATCCGATCGCCAACTAGGAGACCCGTTCAGAGTCTTCCCGGCGCTGGCGACTGATCAGCCCTGCTGCAAGCGATCGATGGCCACCGCCAGCGCGGCCGGCTTGCCCGACAGCACCAGGGTGTCGCCATCGGCCAGTACCGTCTGCGCCGTCAACTCGCAGCGCTGGCCGTTGCGCCGCCGCAGGCTGGCCACCCGCACGCCCAACTCGTCCAGCCCCAGCTCATCGAGCGCCTGGCCGAGCGCGCGCGCATTCGCGGCCAACGTGAAGCTGTTGAAGCGCTCGTGGTCGATCTCGTCGGCATGGTCGTCGTCGGCGCCGTGGAAGTAGCCGCGCAGCAGGTCGTAGCGCGCGTCGCGCTGGTCCTGCACCACGCGGATCACCCGACGCATGGGCACGCCCACCAACGCCAGCGCATGGCTGGCCAGCATCAGCGAGCCTTCGATGGCCTCGGGCACCACCTCGGCGGCGCCGGCCGCCTGCAGCTTCTCGAGGTCGCGGTCGTCCTGTGTGCGCACGATCACCGGCACCTGCGGCGCATGGGCGCGGGTATTGGCCAGCACCTTGAGGGCACCCGGAACGTCCAGGTACGTCACCACCACGGCGCTGGCGCGCGCCAGGCCGGCGGCCATGAGCGCCTGCAGGCGGGCGGCGTCGCCGAACACCACCGAGTCGCCGGCGGCGGCGGCCTGGCGCACCCGGTCCGGGTCCAGGTCCAGCGCCATGTAAGGGATGCCTTCGCGCTCCAGGATGCGCGCCAGGTTCTGGCCGCAGCGGCCATAGCCGCAAATGATCACGTGCTGCGCGGTGTTGATGGTCTGGCGCGCGATGGTGGTCATCTGCAGCGACTGCTGCAGCCAGTCGCTGGCCACCAGCTTGCGCACGATGGCATTGCTGTAGAGGATGATGAAGGGCGTCGCCAGCATCGACAGCACCATCGAGGCCAGCACCGGATTGATCAGCCACTCGGGCAGCAGGGCGCGCTGGCCGGCCAGGCTCAGGAGCACGAAGCCGAACTCACCGGCCTGCGCCAGGTACAGGCCGGTGCGCAGCGAGACGCCGGCAGTGGCGCCCAGGCCGCGCGCCAGCAAGGTCACCAGGCCCAGCTTGAAGGCCAGCGGCACCACCAGCAGCACGCCCACCAGGCGCCAGCGCTGGAACACGATCTGCCAGTCCAGCGACATGCCGATGGTGATGAAAAACAGGCCCAGCAGCACGTCGTGGAAGGGGCGGATGTCGGTTTCCACCTGGTGCTTGAACTCGGTTTCGGACACCAGCATGCCGGCGATGAAGGCACCCAGCGCCAGGCTCAGGCCCGCCAGTTCAGTCAGCCAGGCCAGGCCCAGGGTGATCAGGAGCAGGTTCAGCATGAACAGCTCCTCGCTGCGCCGGCGCGCCACCAGCGTCAGCCACCAGCGCATGACCCACGGGCCGCCGAAGAGCAGCAATGCCACCAGGACGCTCGCCTTCACGGTGGCCGCCACCAGGGCCTTGATCATCAGTTCCGGTGGCGCGCCCAGGGCCGGGATCAGCACCAGCAGCGGCACCACCGCCAGATCCTGGAACAGGAGCACGCCCATCACCCGCTTGCCGTGCTCGCTTTCCAGCTCGAGGCGCTCGGCCATCAGCTTCACCACCACCGCCGTGCTGCTCATCGCCAGCGCGCCGGACAGGGCGAGCGCCGTCTGCCAGGAGAAGCGCCAGTGCGGCGGCAGCATCTGCGCCAGCAGCAGCGTGCCGCTGGTGGCGATCAGCATGGTCAGCGCCACCTGCAGCAAGCCCAGCCCGAACACATGCTTGCGCATGGCGCGCAGCTTGGGCAGGTTGAACTCCAGCCCGATCACGAACATCAGGAAGACCACGCCGAACTCGCCGAGGTGGCGAATCGCTTCCACGTCCTGTGCCAGCGCCAGGGCATTCGGCCCGATCAGTACGCCCGCCACCAGGTAGCCCAGCATCGGCGGGAGCTTGAGGTAGCGGCAGACCACCACGCCGATGACTGCGGCCAGCAGATACAACAGCGTGAGGTCGAAGGAGGACATGGTCCGATCCTATTCGACGCAATCGCCGCTTCGAGCGGGCGCGAGCGGGCCAGGCGCCTAAAATCCGCGCGATGAGCACCCCTTCCCCCGACTCCGTCCCGGCCTTCGATCCCGACGCGATGCTGGCGCACGCCCGCGCCACCTTCGACATCGAGGCGCAGGCCGTGCTCGGCCTCAAGGCCCGCGTGGGCACGAGCTTCGTCGAAGCGGTGCGCCGCGTCCTGGCGGTGCGCGGCCGCGTGGTCGTGATGGGCATGGGCAAGAGCGGCCACGTCGGCCGCAAGATCGCCGCCACCCTGGCCTCGACCGGCACGCCGGCGATGTTCGTTCACCCGGCCGAAGCCAGCCACGGCGACCTCGGCATGATCAAGGCGGTCGACCTGGTGCTGGCCATCTCCAACAGCGGCGAGGTCGAAGAACTCACCACCATCCTGCCGGTGGTCAAGCGCCAGGGCGTACCCCTCATCGCCATGACCGGCCGCCCCGACTCCACCCTCGCGCGGCATGCCGACGTGGTGCTCGACAGCGGCGTCGAGAAGGAAGCCTGTCCGCTCAACCTGGCGCCCACCGCCAGCACCACCGCGCAGATGGCGCTGGGCGATGCGCTGGCCGTGGCCCTGCTCGACGCGCGCGGCTTCGGCGCCGACGACTTCGCGCGCTCGCATCCCGGCGGCGCGCTGGGGCGCAAGCTGCTCACCCATGTCAGCGATGTCATGCGCAGTGGCGACGAGGTGCCGCGCGCCACGCCGCAGGCCTCCGTGAGCGAACTCATGCGCGCCATGAGCACCGGTGGCTTCGGCGCCGCTGCCGTGCTCGAGCCCGATGGCCGCGCCTCCGGCATCTTCACCGACGGCGACCTGCGCCGCCTGATCGAAGCCGGCGTCGACCTGCGCACCGCCAAGGCGCTGGACGTGATGCATCGCGGCCCCCGCACCATCCGCGCCGAGGCGCTGGCCGTGGAGGCCGCCGAACTGATGGAGCAGCACGGCATCACGCGCCTGTTCGTGGTGGACGCGCAGGACAAGGTCGTCGGCGCGCTCAACACCAACGACCTGCTGCGCGCGAAAGTCATCTGATGACGATGATGGCGGCGCAGCCCTTCCAGACCGAGACCCTGCTGATTGCGCAGGACGTGCGCGTGGCCTTCTTCGACGTCGACGGCGTGCTGACCGACGGTGGCGTCTATTTCAGCGAGCATGGCGAGACGCTCAAGCGCTTTTCCATCCTCGACGGCTATGGCCTCAAGCTGCTGCGGCGCGCCGGCATCACGCCGGTGGTGATCACCGGGCGCGACTCCAAGCCGCTGCGTGTGCGGCTCGAAGCCCTGGGCCTGGAGCATGTGCGCTACGGCACCGAAGACAAGCTGCCGGCCGCCGAGGCCCTGCTCGTTCAACTGGGATTCACCTGGGCGCAGGCCGCCGCCATCGGTGACGACTGGCCCGACCTGCCGGTGCTCACGCGTGCCGCGCTGGCTGTGGCGCCGCCCAATGCGCATGTGGAAGTGCGCACGCTGGCGCACCATGTCACCAGCGCGCGCGGTGGCGAAGGCGCGGCGCGCGAGTTCTGCGATCTGCTGCTGACGGCCGGCGGCCACTACCGCCGCATGCTCGACGCCGCCCGGGGGCCGCTGACTTGAGTCGTGCCCTGCAATGGCTGCGCATCGGCCTCGACCGCGCCAGCATCTACCTGCCGATCATCCTGGCCTTCGCCCTCGCGCTGGGCACCTACTGGCTGGTGCGCAACGCGCCCAAGCTGGCGGAGTCGCGTCCCCCCGCCCCGGTCACGCACGACCCGGACTATTTCATGCGCGGCTTCGTGGTCAAGCGCTACTTTCCCAATGGCGAGCTGCGCAGCGAACTGCGCGGCAAGGAAGGCCGGCATTTTCCGGACACCGACACCCTGGAGGTCGACGAGGTGCGAGTGCGCACCATTTCGCCGCAGGGCCTGGTCACGCGGGCTTCCGCCAATCGCGGCCTGTCCAACGCCGATGCCAGCGAAGTGCAGCTGTTCGGCAATGCCATCGTCGTGCGCGAGGCGGCCAAGGGGGCCGACGGCGCGCCGATCCCGCGCCTGGAGTTTCGCGGCGAGTTCCTGCATGCCTTTACCGATGCCGAGCGCGTGAGTTCGAACAAGCCGGTAGTCCTGACGCGCGGCGACGACCAATTCACCGCCGATGCCATGGACTACGACAAGATCACCGGCGTTGCCAACCTGAGCGGGCGCGTGCGCGGCGTGATCCAGCCCCCGGCCCCGGCCGGCCAGAAGCGATGAGCGGCGCGCAGGCGCCCCTGGTCTTCATCACCGGCGCCTCGAGCGGCATCGGTCAGGCGCTGGCAGCGCGCTACTACCAGGCCGGCTATCGCCTGGCCTTGAGCGCGCGCCGCGCTGCCGACATCCAAGCCTGGGCCGCGGCCCAGGGCATGGACCCCGACCGCGTCGCGGTCTATGGCGCCGACGTCGCGCAGGTCGACAGCATCGTGGAGGCGGCGCAGCGATGCATCGCGCGCCAGGGCCTGCCCGATGTGGTGATCGCCAATGCCGGCACCAGCATCGGCATGGACAGCAGCGAGCGCGAAGACGTGGACGTGATGGCGCAGACCTTCGCCATCAACAACACCGGCCTGGCGGCCACTTTTCATCCTTTCGTCGCGCGCATGCGCGAGCGCGGCAGCGGGCGGCTGGTGGGCATCGCCAGCGTCGCCGGCATCCGCGGCCTGCCCGGGCATGGCGCCTATTGCGCCAGCAAGGCCGGTGTCATCAGCTATTGCGAAAGCCTTCGCACCGAACTGCGCGCCAGCGGCGTCAAGGTGGTGACCCTTTGCCCGGGCTATGTCGCGACGCCGCTTACCCAAGGCAACCGCTATGACATGCCCTTTTTGCTGCAGCCTGCCGAATTTGCCGAGCGCGCCTATCGCTCCATCGAGGCGGGCAGCAGCTACCGCGTGATTCCGTGGCAGATGGGCGTGGTCGCGAAGCTGTTGCGCATCGTGCCCAACGCGCTTTACGACCGCGGCGTGCAGGGCCGTGGTCGCAAGAAGCGGCGCGGCGAGCAATAAAAAAGGCTCCCATCGGGAGCCTTCTTCTTCATTCGGAGCTGAAAAGCGGATCAGTAGCCGCTGTTGCCGCCGCTGCCACCGCCGTAGCCGCCGCGACCACCACCGCTGCCGCCGCGCGGGCCAGCGCCGTAGGGGCTGCGGAAGCCGCCGTCGCCGCCACCACCACCGCTGCGGCCACCGCCGCCGTAGCCGCCACCACCGCCGCCGTAGCCGCCGCCACCACCACTGCGGCCACCGCCACCGCCGCCGTAGCCGCCACCTCCGCCGCCACCACCGTAGCCGCCGCCACCACCACCACCACCGAAGCCACCGCTACGGGGCGGGCGGGCTTCCATGGGACGGGCTTCATTCACGACGACGCTGCGGCCGCCCAGAGGCTGGCCGTTCATGCCGTTGATGGCCGCTTGCGCTTCCGCGTCGCTGCCCATTTCGACAAAGCCGAAACCCTTCGAGCGGCCCGTGTCGCGCTCCATCATGACCTTGGCGCTGGTCACGGAACCGAATTGGCCGAAAGCTTGTTCCAGATCACCGTCGCGCACCGAGTAAGGCAGGTTGCCGACGTACAGTTTGTTGCCCATCAAGGGACTCCTATAAACACATCAATAAAAGCGATGGAGTCCCCGAGAGCGTGACTTGTGGAATTGCAAGCCTCGCGAAACTGTCCGATCACCGATTGCCTCCGCCCGGGCAAATCCAGGGGTGGGCTCGCGGATTATGGGTGATTTATCGAAATTGCAAGTGGAAAATTGACGTTTAGTGTGCACAACGTCCCAAAAAAGAGAAAGTTGGTGCTTGCTTTCGATGTGAGAGGGCCGGCGCGCAGTGTGAGCTACAATGTTCGCTGTCATTGGGGAGTAGCCGCCCTCCTGGCTCTCTGACTTGAGAGGGGCCCGCGTCAACAGACTTGTCTTGCGCCTAGCAAGACATGGCGCCGGCAGTCATTCACCTGGCGAGACCATTGACTGTGCAGCTTCGGGAATATGGCCGAAGGGCTGCATGGTCAATCGTGTCCTTCGGCCGGGAACACCCTCGCATGCAAGCTTTTTCCGTGGCCACCGGCGTCGTCGCGCTGGCCGAGATGGGCGACAAGACCCAACTCCTCGCCCTCGTCCTCGCGGCGCGTTTTCGCAAGCCCTGGCCCATCGTGGCGGGCATCTTTGCAGCCACCATCGTCAATCACGCGCTGGCCGGCGCCGTCGGCGCCTTCGTCACGCAATGGCTCGGCCCGGATGTGCTGCGCTGGCTTCTTGGCGCCTCCTTCATCGCGATGGCTGTCTGGATGCTGATCCCCGACAAGCTCGAGGAAGAAGAGACAGGCACGCGTTCCCACTTCGGCGTGTTCGGCACCACCGTGCTGGCCTTCTTCCTGGCCGAGATGGGCGACAAGACCCAGATCGCGACCGTGATGCTGGCGGCGCGCTTCGTGCACGACTATGTCGGCGTGGTCGCCGGCACCACCCTGGGCATGATGCTGGCCAATGCGCCGGTGGTCTTCCTGGGCGAGCGCATCATGCGCCGCGTGCCCATCAAGCTGGTGCATGGCATTTCCGCCGCCATCTTCCTGGGCCTGGGCCTCCTCATGATTGCCGGCTGACGAGCGATATACTCGCGACGCGCCGATTTGCTCCAGCTTGCGGGCGCTTTACAAGTTCAGCTAAAGACGGATGCCCGACCCGGCTCGTTTTTGGCGAGGCCGGGTTTTTCGTTTTCATGTCCTTCCAAGTCACGCCCCAGTCGATGTCCTTCTCGCAGCCGCTGGCCTTGCGCAGCGGCTCGTCCATCGCCGGCTATTCGCTGGCCTACGAGACCTACGGCACGCTCAACGCGCAGCGCAGCAATGCGGTGCTGGTGTGCCACGCGCTCAATGCCTCGCACCATGTGGCGGGCAGCTACGCCGGGCAGCCCAAGTCCGAAGGCTGGTGGGACAACATGATCGGTGCGGGCAAGCCGGTGGACACCGACCGCTTCTTCGTGATTGGCGTCAACAACCTGGGCTCGTGCTTCGGCTCCACCGGCCCCATGCATGTCAACCCCGAAACCGGGCGCGTGTGGGGCGCCGACTTCCCGGTGGTGACGGTGGAAGACTGGGTCGATGCCCAGGCGCGACTGCTCGACGCCCTTGGCATCCAGCAGCTCGCCGCCGTCATGGGCGGCAGCCTGGGCGGCATGCAGGCGCTGTCGTGGACCCTGCAATACCCCGAGCGCGTGCGCCATGCGGTGGTGGTGGCCAGCGCGCCCAACCTCACGGCCGAGAACATCGCCTTCAACGAAGTGGCGCGGCGCGCCATCGTGACCGACCCCGACTTCCACGGTGGCCACTTCTACGACCATGGCGTGCTGCCCAAGCGCGGCCTGCGCATCGCCCGCATGATCGGTCACATCACCTACCTGAGCGACGACGTGATGAACGAGAAGTTCGGCCGCGGGCTGCGCAATGCCTCGGGCGCCGCCTCGGAGTACCGCTACTCGACGCAGGAAGTGGAGTTCCAGATCGAAAGCTACCTGCGCCACCAGGGCGACAAGTTCAGCGAGTATTTCGACGCCAACACCTACCTCCTGATCACGCGCGCGCTCGACTACTTCGATCCGGCGCGCACGCATGGCGGCGACCTGACGGCGGCCCTGCAAGGGGCTCGCGCCAAGTTCCTGCTGGTGAGCTTCACCACCGACTGGCGCTTCTCACCCAAACGCAGCCGCGAGATCGTGAACGCCCTGCTCGACAACCGCTGCAACGTGAGCTACGCGGAGATCGACGCGCCGCACGGGCACGACGCCTTCCTGCTCGACGATGTGCGCTACACCGGTGTGGTGCGTTCCTATTTCGAGCGCATCGCTCAGGAGTGCGTGCAATGAGCGACGAAAGCACCCAGCGCCTGATTGCGCAACTCGTGCCGCCCGGCTCGCGCGTCCTCGACCTGGGCTGCGGCGACGGCGCCCTGCTCGACCTCCTGCAGCGCGAGCGCGGCTGCAGCGGCTATGGCGTCGAGATCGCCGACGGCAATGTGCTCAAGTGCATCCGCCGCGGCGTCGACGTGATCCAGCTGAACCTGGACGAAGGCCTCTCGCTGTTCCAGGACGCCTCCTTCGACGTGGTGCTGCAGATCGACACCCTGCAGCACCTGCGCAACGCCGAAGTGATGTTGCGCGAAACCGTGCGCGTCGGGCGAATCGGCATCGTCGCCTTTCCCAACTTCGCGCACTGGCCCAACCGCATCAGCGTGGCGCGCGGCCGCATGCCGGTGACGCGGCGCCTGCCCTACCAGTGGTATGACACGCCGAACATCCGCGTTGGCACCTTCAAGGATTTCGAGGTGCTGGCGCGCAAGAACCGGCTGCGCGTGCTCGACGCCTTCGGCCTGCAGGGCGAACGTGAAGTGCGCTGGCTGCCCAATGCGCGCGCCGGCACGGCCGTCTTCAAGTTCGAGCGCAGCAACTGAAGACATGTACACGCTGGCGGCACCGGTCCACAGCGAGCTCCTGATCAAGAAGAGTCGCTTCATCGGCTGCGTGCAGCCGGTGGCCGACCGGGCCGCGGCGCAGCGGGTGGTCGAGACGCTGCGCGCCGAGCATCCTGCCGCCGCGCATGTCTGCTGGGCCTTGATGGCCGGTGGCCAGTCGGCCGCCAACGACGACGGCGAGCCGGGCGGCACCGCCGGGCGGCCGATGCTGGAGGTGCTGCGCCATCAGCAACTCGAGGGCGTGCTGGCCACCGTCGTGCGCTACTTCGGTGGCGTCAAGCTGGGCGCCGGCGGCCTGGTGCGCGCCTACACCGATGCGGTGGCGCAGGCCCTGATCGACGCGACGCTGGTGCAACAAGTCGCGCAACGCGTTCTCGCCTGTTCGGTGCCCTACGACGTCGAGGGCGTGGTGCGGCGCGACCTCGCGGCAGCAGCAGCCACGATCAAGGATGTGCGGCACGAGGCGCTGGTGCATTTCACCTTCAGTTTGCCGGTCGACCAGTGCGACGCACTCGTGCTGCGCATCCGCGATGCCACACAAGGCCGTGTGCACTGGCAAGAAAACGAGACGTGAACCTCGCGCATTAGCTGAAAGTACACGCGGCGTGACCATTCAGCTTTATTTGGTTACGTTTCTTGCGTAATGAAGTCGTGTCGTTCGCGGATGCGCTCCTACCATCCGCGTTTTCAGGAGCTCACATTGGCATCACAGTCCCCCTTCTTCGGTAAGCGCGATCGCGATCCCGAACCGCTCACCTCTCGTCCCGCGCCTTTGATGGGTTCCGGCACCAACCTCTCCGGTTCGCCCGTCGGCAGTTCCGCCGCCACCTCCATTCCTCCTTCGGTCAGCAATGTGACCAATGCGGCGGCCAAGGAAGGCGGCGCCAAGCTCACCGTCGGCCCGAACATCAAGCTCAAGGGCGTCGAGATCACCGACTGCGACACGCTGGTGGTCGAAGGCCTGGTCGAGGCCACGATGGATTCGCGCGTGATGCAGATTGCCGAGACCGGTGCCTTCAAGGGCTCGGCCGGCATCGACATCGCCGAGATCCGCGGCATCTTCGAAGGCAACCTCACCGTGCGCGAGAAGCTGGTCATCCACGCCACCGGCAAGGTCAGCGGCAAGATCCGCTACGGCAAGGTGGTGATCGAAGAAGGCGGCCAGTTGTCCGGCGAAATCAGCGTCGGCACATCGGCCGATAAGTCGGCGGCCAAGCCCGCCGCAGCAACGCCGCTGCAAGCGGCAGCCTGAGGGCGCCGCACGCCCTCGTCTTGGGTCGCGTGCGACGCGCGGCCTAT
>DATILH010000181.1:0-41937 GCA_035476655.1 Variovorax sp.
GAAGAAGCCGCTGCCCAGGAACAGGTTGCTGGTCGGGCTGGCAGCGGTGGCGGCGCCGGTGTCGCGCATCAGGCGGCGGTCGTCGTCGTCGAAATGGATGCAGTGGGCGTAGACGGCGCGCTCGCGCATCAGCCCGAAGCCCAGGTACACATCCAGGTAGGAGCGCGCCTTGGGAAAGAGCTCGCGCGCCCACTTCACCTCGTCCTTGTTCTCGGAGACGTGCGAGTGGATCCAGGTGTCGCCGAAAGCCTTGGCCAGTTCGCCCGCGCCGTGCAGCTGGGCGTCGGTGCTGGTGGGGGCGAAGCGCGGGGTGATGGCGTAGCCCAGGCGGTCAACGCCGTGCCAGCGGCGGATCAGCGCCTCGGTGTCGACCAGGCTCTGCTCGGTCTGGTCGCGCACGCCGTCGGGCGAATGGCGGTCCTGCAGCACCTTGCCGGTGATCATGCGCAGCTGCCGTTGCTGCGCGGCCTGGAAGAAGGCATCGACCGAAGCCGGATGCGAGGTGGCGAAGGTGAGCGCGGTGGTCACGCCGTTGCGCATCAGCTCGTCCAGGAAGACCTCGGCCACGGCGCTGGCATGGGCCGGGTCTGCAAAGCGGCTTTCCTGCGGGAAGGTGTAGTTTTCCAGCCAGGGCAGCAGGCCCTCGGCCGGCGCTCCGATGATGTCGGTCTGCGGGTAGTGCACATGCATGTCGATGAAGCCCGGCGCCAGGATGCGGCCCGGCAGGTGCTGCACAGGCAACTGGGCGTATTGCTGCTTCAGTGCCGACCAGGCGCCAGCCGCCTGCACCACCCGCCGGCCGCGCGCATCGGAGCCGATGACCAGCAACCCGTCTTCATCGAACTGGGCTTGCCCGGCTGTATCGAAACGCAAGAGGGCGGCGCGGAAGGCTTGCATCGTCATGGCCGGCAAGCGTAGTGCAATGGCCACGCTTTGCAATGTGATTGGCCGTATAGCGACCATATGGCCGAAACGACGGACATAATTTTCCCGATGAAGGTGCTTTTGATCGGCAACTACGCGCCGGACGACCAGAAGAGCATGGCGGCTTTCTCGGCCATGCTGGAACGCGAACTGCCCCGCCTGGGCTGCGAGGTTCGGGTGCGCAGCCCCAAGGCGCGCGCCACCCTGCTGCCAATGCCGCGCGTCCTGCGCAAGTGGGCCGGCTATGTCGACAAGTTCCTGTTCTTTCCGCCCACCTTGGCGCGCGATGCGCGCTGGGCCGATGTGGTGCATGTCTGCGACCACTCCAATGCCATGTACCTGCCGCGCCTGACGCGGCACGCCACGGTGCTGACCTGCCACGACGTGATCGCCATCCAGGCGGCGCGCGGCATCGTCACCGACTGGCAGGTGGGCTTTACCGGCCGCATTTTCCAGAAGCTGATCGCCGACGGGTTCAGGCAGGCCGACCGGGTGGTCTGCATCTCGGACGCCACGCGGCGCGCACTGCTGGCCCTGGGCCTGGCCGAGCCGGCACGGGTGGAAACCGTGCCCATCGGCCTCAACAACGATTTCGGCCCGCTGTCCACCGAGGAGTTGCGCCAGCGGCTGGCCGACCTCGGCCTGCCGCTGGAGGATGACTACCTGCTGCATGTGGGCCACGAGCATCCGCGCAAGAACCGCATGGCGGTGCTGCGGGCTTTTGTGCAATTGCAGCAGCAGGGCACGACCTCGCCCGTGCGCTCGCTGGTGTTCGTGGGTTCGGCGCTGACGCAGGAGATGATCGCCCTGGTGGCCGACCATCCGGAGTTGGCGCGCAGGGTGCGGGTGCTGCGCGATGTCTCGCACGAGAATCTGCGTGCGCTCTATTGCGGCGCCACCGCCCTGCTCTTTCCCTCGTTGCAGGAGGGCTTCGGCTGGCCCATCATCGAGGCGCAGGCCTGCGGCTGCCCGGTGTTCACCTCGAACCTGGCGCCGATGAACGAGATCGGTTCGCAGGCCGCGGTCTATGTCGATCCGCAGGACCCGGCGGCAATCGCCCAGGCGATCCGCGATGCCGCGCCCCGCTTTGCGGCAATGCGCGAGGGCGGCCTTGCCAATGCCGCGCACTATTCGGCGGCGCACATGGCGGCGCGCTATGTGGAGCGCTACCGGCAGGTGATTGCGGCGCGCCAGAGCGCTGCTACTGCACCCGCCCCTGCACGCCTTCCACCAGCCAGTTGATGTTCAGGATCTCGGCGTCGCCGAGCGACTTGCCGGCCGGAATGCGAACCTTGCCCTCGTTGTCGCGGACGTCGGCGCCGCCAGCACGGAAGGGTTGCAGCTTGCCGTCGGCAATGTCCTTCTGGCGCGCCAGCACCTCGGCCTGAACGTTCTTCGGCACCTTGGGGCCGAACTCGCCGACGCGGATCATCCCTTCCTTGACGCCACCCCACACATTGCCGCTCTTCCACGTGTCGTCCTGCACGGCGCGCGCGCGCTTCGTGTAGTAGTCGCCCCAGAGGTGCTGAACGGCGACGATCTGCGCGTCGGGCGCGACCTTGCGCATGTCGGAGTGGTAGGCAATGGCCATCTTGCCGCGCTCCTGCGCCGCCGCCATCACCGCGGTGGAACCGGTGTGGAAGGCGATCACGTCCACGTCCTGGTTGAACAGGGTCATGGCGGCGTCGCGCTCCCTCGCCGGGTTGAACCACTCGTTGAGCCAGATCACCTTGACCTGCGCCTTCGGGTCGACCGAGCGCATGCCCAGCGTGAATGCGTTGATGCCCTGCAGCACCTCGGGAATCGGGAAGCCCGCCACATAGCCCGCCACATGGGTCCTGGTCATGCGGCCGGCCGCCACGCCGGCCAGGTAGCGGCCTTCGTAGTAGCGCGCGTTGGCGGTGGCGACGTTGTCGGCCGTCTTGTAGCCGGTGATGGATTCGAACTTCACGTCCGGAAAGTCGCGCGCCACCTTCAGCCCCGGCTCCATGTAGCCGAAGCTGGTGGTGAAGATCAGCTTGTTGCCCTGCATGACCAAGTCGCGGATCACGCGCTCGGCATCCGGTCCCTCGGCCACGTTCTCGACGTAGGCGGTCTTCACCTTGTCCTTGCCCAGCGCGGCCTCGATGGCCTTGCGGCCTTCGTCGTGCTGGTGGGTCCAGCCCGCATCGGTGACGGGCGAGACATAGACGAAGCCGACCTTCAACGGATCGGCGGCGTGCGAGACGGTGGGAAGAGAAAGGGAAGAAAAGAAAAAGCTGGTGGAAGCCAGCGCCAGAGCGGCGCGACCCACGAGGTTTTTATACATGGTAGTCCTCTACATGGCCCCAGAACAAAAAGAAAAGGCGCTGCGGGGCAGCAGCGCCAGATACGAATTTTAACCGGACACCGCAATGGCCCTGTTGACAGGCGAAGACGCATTGCATTTGGGCGCGCGAGCCATCAGATTGGAGGGCTTGCCCAGCAACATGGAGACTCCCATGCAGTCCACCACGCGCCCGGCCGCCGTTGCCGGCCTCTTCTACCCCGCCGCGCCTGCCGCACTGCGCCGGTTGGTGGCACATGAACTGGCCGCAGCCGCCGACGATGCCGGACCGGCACGTCCGGAGCGCCCCAAGCTGCTGATCGCCCCGCATGCCGGCTACGTCTATTCCGGCGCCGTGGCGGCGCGCGCCTATGCTCGATTGGGAGATGCGTCGGGCATCGAGCGTGTGGTGCTGCTCGGCCCGGCGCATCGCGTGGCCGTGCGCGGACTGGCGGCGCCAGAGGCGCTGGCCTTCGAGACCCCGCTGGGAGAGGTGCAGGTCGATCACGCTGCGCTGGCCGAACTCGACGCGTTGCCGCACGTGCTGCGCAGCGACCCCGCCCATGCCGAGGAGCATTCGCTGGAAGTGCACTTGCCCTTCCTGCAGGAACTGCTGGGCCAGGACTTCAGGCTGGTGCCGCTGGTGGTCGGCTGCGCCGGCGCCGAAGCGGTGGCGTGGGTGCTGGAACTGCTCTGGGGCGATGCGCGCACGCTGGTGGTGATCAGCTCCGACCTGTCGCACTACCTGCCCTACGCCCGGGCGCAGGCCGCCGACCGCGCCACGGCGCAGCGCATCCTGGCGCTGGATGCCGGCCTCTCGCCGCACGAGGCCTGCGGCGCGGCCGCCATCAACGGCGCCTTGCTGGTGGCGCGCCGCCAAGGCCTGGCGCCGCAACTCATCGACTTGCGCAATTCCGGCGACACGGCTGGCGACAAGGCCCGCGTCGTCGGCTACGGCGCCTTTGAATTTTCATGACCGCGCCGTGCTCCGCCCAATGGTGGCACCACCTGGAAGACGGCCGCATCCAGTGCGACCTGTGCCCGCGCGACTGTCGACTGCACGAGGGGCAGCGCGGCATGTGCTTCGTGCGCCAGCGCGTGGGCGATGCGATGGTGCTCACCACCTACGGGCGCAGCTCGGGCTTTTGCATCGACCCGATCGAGAAGAAGCCGTTGAACCACTTCCATCCCGGCAGCAGCGTGCTGAGCTTCGGCACCGCCGGCTGCAACCTGGCCTGCAAGTTCTGCCAGAACTGGGACATCAGCAAGAGCCGGGAGATGGACCGGCTGGCCGATGCCGCCTCCCCCGAGCGCATCGCGCAGGCGGCGCGCTCGAGTGGCGCGGCCAGCGTGGCCTTCACCTACAACGACCCGGTGATCTTTGCCGAGTACGCCATGGACTGCGCGGATGCCTGCCACGCAATGGGCATTCACAGCGTGGCGGTGACGGCCGGCTACATGCATGCGCAGCCCAGGCGTGCCTTCTACGCGAAGATGGACGCCGCCAACGTCGACCTGAAGGGCTTCACCGAACAGTTCTACTTCCAGCAGACCGGCGCCCACCTGGCCCCGGTGCTGGACACGCTCGCCTACCTGCATCACGAGACCGATTGCTGGCTTGAGATCACCACCCTGCTGATCCCGCAGCACAACGACGGCGATGCCGAGATCGAGGCCATGACGCGCTGGATCGCCGACACGCTGGGGCCAGAGGTGCCGCTGCATTTCACGGCGTTCCACCCCGACTACAAGATGCTGGACGTGCCGCCGACGCCAGCCGCCACCCTGCGGCGCGCCCGCGCCATCGCCCTCGCCAACGGCCTGCACCATGTCTACACCGGCAACGTACACGACGTGGAAGGCGGCACCACCTTCTGCCCTGGCTGCCATGCGGCGCTGGTGCGGCGCGACTGGTACGAGGTGCTGCAATGCGAGCTGCAGGGCGACGGCCGGTGCCCGCACTGCGGCACGGCAATCGCCGGGCGTTTTGGCGCCTTCAGG
Organism: Variovorax sp.; assembly: GCA_035476655.1. Taxonomy (GTDB): domain Bacteria; phylum Pseudomonadota; class Gammaproteobacteria; order Burkholderiales; family Burkholderiaceae_C; genus Variovorax. Next base: position 5,231 of record DATILH010000181.1, read on the forward strand.
AACGGCTTCGGCCGGCGGCGGATCCCGGTCCGCCTGGCAGCCTCCGCCCAAGCTCAGTCGAGGTAAGGGCGGAACAGCGGCAGGACCTCGCGCAGGAAGTCCGTTTCGCGCGGGTCGATGCTGCGCGGCTCCAGGTCGAAGTGGATGAAGGTGCCCCAGGCCGCGCCGTCCGCGCGCGTGAGCACGCGGCCGTAGTAGGACTCGATCAGCCCGGCGTGCGGCTTGTGGCGCAGCCGCAGGTCGGTGGAGGCATGGGTGGTCATGAACTCGCCCTGCTCGATCGCGTACTGGCAGAAGCTGCGCTCCAGCGGCACGGCGGTCAGCCAGGTGCGGTACTCGCTGGTGCGATCGAAGGCATGGACGGCGCGCATTTCACCGCCGCCGAGCTTGTACAGGGCGGTGAAGCGGTAAGGGGTTCGGTCATTGAGCAGGGCCAAGGCCGCGCTGACGCCACGGGTCTTCAGCGTGCTGCGCACGGCTTCGGTCTGCTGGGACAGGTCGAGGTCGAGCATGGGGCGCATTGTGTCCGGGTTCGGCAAAGGCGTTGCGCGCGTGCGGGAATTTCTTGGGCGCTACCAGCGCACTTGCAGACGCAGTCCCCAGGCGACCCGCCGGGGGGGATTGGGTTGGCCCGGACCGGCCCATGCGTTGCGACCCGGCGTCGTCGGCACTATCGGCGCCAGCGCGACCTGCGTTTCGACGCCGAACAGCTTGTCGGTCAGGCCATTGAGCGCGCCCAGCGGATCGGTCAGCACCAGCACCGTCTTGTCCAGGAAGTCGAGTTCGCCCTCCTTGGCCTTGATGCTGTCGCGGATCGGCGAGAACACGTACTCGCCGATCAGCCAGCCCGCCAGCGGCGTGACGACAAGGTCCTGATAGGACACCGGCTCGAACATGGCCTCGGCGCCGAATTCGTAGATCACCGACAGCAAGGTGGAATAGCCCAGCGACTGCCAGCGGGAAAGGCCACGCTCCCGGCCGCGGATGTAGTAGGCCGCGCCCCAGTAGGGATGCAGCACGTAGTTGACGAAAGCGTCGTCATCATCCCAGACCGGGTTGCTGACGTTCTCTTTCCACTTGCCGAAGTCCACATTGCTGCGGTCGAAGTTGGTCTCTTCTTCCGGCAGCGCATGCAGCACGGCGACGGCCACGGCCTGGTAGCCGACGAAATACCAGGTGTCGCGCTTCAGGCCTTGCCAGTCGGGGGTGATGAGCGGCGGCTGCGCTGGCGCCGCGGAGCCCTGCTCGGGGTGCGCGCCGAGGACCGGCGCCGCAAGCCAGGGTGCGAGGGCGAGTACAAGGGCGACAACAGCGAGGACGAAGCGGCTTCGCGGCATCCGGCTTTGGTGCGAAGTATGGACCTCGCAAGCCGGCCCTGCAAAGGGTGCGCCGGCCCTCAGGCGAAGGCTTCGAAGGCCGTGCCCAGGCGTTCCATGTAGCCCTTCCTGGCCGCCGCATCGATGAAGCTGGCCTCGAAGCTGTTGGCCGCCAGCTGCCAGGCATGTGCAGCCGTCAGGCCGGTGGCGGCGAAGGTCTGCAGCCAGTTCTCGTTCATGTAGCCGCCGAAGTAGGCCGGGTCGTCCGAGTTGATGGTGGCGACCAGGCCGGCGTCGAGCAACGACTTGATATTGTGCTGCGCCAGATCGGGGAACACGCACAGCTTGAGGTTGGACAGCGGGCAAACGGTGAGCGGGATGCGCTCCTTGGCCAGGCGCTGCATCAGCGCCGGGTCCTTGGCGGACTGCACGCCGTGGTCGATGCGCTCCACCTTCAGCACGTCGAGCGCGTTCCAGACATAGGCCGGCGGCCCCTCCTCGCCCGCATGGGCGACCAAGTGCAGGCCCAGTTCGCGGCAGCGCGCGAAGACGCGGGCGAACTTCTCGGGCGGGTGGCCCACTTCGCTGGAGTCGAGGCCGACGCCGATGAACTTGTCGCGATAGGGCAGCGCCTTTTCCAGGGTGGCAAAGGCCTCCTCCTCGCTGAGATGGCGCAGGAAGCACAGGATCAGCGAAGCGCTCACGCCCAGCTTCGGGCTGGCATCGACGCAGGCGCGATGCAGGCCGTCGATCACCGTCTTCACCGGCACGCCGCGGGCCGTGTGCGTCTGCGGGTCGAAGAACATCTCGGTGTGGACCACGTTGTCGGCGGCGGCGCGCTCCAGGTAGGCCCAGGCCATGTCGTAGAAGTCCTGCTCCTTGAGCAAGACGCTGGCGCCGGCGTAGTAGATGTCCAGGAAGCTCTGCAGGTTGGTGAAGGCATAGGCCTTGCGCAGTTCCTCGACGCTCGCGTAGGGGATGCTCACGCCGTTGCGCTGGGCCAGCGCGAAGATCAGCTCGGGCTCCAGCGAGCCCTCGATGTGCATGTGCAGCTCGGCCTTGGGGATGGCGCGCAGCAGCTCGGGCAGGCGTTCGGCTGGAACATTCGGAATGGCGGTCATCAGCAGACTCCAACGGTGATGCCGAGCCCCTTGAGGTATCGGCGATAAAAGGATGAGGCCTTGTCGGCCGCGGTGTGCAATTCGGCCCGCAAGTCCAGCGGCAGGCTTCTGGGGCGCTGCGATTCGAGCACCGGCTTGTCCTGCAGGAAGATGGTGTCCTGGAAGGCGCGCAACTCTTCATCACCACGCGCCCAGTCCGCCGTCGCCAGCCGGAACCACACGCGGCAGCGCTCGGCATCGAGCGGGCAGATGTACAGGGCAATGGCTTCGCGGTAGCCCTGCGCGCCCACGCTTTCCTCTTCCGGGATCTTCACCAGCACCGCTGCATAGGGGGCGGTGACTTCGTAGCTGTATTCCACATGTGCCGGCCGGGTGGAGTTGATGCTGGCCTGCGGCTGCCAGGCCTTGCAACCAGTGGCAAGCAGGCCGGTGGGCGTGGCGACGACCTGGTAGTCGTCGATCGCCGTCATCTCGCGCGCGCCCAGCCGGCCCTCGTGCACGAAGCCGAAGTGCGACATGTCCAGGAAGTTCTCTACCAGGCGCGGCGCGCTGGTCTGCACCTCGTAGGGGCCGCAGTTGAGCTTGCGCAGGCGCGCGTCGGCTTCCGCCTCGAAGGTTGGCAGTTCGCCCGCGTCCTCGCCGTCCAACCGAACCCAGACGAGGCCGAAGGCTTCGCGCGCCGCGAAAGTGTGGGCACGGTGCGTGGCCGGCGGCTTGAAGCCCGGCAGCGCCGGCACCTGCATGCACTGGCCGGCGGCGTCGAAGCGCCAGCCGTGATAAGGGCATTCAAGGCGCTTGCCGCCTTCTTCGCAAGGCACGACACGGCCCAGCGACAACTGCGCGCCACGGTGCGGGCAGCGGTCAGACCAGGCGCGCGCGACGCCGCCTTCGTCGCGCCACAGCACCAGGTTTTCGCCCAGCAGGCGCGCGGGCACCGGTGCGTCGGCGAGTTCGTCCGCCAGCGCCACCGGATGCCAAATCTGCTTCTCGATCATGGGGTCGTTCTAATGAAAAAAGGGCTGCCGAAGCGGCAACCCTTGGTTCGGTGCAAGAAGCGTACTTGATTTACTTCTTGTCGCCGCCAGGCACCTTGCCCTCGACGCCCTTCACATAGAAGTTGACGCCCGAGAGGAACTTGTCGTCGGCCACCGCGCCGCCCGCCACCAGCTCCTTGCCGTCCTGGCCGACGATCGGGCCCTTCCAGATGGCGAAGGTGCCGTCCTTCAGGCCCTTCTTGACTTCCTCGACCTTGGCCTTGATCTCGGCGGGCACGTCGTCGGCGATCGAGACGATGTCGATGGCGCCTTCCTTCACGCCCCACCAACTCTGGCCGGTCGTCCACTTGCCGTCCAGCGCGTCCTGGGTGGCCTTGATGTAGTACGGGCCCCAGTTGATGGTGGCCGAAGCCAGGTGAGCCTTCGGGCCGTAGGCCGTCATGTCCGAATCCCAGCCGAAGGCGCGCTTGCCCTTCTCTTGCGCGGTCTTGAGCACGGCGGGCGAATCGGTGTTCTGGAACAGCACGTCGGCGCCGCTGTTGATCAGGGCAGTGGCGGCCTCGGTTTCCTTGGGCGGGCTGAACCATTCGTTGACCCACACCACCTTGGTCGTGACCTTCGGGTTGACCGACTGCGCGCCCATGGTGAAGCTGTTGATGTTGCGCAGCACCTCGGGGATCGGGATCGAGCCGACCACGCCCAGCGTGTTGCTCTTGGTCATGGCGCCGGCGATGATGCCGGCCATGTAGGCGCCTTCATAGGTGCGGCTGTCGTAGGTGCGCATGTTCTCGGCCGTCTTGTAGCCGGTGGCATGCTCGAACTTCACGTCCTTGTGGTCGACAGCGACCTTGAGCATCGGCTCCATGTAGCCGAAGGTGGTGCCGAAGATCAGCTTGTTGCCTTGGCTTGCCATGTCGCGGAAGACGCGTTCGGCATCCGCGGCTTCGGGCACGCCTTCGACGAAGGTGGTCTTGATCTTGTCGCCGAATTCCTTCTCGAGCGCCTTGCGGCCGTTGTCGTGCGCGAAGGTCCAGCCACCGTCGCCCACCGGACCGATATAGGCAAACGCGATGTTCAGCGGGCCGGCGGCCGGCGCCGGCGCAGCGGCGGTGGGCGCGGGTGCGGCGGGCGTGGCTGCAGGCGCGGGCGCTTCTTCCTTCTTGCCGCAGGCCACCAGGGCCGCAGCCGCCGCCGAGACGGCAGCCAGCTTGAGCAGGGAACGCTTGTTCATCAGGTCAGTCATTGTCGAATCCTCAAAAGGACAGGTTGGCAAACACGAAACAAATTGCAGCGCGGATTATGAGCCTGGGTAGAAAGGTTTTCCGATCGAAGCCGGCATGTTCACCCGAATGAAGGCCGGGTTGCGCGAGATGATGGCCAGCACCACGATGGGCGCGACGTACTGCAGCATCGAGAGGAACTGGCTGGGCACGTCGACGCCGGTGCTCTGCAGGTGAAAGCCCAGCATCGAGACGCCGCCGAACAGATAGGCCCCCAGCAGCACCCGCACCGGCCGCCAGGTGGCGAAGGTGGTGAGCGCCAGCGCGATCCAGCCGCGGCCGGCCACCATGCCTTCCACCCACAGCGGCGTGTAGACGGTCGACAGGTAGGCCCCCGCCAGCCCGCACAGCGCGCCGCCGGCCACCACCGCCAGGAAGCGGATGCGCCGCACCGGGTAGCCCAGCGCATGCGCCGACTCGGGCGATTCGCCGACCGAGCGCAGCACCAGGCCGGAGCGGGTGCGGTAGAGGAACCAGATCAGCGCCACGGTCAGGAACACGGCGAAATACACCATCGGGTGGTGCCGGAACAGCGCCGGGCCGATGAGCGGAATGTCGCCAAGCACGGGAATGGCGTAGGAGGTGCTTTCCGGCAGCTTGGCCTGCACGAAGCGGATGCCGGCAAAGGCCGAGAAGCCCGCGCCGAACAGGCTCAGCGCCAGGCCGGTCGCGTACTGGTTGGTGTTGAGCCAGATCACCAGCACGCCGAAGAAGCCCGCCAGCAGCGCGCCGGCGGCCATGCCGGCCACAAAGCCCAGCCAGGGGTTGTGCGTGGTCGCCACGGTGGCAAAACCGGCGATGGCGGCGCACAGCATGATGCCTTCGGCGCCCAGGTTGACGATGCCGGCCTTCTCGTTGACGAGCAGGCCCAGGGCGGCAATGGCCAGCACCGTGCCGGCGGAGAGGGTCGAGCCCAGGAGCAGTGCGTAGGATTCCATGTCACACGGCTCCCTCGGTGGCGCGAACAGGTTGCGGCGCGGTGATCGGCGTGCTGGCTTGCAGCGAGGAAGTGCTCATGGCGCCCGACACCGGCTTGGCAGCCGCCTTGCGCTTGATGCGATAGGCGATCAGCGTGTCGCAGGCCAGCAAGGTGAACAAGAGCAGGCCCTGGAACACGCCGGTCAGCGATTTGGGCAGGCCCAGGCGCGACTGCGCCAGCTCGCCGCCGATGTAGAACATGCTCATCAGCAGGGCCGAGAAGATCATGCCCACCGGATGCAATCGCCCGACGAAGGCCACGATGATGGCGGCGAAGCCGTAGCCGGCCGGCACATAGGGGTTGAGCTGGCCGATGGGGCCGGCCACTTCCAGCGCGCCGGCGAGGCCCGCCGCGCCACCCGAGGTGAGCAGCGCGATCCAGACGGCGCGCCGCGCCGAGAAGCCCGCATAGCGCGCGGCAGCCGGCGCCAGGCCGCCCACCTGCTGCGCAAAGCCTGCCCGGGTGCGGAACAGGAACACCCACAGTGCCCCGGCCCCGATCAGCGCGATGATGAGGCCGATGCTCACGCGCGAGCCCTTGATCATGCGCGGGATCTGCGTCACCGCCTCGAAGGTCTTGGTCTGCGGGAAGTTGTAGCCGGCCGGGTCCTTCCAGGGCCCGTAGACCATGTAGCCCAGCAGCAGCGTCGCGACGTAGACCAGCATCAGGCTCACCAGGATCTCGCTGGCGTTGAAGCGGTCGCGCAGCAGCGCGACGATGCCGGCCCAGACCATGCCGCCCAGCACGCCGGCGATGAGGATGGCCGCGACGATCCAGCCGCCGGTCGTCTTGTCGGCCAAGAGGGCCACGCCGCCGGCGGCAATGGCGCCGAACACGAACTGCCCTTCGGCGCCGATGTTCCACACGTTGGAGCGGAAGCACACCGCCAGGCCGAGCGCGATGATGAGAAGCGGCGTCGCCTTCACCATCAGTTCGCCGATGGCATAGCCGCTCTTCACGGGCTCGTAGAAGAACACCAGCAGGCCCTTGACCGGGTCCTTGCCGAGGGCGGCGAACAGCACCATGCCGATCAGCACCGTGACGGCCAGCGCCAGGATGGGCGAGCCGTAGCTCCAGAAGCGCGAGAGCTGCGGGCGCGGTTCCAACTTAAGCATGGGCCACCTCCTTGGCGGCGGCGCCGCTCTTGTCCCACAGGCCGCTCATCCACTCGCCGATCTGCGCCACCGTGGCGGCGGCGCGGTCGATCGGCGGCGACATATGGCCCTTGGCGATCACGTAGAGGCGATCGCTGATCTCGAAGAGTTCGTCCAGCTCCTCGCTCACCACCAGCACGGCGCAGCCGGCATCGCGCATGGCCAGGATCTCGCCGCGGATCAGCGCAGCGGCCCCCACGTCCACGCCCCAGGTCGGTTGCGAGACGATGAAGACCTTGGGCGCGGCATCGATCTCGCGGCCCACGATGAACTTCTGCAGGTTGCCGCCCGACAGCGAACGCGCCGCCGCCCAGGGGCCGCCGGCCTTCACCTGGAAGCGCTTGATGATGGAGGCGGCCTGCTTGTCCAGCGCGCCGTTGCGGATCCAGCCGCCCCCGCCCACCGACTCGCTGCGCGTCAGCAGGAGGTTGTGTGCCAGGCCCAGCGTGGGCACCGCGCCACGCCCGAGCCGCTCTTCCGGCACGAAATGCAGGCCGAGGGCGCGGCGCTGGCGCGGCGCCATGCGGCCGGCCGCCTTGCCCAGCACCTCGATCATCCCCGGCGCGGCGCGCGTGTCCTCGCCGGAGAGCGCGTAGAGCAACTCCTTCTGGCCGTTGCCGGAGACGCCGGCAATGCCCACCACCTCGCCGGCGCGCACGTCCAGCGAAATCCGGTCGAGATCGACGCCGAACTGGTCCTCGCGCGGCAGGCTCAATTCCTTCACCCGCAGCGCCACCGCTCCGGCATGCAGGGCCCGGTGTTCCAACGGCGGCGGCTCGGCGCCGATCATCAGTCGCGAGAGCGATTCGTTGCTTTCGTTCTGCGGGTTGCACACCCCCGTGACCTTGCCGCCGCGCAGCACCGTGCAGGCGCTGCACAGTTCGCGGATCTCGTGCAGCTTGTGGCTGATGTAGAGGATGCTGCAGCCTTCCGAGGCCAGCTGCTTGAGCACGACGAAGAGCTTGTGCACGGCCTGCGGCGTCAGCACCGAGGTCGGCTCGTCGAGGATCAGTAGCTTCGGGTCCGTCAGCAGCGCGCGGATGATCTCCACCCGCTGCATCTCGCCCACCGACAGCGTATGCACCGGGCGCGAAGGCTCGATGTCCAGCCCGTACTCGGCCGCCTTGCCGGTGATGCGTCGCGTCACCTCCGCCAGGGCCAGGCTCTTGTCCAGGCCCAGCCACACGTTCTCGGCCACCGTCAAGGTGTCGAACAGGCTGAAGTGCTGGAACACCATGCTGATGCCCAGCGCCCTCGCCTCCTGCGGGTTGCGGATGACGACCTGCTGGCCGTTGAAATGCACCGCGCCCTCGTCCGGCTTGACCGAGCCGTAGATGATTTTCATCAGGGTCGACTTGCCGGCGCCGTTCTCGCCCAGCACGGCGTGGGTCTCGCCGGGCTGGACGACCAGCGAGACATCGCTGTTGGCCACCACCGAGGGGTAGCGCTTGGTGATGTTCGATAGCTGCAGTCTTGGGGTTGTCATGGGCGGGTTCTCCAGTCAAGCAGCCGCGAAGCGCTCAACCGCCGATGTAGATGAACTTGAACAGGAATACGCCTGCGATTATCCAGACCATCGCATGCACGTCCCGTGCCCGCCCCGTGCACAGCTTGATCGCGGCGTAGCTGATGAAGCCGATGGCCAGGCCATTGGCGATCGAATAGGTGAAGGGCATCACCAGCGCGGTGAGCACCGCCGGCACCACCTCGGTGGCTTCGTCCCAGTCCAGTTCTGTCAGCTCGCGCAGCATCAGGCAGGCCACGTAGAGCAACGCCGGCGCCGTCGCGTAGGCCGGCACCGAGCCGGCCAGCGGCGAGATCACCAGGCAGGCCAGGAACAGCGCCGCCACGGTCAACGCCGTCAGGCCGGTGCGTCCGCCCGCCTGCACGCCGGCGGCGCTTTCGACGTAGGCAGTCGTGCTGGAGGTGCCGAGCAGCGAGCCGGCGAAGATCGCGCCGCTGTCGGCCAGCAGCGCCTTGTTGAGCCGGTGCATCTTGCCTTCGGTCAAGAGGCCTGCGCGCTTGGCAACGCCCATCAGGGTGCCGGTAGCGTCGAACAGCTCGACCAGGAAGAACACCAGGATCACGTTCAGGATGCCGCCCTTGAGCGCACCCATGATGTCCAGTTGCATGAAGGTGGGCGCGATCGAGGGCGGTGCCGACACCACGCCGGCAAATTTGTTGCCGCCGAAGAAGAAGGACAGCACCGTCACCACCAGGATGCCGATCAGGATGGCGCCCGGCACCTTCAGCCGGTCCAGCGCCACGATCATCAGGAAGCCGAGGGCCGACAGCACCACCGGCGCCGTATGCAGGTTGCCCAGTGTCACGAAGGTGGCCGGCGAGGCCGCCACCACGCCCGCGCTCTTGAGCGCGATCAGCGCCAGGAACAGGCCGATGCCCACCGTGATCGCGATGCGCATCGAATGCGGTATGCCGTTGACGATGAGTTCTCGCAGGCCGGTGACGGTGACCAGGAGGAACAGGCAGCCCGAGACGAAGACCGCGCCCAGCGCGGTCTGCCAGGAAAAGCCCATGGCACCGACCACAACGAAGGCGAAGTAGGCGTTGAGCCCCATGCCCGGCGCCAGCGCGATCGGGTAGTTGGCGTACAGCGCCATGATGCCGGTGCCCAGCGCCGCGATCAGGCAGGTGGCGACGAACACCGCCTCCTTGGGCATGCCGGCGGCGCCCAGGATGCTCGGGTTCACGAAGATGATGTAGGCCATCGTCAGGAAGGTGGTGATGCCCGCCACCACCTCCGTGCGCACGGTGGTGTTGTGCTCGCTGAGCTTGAACACCTTCTCCAACCAGTTCGTGGGATGGCTGCTGACCTGCCCTTGGGCCGGCAGCACCTTTTCGGTCCTGTCCATTTGCTTGTCTCCGTCGCTCTTTTAGGGTGGGATAAGAAAAACTAACTCTCGCCGGCCGCCGCCGGCCGCAACGAGGCGGCCACCGACTTGATGCGCTCGCGCAGCCAGCGCGCCGAGGCCGATGAATGGGTGCGCTCGTGCCACAGCTGGTAGTACACGAGACGCGGCAATTGGACCGGGCACTCGAGGATCTTCACCGGCAGCCGCCCGGTGAAACGCTCGCAGTACTGGCGCCCTGTCGTCAGCACCAGGAGGCTGGACGCCACCATGTCCGGGATCAGGCTGAAGTGCGCGCAGCGCGCCGCCACGTTGCGGCGCAGGCCCAGGTCGTCGAGCATCTGGTCGACGATGCCGCGCGCGCCGGGGTGCAGCGGGGTCGGCGCGACATGGTCCACCGCCAGCCAGGTGTCGGCATCCCAGCCGCGGCGCGTGGCCGGGTGGTCCTGGTTGACCAGCGAGACCAGGTCGTCGTCGAACAGGCGCGCCATGTGCAGGTCGCCCGGGGGCTTGAGCCAGTTGCCGACCACCACGTCCACCTGCCCCAGCGACAGGTGCGCGTGGTAGTCCGAGTCGGACGTGAGCGGATGGATCTCGATGCGCGACAGCGGCGCCTGCGCCTTGATCTGCGCCACCAGGAGCGGCAGGAACATCGGGTCCAGATAGTCGCTGGCGGCGATGCGGAAGGTGCCGTCGGCGGTCTGCGGATCGAAGCCGCGCGCATCGGAAAACAGCATCTCGGCGGCGCGCAGGATGGCGGCGCTCGGCTCGATCATGCGCAGCCCCGCATCGGTGGGCACCATGCCGGCCCCCGAGCGCACCAGCAGCGGGTCGCCCGCCAGGTCGCGCAGGCGCTTGAGCGCTGCCGAGACGGCTGGTTGGTACATGCCCAGCCGGATGGCGGCACGTGAGACGCTGCGATCGGTCAACACGGTGTGCAGTACTCGTATGAGGTGGAGGTCGATCTTGTCGAAAAGCGCTTGTTCTCTCATAGCGGCCCGCGCAGGATGTTCATACGCGGACAGTTATACAGCGCGCAAATCAATAGAGAAATCGGAATACCGCGAAGCGCCTTCGCGGCTTCTTGTGGGTCAGCCCGGGGCCGACCGCACCGCGGTGATGGCGTTCAGGATGGCCTCGCTGGTAGCGGGTGCGCGCAGCGGAGGGTCAGCCCGGTGTTCGCCGGCCGCCGACACCGCGTCGCGAATGGCATAGAACACCGAGAAAGGCAGCAGGAGCGGCGGCTCGCCCACCGCCTTGCTGCGGTGGATCGAGTCCTCGAAGTTGTCGCCCTCGAAGAGTTGCACGTTGAAGACCGGAGGGCAGTCGTTGGCCGTCGGGATCTTGTAGGTGCTGGGCGCGTGCGTGGTCAGAAGGCCCGTCTTCGGGTGCCAGACCAGCTCCTCGGTGGTGAGCCAGCCCATGCCCTGGATGAAGGCGCCCTCGACCTGGCCGATGTCCACGGCCGGGTTCAGCGAGCGGCCGGCGTCGTGAAGGATGTCGGCGCGCAGCAGCTTCCATTCGCCGGTGAGCGTGTCCACCACCACCTCGCTGACGGCAGCGCCGTAGGCGTAGTAGTAGAAGGGGCGACCGGTCATGGTGTCGCGGTCCCAGCTCAGGCCAGGCGTGGCGTAGAAGCCGTCGGACCAGAGCTGCACCCGGTCCATGTAGGCCTCGCCCACCACGGTGCCGAAGTCCAGCGTGCGGCCGTTGACCTCGACCTTGTCGTTGGCGAAGCGCACGTCCTGCGCCTTGCCGCCGTGGCGCGCGGCGGCGCAGGCGGCCAGGCGCTCGCGGATCTGGCGCGCCGCGTCCTGCGCGGCCTTGCCGTTCAGGTCGGCGCCGGTCGATGCCGCGGTGGCCGAGGTGTTGGCGACCTTCGTGGTGTCGGTGGCGGTGGCGCGCACGCACTCGAATCGCACGCCCAGTTCGTGCGCCACCACCTGTGCCACCTTGGTGTTCAGGCCCTGGCCCATCTCGGTGCCGCCGTGGTTCACCAGGATCGAGCCGTCGGTGTACACATGCACCAGCGCGCCGGCCTGGTTGAAGTGCTTGACGTTGAAGGAGATGCCGAACTTCAGCGGCGCCAGCGCCAGCCCGCGCTTGAGCACCGGGCTCGTCGCGTTGAACTGCGTGATGGCTTCGCGCCGTGCGCGGTAGTCGCTGCTGGCCTCCAGCTGCTCGACCAGTTCGTGGATGACGTTGTCGCTCACCACCTGGCGGTAGGGCGTCACGTTGTTCTCGGTCTTGCCGTAGAAGTTGACGCGGCGCACGTCCAGCGGATCTCGGCCCAGGTCGCGGGCGACCGAATCCAGGATGTTCTCGATCGCGATGGCGCCCTGCGGGCCGCCGAAGCCGCGGAAGGCGGTGTTGCTCTGGGTGTTGGTCTTGCCCGAATAGCCGTGCATGTCCACGTCGGGCAACCAGTAGGCATTGTCGAAGTGGCACATGGCGCGGGTCATCACCGGGCCCGACAGGTCAGCCGAGTGGCCGGCGCGCGAGACCATGGTGATCTCCGCGCCGAGGATTCGGCCCTCGTCGTCGTAGCCGACCTCGTATTCATACCAGAAGCAGTGGCGCCGGCCGGTGATCATGAAGTCGTCATCGCGGTCCAGCCGCAGCTTCACAGGACGCTGCAGCTTATGTGCGGCCACCGCCGCCACGCAGGCGAACAGGCCCGACTGCGACTCCTTGCCGCCGAAGCCGCCGCCCATGCGCCGGCACTCGACCTGCACCTCGTTGGCATGCAGGTGCAGCGCGTGGGCCACCAGGTGCTGCATCTCGCTGGGGTGCTGCGTCGAGCAGTACACATGCATCGCCCCGCCCTCCTTCGGGATGGCGTAGCTGATCTGGCCTTCCAGGTAGAACTGCTCCTGGCCGCCGACGTCGAAGCTGGTCTTCAGGCGATGCGGTGCCTTGGCGATGGCGGCCTTGGCGCCGCCCTCGTTCGTGGCGCGCGACAGGTGCATCGGCGGCAGCACATACTGGCCCTTTTCGTGCGCCTGCTGGGGCGTCAGCACCGGCGGCGCCGCGTCGATGGTCAGGGCCTCCTCGGCGCGGGCTGCGGCGCGGCGTGCCGCATCGCGCGATTGCGCCACCACGGCGAACACCGGCTGGCCCAGGTAGCGGATCTCGCCGTCGCACAGGATCGGGTCGTCGTGAACGATGGAGCCGCAGTCGTTGCTGCCGGGGATGTCGGCGGCGGTGAACACCTCCACCACGCCGGGCATGGCGCGGATGACATCGAGCGACATGCCGGTCAGGCGCCCGTTGGCCACCGGCGAGAGGCCCAGCGCGCAATGCAGGGTGCCGGTGAGTTCGGGGATGTCGTCGATGTAGGTGGCTTCGCCCGACACATGAAGCTGCGCCGATTCGTGCGGCCGGCTGATGCCGACGCGGGCGCCCTGCTCGTGCGCCTTGGCTTCGGCGCCTTGGTCGATGCGGGACGCAGTGTTGGTCAGGTAGTCCGCGAAGGCTTCCGCGTTCTGGAGCAGGCGGGGATCAATGGGCTTGTTCATCTCAGGCTCCTTCGGCTGCGCCAGCGGCAGCGATAACGTGCGGCATCACGCTCCACACGCTGGTCGCCTCTTGCGGCAAGGCGTCCTGGGCGCGGGTTTCCAGCCACAGGCGCGTGATCAGATTCTGCGCCACCTGCAGCCGATAGCTGGCCGAGGCGCGCATGTCGGTCAGGGGTGCGAAATCCTCGGCCAGGGCTTGGCGGGCTGCGTCGACACTGGCCTGGGTCCAGGGCTGGCCGACCAGGGCGGCCTCGGCCCGGGCGGCGCGCTTGACGATCGCGGCCATGCCACCGAAAGCCAGGCGCACTTCCTTCACCCGGTCGTTGGCATCCACTTCGAGCGAGAAAGCGCCGCACAAGGCCGAGATGTCGCAGTCGAAGCGCTTGCTGATCTTGTAGGCGCGCACCCGGCGCGAGGCCACCGCCAGCGGCACCGACACGGCTTGCACGAATTCGCCCGGCTCCAGCTGGTTCTTCATGTAGTCCAGGTAGAACTCGGAGAGCGGCATGCGGCGCACCCGCTCGCCCTGGCGCAGCTCGATCTGCGCGTCCAGCGCCAGCAGCACCGGCGCCGAGTCGCCGATGGGCGAACCGTTGGCCACGTTGCCGCCCATGGTGCCGGCATTGCGGATGGGTGGCGAGGCAAAGCGCAGCCAGACGTCGGTCAGGCCCTCGAAGCGCTGGGCCAGCGCGGCCCAGGCCGCTTCCAGCGAGGCGCCGGCGCCGATGTAGAGCTCGCCCAGGCGCTCCTCGACGACCTTCAGCTCGCCGACGTCGCCCACGTAGATGATGTCGCCCAGGTCGCGGAACTGCTTGTTGACCCACAGGCCGACATCGGTGGAACCGGCCAACAGCTGGGCCTGCGGCTTGGCGACGCGCAGCGCGGCCAACTGGGCCAGCGTCTTCGGCGCGTGGAAGTGGTCGGTGCGCACGCCCAACGGGGCGGTGTATTCGAAGGCGCCCTGCTCTTGCAGGCCTTGCAGCGCCTGCACCACCGGTTTGGTGACCAGCCGCACCGCAGGCAGGTCGAACATGCGCTGGCCGGCGTCCAGGATGGGCCGGTAGCCGGTGCAGCGGCACAGGTTTCCAGAGAGCTCGTCGGCCAGTTGCTGACGTGTCGGCTGGGTGCCGCACGCCTGGTGGTGCTCGTAGGTGGACCACAGCGACATCACGAAGCCGGGGGTGCAGAAGCCGCACTGCGAGCCGTGGCAGTCGACCATGGCCTGCTGCACCGGATGCAGCGGTGTCACCGCGTGCTTGCCGTGCTGCCCGTTGCGGGTGGCCGGGCCGCACTGGCGCTTGAGGTCTTCCACGGTGAACAGGGCCTTGCCGTTCAGCGTGGGCAGGAACTGGATGCAGGCGTTCACCGTCTGCAGGCTCAGGCCGTCGACGGCGCCGGCCGTGCCGGGGGCCGCCAGCTCGCCGATCACCACCGTGCAGGCGCCGCAATCGCCTTCGTTGCAGCCTTCCTTGGTGCCGGTGCAATGCGCATCGTCGCGCAGCCAGTCGAGCACGGTGCGGGTGGGATGGACGCCAATGACGTCGACCACACGGCCCTGGTGGAAAAAGCGGATCGGTTGGGTGCTGCTGCTGGTGCTCATGCTCGTGGGCCAAGTGTTCGTGGTGTCCGGATTCGGGCCACCATGGAAGTTAGTGCCTTGCGCCCCGCCGCGCATATCTTCGAAACCATAGGCGATATGTGGCGCAGCGTATGGGCGGTCCGGGGAAACCCGCAATCGGAAAGCAAATGTTGCGCCATTGCCGCGCGCAGGACAAGGCCGGTCGCCGCGCGCAAACTGCGCATCCTCATCATTGGAGAAGCCCATGACGGCAAGGAAGCGCGTGTTGGTGATCGGCCTGGAACCGAGCCTGGTCGATTTCAGTCCGATGCCGGACATGAATGCGCAGAAGGTGCTTGCGGGTCTGCAGGCCGATCAGGCCATGCTGAACGCCCTGGGCTACGACGCCCACCTCTGCCTGACGGATCTGGGCGCCACGGCAGAAGCGTTGGTCACGCGAGCACTCTCGGGCGAGCCCTTCGACTGCGTCGTGATCGGCGCCGGCCTGCGCACCATGCCCACCTACTTCCTCTTGTTCGAGAAGCTGCTGAACGTGGTGCACCAGCACGCCCCGAAGGCAAGTATCTGCTTCAACACCCGGCCCACCGACACAGCAGAGGCCGTGCAGCGATGGCTGTAGCGCCAAGATGAGGCTCGATCCCTTCGTCAGCGTCGATGAAACGCCGTTCTCGGCTTCGAGGCAGGACATCCTGACCGCGCGGGGCACGCCCGCAAGAAGCTGCCGAAACGGCGTGGGCCTAAATGAACTCGACTACGAAGACGTCGTGTACCGCTTCCAGGACTGCGGCCGGCTGGAAGAGGTCACGATGCGAGCGCCGATATTGACGCTGGGCGGGATCGACATTCCATTCGATGCGCTTTGCGCATACCTCCGAGAGCACGATCCCTCGACGTTCGAGAAGGCGGATTTTCTCGTCAGCCCCCGATTCGGCCTGGCCTTTGCCCCGGACTGCCCGCTGTGGGTCACGGCGCTGGCCAGGCACTGCCTGGATTCGTGGCGGGCGATTTGAGCCAAACTCGCCCTTTTCCCGGAGCGCGCCTTGGCATCCTCGACAAGACTTTCCCGCTTTGCCCTATCGGCTTCCGCAGCCGCCATCGGAAGCCTCGCGGCCTACTGGGCCCTCCTGGCAGTACGCCAGGGGCACATTCTTTTCGACGCGGGCAAGCTGCCGGTCGTCCATTTGTCCGAGGACTTCTCCACCTACTCCCACATCGTGCCGGGCGGGATGGTGCGCGGCTACATCTATCACCCGCACGGCGAGGGCGCCTTGAAGGACCTGTTCATCTACTTCGCCGGCAGGGGCGAGGACGTGCGCGCGACTGCGAAGGCCTTGCACTGGCTGCCCGAAGGCTTCGGCTTCGCGGCGGTCAACTATCGCGGGGTGGCCGACTCCGAGGGACACCCCTCCGAGATCGCATCGGTCGAGGACGCGTGCAGCTTCGCCAATCACCTGCGCCGCGCCCTTCCGCACGCGCGACTGCATGTCGTCGGCCGCAGCCTGGGGACGGGCGTGGCGATCCAGCTGGTGGCGCGGCAGAACTTCGCCAGCCTGCAACTGATCACGCCCTACGACTCGATGCTGAAGGTGGCCAAGAGGCGCTTCCCGCTAGTGCCGCTGTCGCTTTTGCTGCGGCACCAGTTCAATTCGCTGGCGCACTGCAAGGAGGTCGCGGCCAAGACGCAGGTGCTGCTGGCCGAACGTGACGATGTGGTGCTGCCCGAGCGCTCCCAGGCACTCATCGACGCATGGCCGACGCCGGTGCACGTGGAAACCATTCCAGAGTCCGACCACCACAACATCATGGGGCTGGAAGAGACTTGGCTTCGGCTCGTCGACTTCGCCTTGACGGAGGTGCTGCCCGAGCCGAAGTTGGCGTAGCCGTCATCGACCCCCAAGTCACTCTTGGCCGAGGGGTGCAAGACCCGTAGGTCCGCAATGGAGCCCAATCCACCGATACCACCGGTTGAGCCAGCGACGAGTGCCATTTCATCCTTCAACATTTGCAAGCTTCAGAACTGACGGATCGTCGTCCCATGGTCAGCGGATCCGAAGCTCGTCAATGAGATAGGCGGCGGCTTCACTCACGTGGGTCTCGATGAACCGAAGCAATTCAGACGAGGGTTCGAACGACGCATGAGCCTTGGCAACACTCTCGAGCCAGATGCACATGAAGCCGGAGGGAGGATTCGGCTCTGTCCACAACCGCTCGCGTCCGGCGGTCGAGACCGTCCAGTTGAGCGCTACCTTGGCCCGCATTTCTGCGCCGACGCGGCAGAGACCATCCCACAGCCCTTCACGCGCCTGTGCTGACGCGTGGAAGGGAACGATCACTTTGACTCCTCCTTCGCAGGGCTCTTCGCCGTCGGTCTCAACCACGCAGAGTGACCATCCCTTCAGGAAGTTTGGTTCATCGGCGGGTATGAACTTCGTGCCAACAGCACAGGCCTGTGCCTGCCGCATTGCTTCTGCATCCGAGAAGAACAATTCAACGATGCCGTCCACGTCGAAGACTGGCTTGCCTCCGCTAGCCCACAACACCTTGTCCACCCGGTTGTGCGTGTACTTCGAGATCCCGTCCATGCCCAGCGCCAATGCGGCATGGGGACCTGCCCAGTAGTTCCTGAAGTCGGCGGTCGACAGGCCTTCCTTCCTCGCCAGCAGGGTCATTCGCTTCATCATTCTTGTCTCCCTGACTTCAAACGACCCGGCGCTCTTCGACCAGGAAGGAAGTGATCTCGCCCAAAAATGTCTTCGCGTGCGCCATGGTGGTTCGACCGGCTTCGGAGGCGAAAGCATCCTGCAGAGTCTGCTCGTCCTTGAACCACAGTTCGACGATGCCATCGATGGGCAGCGTCTCGTAGTCACAAGGCTTGCCCTTCTCGCGCTCACGAACTACTACGACGTTCTGCCGGTAGCCGCTCACGCCTGGCATCTTTCGCACCAGATCGCCATGGATCTTCCATTCACGCCGGAAGTCGTCTTCGCTCAATGTCGGCAGCCGCTTGATGACGGACATGCGCTTCAGCAGCTTGGCGCGATCCTCCTCGCCGGGCAGGGGAATCACGACAGACTGTTCAGCCGTGACGATGTGGAGTTCGCCGAGAAAGCGCTTTTCGTCTGCGATGAGTTCCGCCGCCATGCCGCTGGCGGTGAAGGCGTGGTTGGCCCTGTCCGCATCGTCGAACCAGAGTTGCGAGAAGCCGTCGAAGTCCCAGGCCCCGCGTTCAAAGTCGATCCCTCGTTGCACTCGATCGACAACCGGGTTCTGCCAATACCCACGTAAATTTGGCGCACGCGCGGCCAGTGCACCGTGCTTGTCCTTCCAATAGGCGTTGAACTCGTCGAACGTCCAGTCCGCCTTCTTGCGAATCAATCCCATGCGTACATTCATCATGTGACTTCTTGGTCTAATTGAGAGGAGAAATGAGGGTGTCAGCAGCCTGGGCACGGGCACGTGCCAAGCCCGGTGCTCGCTTGGCGAGCCAGACGCCATGCCTTGCCGGCCAGCGCTCATAACCTGGATCCACGCCCAGGCTGAGTGCGGCGTGATGTGTCCAATAGGGATCGAACAAGGCTTCGCGCCCAAGCGCGATCAGGTCGGCCTTGCCCTCCGCTAGTACAGCCTCAGCCTGGTTCGCGTCGACGATCATCCCGACCGCCTGGGTCCTGATCCTTGCTTCGTTGCGAATTCGCTCGGAAAACGGCACCTGGAAACCCAGGCCTCGCGGAACTGGAAGCGCGCGGGTCTCTTCTGTCAGTCCGCCCGATGAGCAGTCGATGACGTCGACACCGCAAGCTGCCAATTCGCGAGAGAGCGCGATCGAATCCTCGAGACTCCAGCCGTCGACGCTTCCATCCACCGCCGACAGGCGGCAAAAGAGCGGCTTGCCCGCCGGCCAGGCCGCGCGGACCCTGCGCGCGATCTCAAGCGCCAGTCGCATGCGCCCTGCAAGGTCGCCGCCCCACTCGTCCTTCCGATGATTCGAGTTGGGTGACAAGAAGCTCGCAACCAGGTAGCCATGTCCAAAATGAAGCTCTACGACGTCAAACCCGGCTTCGTCGGCGCGCACGGTCGCATCGACAAAGCTTTGGACGACCTCGTTGATGCCATCGGCGTCCAACGCAACCGGGGCGGACCAACCCGGTCCTGCAGCCAGCGCGGTAGGACCCAACCGCTCCCAAGGTTCTGAATCGGCCGCGAGCCGCGACTCCGACAACGCTGCGCCGCCCTCCCACAAGGGCTGGCTGCCGGACTTGCGTCCCGCATGGGCCAACTGCACTCCGATGGCACTGCCGTTGGCGTGGACGAAATTGACCACTTCCTTCAATGGCTTGATGTGGCTGTCTTTCCAGAGCCCCAGGTCTGCAGTCCCGATGCGCCCGCGGGGATCGACAGCGGTGCTCTCGGTCAGGATCAAGCCTGCGCCACCCAAAGCAAACTTTCCGAGATGCACCAGGTGCCACGGCGTTGCATGGCCCGCCTCCGCGGCGTGCTGGCACATCGGGGAGATGACGACTCGATTCTTCAGCTCCAGTTCGCGAAGCTTGAGCGGCTGAAAAAGAAGAGGGTCTTGAGATTTCATGGCAAGGGCTTTCTTATCAAGGAGTAACGGACGCCGCAGTCGTCGATTGCCGCTTGCCCAGATAGGTGCCGCCCATCACTGCCAGGAATCCGAAGAGATGCCAAAGGGTCAAGCGTTCGCCGAGAAGCACTGCCGCGAATGCGACGCCGAACACCGGGACCCAGTAGAGAAAGACGGCGGTCCGTGCCACGCCGATGCGCGCGATGGCCTGGCACCACAAGAGGTTCGACAACGCCGTGGCCAGAACCCCCGAGAACAAGATGAATGCCCAGGGCCGCCAGCCATGCGCAGATGACAATTGCTGCGCCAGCATGGTTGGATCGAAGCTGCCCGTCAGCACCTTGACCGCCGCCACGTTCAATCCCCAGATCGCCATTGCAGCAATCAGCGTCGATTGGACGGCGGTTGGGCTCATCTCGCGCTTGGACATCAGGCTTCCTTGAGATGGCTGCCGCGTTGTCGCACGAGAAACGCGAATACGCCTGCGAGCAGAAGGAGACCGACTGCAGAAATGGCGAAAACCATCGATGAAGAGAAGCGGTCAACCATCCACGCGGCCACCAGAACACCCAGCGACTGCCCAAGGAACAGGACGCAGGCAAACAGCGACACCGCGGTGCCGCGTGCGGCAGGGGCCATCTGGGTTGCGTTGGTTTGCAGGGTGTTGTGCAGTGCGTAAAACCCGAATCCGGCGATCAGACAGGCGGGCAGCGTCCAATGCCAGGACGGCGCAAACGCCACCGAGGCGAACGAAACGCACATGCACACTCCTCCCAGATTTGCCAGTCCCGCCTCGCCGATGCGCCGCACCAGGGCGCGGGCGCAGCGGCTGTAGAGGAGCCCGCCCAGACCGTAGAGAGCGACGATGGCGCCAGACGCAGGCATCGACAGACCAAAGGTCGCGTGCAGGTGCGATGGAATAAAGGCAAGCGCGCTGAACGCCATTGCGCCCTCGATGCATGTAATGAACAACACCACCCTTGCCCAAGGCTTGGCAAGGACATCCAGCATGCGCCGTCCAATGCTCCCGGCACTTCCAGTGTCGGGGTGCGCAAGACCCCTCACCTTCTCCGTCAGCAGGGTCCCGCTGATCAGGAAGATCAGTGCCAGTACTGCGAACGCCGACCGCCAGCCGAAAAGGTCCGAGAGCAGCCCGCCAAACCACTGGCCGCAGATCATCCCGAACACCGTGGCGCCAAGGAGCCTTGCCAGTACTTCCTGGCGAGCGTCATAGGAAACGCTGTCGCCAATCCATGCCATCGTCAGCGGGATGATTCCGGCCGCCGCCATCCCTGTCAGGACGCGACTGGCAACCAGCCAGTCCAGCCGTGGGGACAAGGCGGCAGCCACGCATCCCAACGTGCATGCCAATGTGGCAAAGCCCACTACACGTGCCTTGCCGTGACGGTCTCCCAGTGGGCCGTAGAAGAGCTGAAGGACACCGTACGCCAAGGCGAATGCCGAGATCGCCTGGGCGGACTTTCCCGTCGTCGTCGAAAAATCTGTCGCCAACGAAGGGAGCATCGCATCGCAGACCCGCATGGACGCCATGCTTGCAAATGCGCACAGGTTGAGCAGCCAGAGGATCCTCGAGTCCATGGGTGGATGGGTCATGGCTGCGTTCGCTCCGCCGGCGACAGTGGCACTCATGGCGCTAGGCCGGCATCTGAGGTATGAAGAATCAGCCTTCCAACGTCTTCCACATCTCGACGTCACGCTCCGCGGTCCAGATGCGCGGGTCGGTGTACTTGGTCGCCTCGTCGTAGCAACGCGTAACGTCGAAGGGCATGCAGTGGTCGAAAATCACCCAGTGGCCGTACTTGGGCTTGAGCGCGGCAAAGGTGTCCTTGTAGATCGTGTTCAGATCCTTGCCGGCGGTCACGCCCTTCTGGACGTTGGCATACACGTCGGAGATGAAGTCGCGCGTCTCGCTCAGGCCCGTCGCCACGTCCTCTGGCGTCGTCAGTGCGGCGCCGCGGCCCGGCACCAGCGCCTTTGGCTTGAGCGCTGCGAGGTTGTTCAGGGTCTGCGGCCAGTCCTTGAAGTAGGCATCGCCGGCATAGGGCGTGGCTCCGAATTCGACCAGGTCGCCCGAAAGCAGCGCGCCTTCGCCGGGCAACCAAACCACGGTGTCGCCCTTGGTGTGGCCGCGACCAAGTTGCAGCAGTTGGACCTCGAGCTTGCCCAGCCACAAGGTCATCTTCCCGGTGAAGGTCATGGTCGGCCAGGTCATGCCGGGGGGCACGGTCTCGACTCCCGCGAACAGGCGCGGGAAGCGGCCGATCTCGCTGGCTTTGTCCTGCTCGCCACGTTCAACTATGAGGTCGTACGTGTCCTGGCTCGCCAGGATGTGCTCGGCCCCGTAGGCGCTGGCACCGAGCACGCGCACTGCGTGATAGTGCGTCAGAACGACGTACTTGATCGGCTTGTCGGTCACCTCGCGGATGCGGCGGATCACGTCGGCGGCCATCGCAGGCGTGGCTTGCGTGTCGGCCACCAGGACTGCATCGTCGCCAATGATGATGCCGGTATTGGGATCGCCTTCGGCCGTGTAGGCCCAGGCGTGCTCCGAGATCTGGCTGAAGGTGACCTGCTTTTCCTCGACGTCGGCGTGGCTGGCAAATTTTTTCGTTTCGCTCATGGGGTACTCCTTGTGTGGAAGTTGAGGCGGTCAGTGCGTGCCGAGATAGGCAGCCTTGACCTTGGGATCGTTGAGAAGGGCGCGGCCTGTGCCCTCCAGCGTGATGTGGCCTGTTTCGAGTACGTAGGCACGGTCGGCTACGCCGAGCGCCTGCTTGGCCATCTGCTCGACCAGCAGGATGGTCAGCCCGGCCTCCCGCAGTTCACGGATGGCATTGAAGATGTCCTTGATGATCAATGGCGCCAGGCCGAGCGACGGCTCGTCGAGCAGCAGCAGGCGCGGCTCGCTCATCAATGCGCGCGAGATGGCCAGCATCTGCTGTTCGCCGCCCGACAAGGTTCCAGACATCTGGTCCTGGCGCTCGCGCAGACGCGGGAAGCGCTTGAACTCGCGCTCGACTGCCGCCAGCGTCGCAGCAGGGTCCTTCTTGCGCGAATAGGCCCCGAGCATCAGGTTCTCCCGAACCGTCTGGTCAGCGAAGACGCCCCGCCCTTCCGGCGACATGGCGACGCCGAGGCCGACGCGCTCATGGGCCTTGACCTTCGTGATGTCCTTGCCATCGAACTTGATGGTTCCTTCGGCAACCGGCTCAAGACCGCAGATGCTCTTGAGCAGAGTGCTTTTGCCAGCGCCGTTGGCACCGATGATCGTGACCACCTCGCCTTGCCGGACTTCCAGGCTCACGCCCTTGACGGCCTGGATCGCACCGTAGGCGACCTTGACTGAATCGAGTTTCAGCATGATTGACACTCCGGTTCAGGCGACGGCGAGCGCTTCTTCAGGCTCATCCACGCCAAGATAGGCCTCTACGACTCGGGGATTGCATTGCACGTCGGCGGGCTTGCCCTCGGCGATCTTGATGCCGTAGTCCAGCACGATCACGTGGTCCGAGATGGACATCACGAGATCCATGTGGTGCTCGACCATGAGGATGCTCACACCGCATTTGCCGATCTTGAGCAGCAATTGGCCGAGCTCGGCGGTCTCCTGGGGATTGAGACCTGCCGCCGGCTCATCGAGCAGAAGAAGTTGCGGCTCTGTCGCCAGTGCGCGCGCCAACTCGACACGCCGTTGCAAACCATAGGGCAAGCTGCCAGCAGGCTGATGGGCCAGATGCAGCAGGCCGACCAGGCTCAGCAGCTGAAGGGCACGTTCACGCGTCGCTGCTTCCTGCTTATTCGCGGAGGGCAGCGAAAGCAAGGACGCGAAGAAGCCGTTGGTCATCCGGCTGTGACGACCCAACATGACGTTGTCGAGCACCGACAGATCGGCGAAGAGACGCAGGTTCTGGAAGGTCCGCCCCATGCCCATGCAGCAGATCGAGTGCACCGGCTGGCCAGATACCTCCTGCCCGAGGAACTTGATCGAACCTTCGGTCGGGTCGATCAGTCCGGTCAGCATGTTGATCATCGTGCTTTTGCCGGCACCGTTCGGCCCGATCAGCGCATGGATGTGCCCTCGCTGGAGCCGGAACGACACGTTCTGGGCAGGCTTCACGCCGCCGAAGTTCTTGGTGACGCCCTGCGCCACAAGCAACTCGCCCGTTCCTTCGGGACCGATGCGCGAGGGTGCGGCGGCGACGTTCGAAGATTCTGGAGCCTCGGCAGAGCGCCGGAACCACTTGGAGAACAGTCCAGTCACGCCACCCGGCATGACATACAGCGCGAACAGCAACAGGAATCCATAGAGGAAATGCTGTGCCGACGGCCAGCGGGCCAGTGCCGCATCGATGACGGTGAGAACCACCGTCCCGACGAGGGGACCGTACTGAGAACCCGCCCCACCGAAGAGCACCAGCAGCAGGATGAAGATCGACAGGTGGAAAGTGATGAAGTCGGAGTTGATGTACTGGTTCTGCTGCGCGACCAGCGCACCGGCGATGCCGCAGGTGACTGCCGCCACCACAAAAGCAATCACCTTGGCGCGATAGACGCGAACACCCACCGAGGACGAGGCGATCTCGTCCGCTTGCAATGACTGAAGTGCACGACCGAAGCGACCCTGCAGCAGGTTGCGAAGCAGAAGATGCGTCACCGCGCACAAGCCGATGGCAAACCATACCCACTGGTCCGATGTGAGCGGCTGGCCGTTCCAGGTCAGGGGTTTGATGCCGTAGATGCCTTGAGCGCCACCGAACACCTCGGTCCATTCGCCCACGAGCTTCTCCACAACAATGCCAAAAGCCAAGGTCACCATGGCGAGGTACGGGCCCTTCACTCGCAGCGATGGCAAGGCGATCAAAACGCCGCACAGTGCGGACACAACGGCCGCGAGTACGAGCGCAAGCCACGGGCTCATCTCGGTGCGGGTCGTCAGCAGCGCAACCGCGTAGGCACCCGCTGCAAACAGGCCGGCCTGGCCCAGTGACTTCTGCCCGGCGTAGCCCACCAGCACGTTCATGCCCGCAGCGCAGAGGTAGTAGACGCACATCATGAAAACGATGCGCAAGTAGTAGTCGTTTCCGAAGAGGGAGGTGATGCCGATCAACACGGCAGCGACGAGCACGACACCCAAGAGATGTTGACTGCGCTTCATACCTTCTCCACCAGCCTCTTGCCGAACAGCCCGGTCGGACGGAAAGCGAGGACCAGGATCACGAGAGCGAAGACGGCGACCTCACGCCACTGGGCCTGCCACAGATTGACCAGCGACTCGAGGACACCCAGGACAAAGCCACCGATCACGCAGCCTCGCGGATTGCTCAGGCCGCCGATCATGGCGCCGGAGAAGCCTTTGAGGCCGACGGTCAGGCCCATAAAGAGCGAGGCCTGCGCGATGGGTGCGAGCAGGAAGCCCGACAGGCCGGCGAGTGCGGAACTGACCACGAAGGCACCGATCATCACGGCGTTGGTATTGATGCCCATCAGGCTGGCGACGTTTCCGTTTGCGGCAACCGCACGCATCGCCTTGCCGACCATCGTCTTGTTCATTACGAAGTCGAAGCCGATCATGATGACCACGGCAACGCCCAGCGTCAGGAGTTCCTGGGGCCGAACGCCGACTCCCATGAGGCGAATCACAGAGTCACCCACCGGCCCAGGGACCACGACCGGCTTGGGGCCCCAGATGGCCAGGCCGATGCTTTGCAGGATGACCCCGAAGCCCAGCGTGCTCATGACCCATGCCATGCCGGGGCGTCCCGCGAAAGGCCGCACACCAATCGCATAGAGAAGCCATCCGAGCAGACCCATGATGCCAAGGGCCGCTAGAAGGGCAAGCAACTGGGCACCGGCGCCGGGAAGCGCCTGGCCAAAGGTTGTCGACGTCACAGGCAATCCCAGGACCAGGAAGAGCGCGCTCATGCCGATGAAAGCACCTGCCGACACGAACTCCCCGTGAGAGAAGTTCAGGGTCTTGGTGGTGGTGAAGGTGATGCTGAACCCTAGAGCGACCAGCGCGTAGGCACCGCCCACGGCCAAGCCACTGAGAATCGCTTGTAAGAGCGCCTCTGTCATAGTTGCCTCCGAGATGATCACCCGGGCTGCGGGATGCAGCCCGGATACGCGTGTGTTGCGTTACTGCTTGAAGTCAGCGGTCGCCAGGGCGCCAACGATCGCGTCCGAGTAGGGCAGCAGCTTGCCGTCCTTCCAGCGAATCCACACCAGGTCCTTGGCAGTCAGGGCTTCGTGGTTGGTCTTGCTGAACGGCTTGTCGTAGGTCTTGAGAACGCCCTGGACTGGCGTCTTCAGGTCCTCCAGCGCAAGCCGGACGGCCGGGCCGTCGAAGCTGTTGGCCTGCTTCGCCGCGGCGGCATAGAGCATGACCGAGTCGTAACCGTGAAGGGCGAAGGAAAACGAGCCCGGCGCCTTGAGCTTGGAGCCGACGCGGTCGAACAGCTTCTGCTGCGCGGGGGTGCGCGACTCGCTGACCGTGCGCATGAAGATCGGTTTTTCTGCCAGGGTCTTGCCTGCGGCGTCATAGAAGGTGATGTTGTCTGCGGCCCAGGAGGTCAGCACCAGCGGGAAGTAGTTGATCTTCTCCATGCTGCGCACCAGCTGCGCGATGGGGGTCCCCTGCGCCCAGACCACTACCGTGTCGACACCGGCGGACTTCATCTTGCTCAGCTGCGAGGTCATGTCCGTATCGCCAACGCCGAATCGCTCGGTCGCCGCAATCTTGATGTCCTGAAGCTTGGCGATTTCCTCCATGTCCTTTAGCCCGCCCTGGCCGTAGCCCGTGGTCTCGGCCATCAGACCGACGACCTTCGCCTGGGCGCCGTTCTTCTTGACATACGCCATCAGGGCAGCGACCTGCTCGCGATCGACCATGGAAACCCGGAACATGTAGTTGTCTGCGCCAGGGCTCATGGGCTTGGTGATGTCCGTTCCCGAACCCACGTTGCCGATCACTGGGACCTTCTTCTGGTTGGCAATGTGCTTCCAGGCCATGGCGTTGCCGGAATTGGTGGGCCCGAACACTGCCGAAACCTTTTCGCTGTCAATCAGCTCGCTCATGTTCTGGATCGACTTCGGGGGCGCCGAGGTGTCGTCGCGCGTCACGAGCGACAGCTTCTTGCCATTCACGCCGCCGGCAGCGTTGATGTCGGCGATCGCCGCCTCCATGCCCAGCACTGCCGCTTGACCACTTTGCGCTGATGGCGAGGCAGAAAGATCGCCGTTGTAGCCCAGCTTGATGTCTTGGGCGCTCGCAGCAGCAGCTGCAAGCAGGCTGGCAGTCAGGACTGCTCGCTTGATGAACTTGGGGATGCTCATGGCTGTCTCCTCTTGGGGGATCGAACTCGGCGAGTTCAGGGTTACGAAAGGGTGGGAAGGAAAGATTGCTGCGGATCACGACGCGAGGAAGCCGCCGTCGATGGGAAGGGTCACGCCCGTCACGTAGGTGGCCATGCTCGATGCGAGGAAGACCACAGGGCCAACCAACTCCTCGGGTTGGCCGACGCGCGCCATCGGCGTGCGCATCATGAATTTGTCCAGGCGCTCCGGTGCTTCTCGCGTGTACGAGGTCATGGGCGTCTCGATGACGCCAGGTGCGATCGCGTTGACCCGGATACCGTCCTTTGCGAGTTCGACCGCGAGGGCTTGTGTCATCAGCTTGACCGCGCCTTTGGACGGCGAGTAGCCCACGACGTTGGGAATGCCGGTGCTGGAGGCGATGGATCCGACATTGATGATCACACCCTTGGTCTCCTTCAGCGCGTCGAGCCACGCATGTGTCGGAAGAAAGGTGCCCATCACGTTCACAGCCAGGGTGCGCTCGAGGTTCGATGCGACCTTTGGGCTGTCCAAGCCTTCGCGGATGATGATGCCCGCGTTGTTCACCAGGATGTCGATGTTGCCGACTTCATTGGCCACGGTCAGGGCCAATGCCTCGCAGGCATCGCGCGACGTCACGTCCAACTTGTACGCAGTCGCCTTGCCGCCCGCCGCGGTGATCTGTGCAGCGACGGCCTTGGCGTTGTCGTCGTTCAGGTCCGTCACAACCACGGTTGCGCCAGCCTTCGCAAGGCCCTTGGCGATGGCTTTGCCATTGCCCTGCCCTGCGCCCGTGACCAGCGCGATGCGTCCGCCGAGGACATGGGGAGCCATGAGTTCCGAAATTTCCATTTGCACTGTCCTTGTGATCTGTTCGCGGTTCAAGCAGCACGTGCGTGCTGGCGGGGAGCACCCAACTGAACAACATGGGCTGTGGCTCGATCGGCCTGCTGCGCGAGCGTTTGACCCACGACGTAGCCAAAGGTGAGCGCTGGGCCCAGAGTGATGCCCGCACCGGGATAGTTGCCACCCATGATGCTGGCGGCATCGTTGCCAACCGCGTACAGACCGTTGACCGGCCGGCGGTCCTTCGTGAGAACCTGGCAAGACCCGTCCGTCAACAGTCCGGCGAAGGTGCCGATCTCGCCGACGACGACCTTGATGGCGTAGAAGGGCCCCTGGCGAATCGGCGCCATGCACGGATTCGGAGTCACCATCGAGTCACCCTGGAAGCGGTTGTAGGCAGTACTGCCCTTGGCGAACTTCGTGTCGACGCCGTTGGCGGCATCCCGATTGAAGGACTCCACTTCCTCCTGAAGTGCGGGGGACGGAACACCGATCGCCTGAGCCAGTTCCTGAAGGCTGTTGCCGCGCTTGAGGTAGCCGGTCTGCAAATGCCGGCCGATGGGCAGGGGAAACGGTGCAACGCAGCCCATTCCGTATTCGCGCAGGTGCTTGTGGTCGCAGATGAGCCAGCAAGTCACTTCGGACCCGGCCGTTGCCTTCACCAGATCCTGGATGAAGTCGTGGTACGACAGAGCCTCGTTGGTGAAGCGCCGGCCGCGCTGAGTCACGGCGATCACCCCTGGCTTGGCCCGGTCGATGAAGTGGGGCATGACGCCCTCCGAGCCGTCCTTGCGCTTCGTCACCGACGTGGGGCACCAGGCGGCAGCGTTCGGGATCGTCGGGTCGACCCAACCTCCCACGGACTCGCCAAGACGCAGGCCATCTCCGGTGTTCAGCGCGGGCGAAGGCGTGAAGTGCTCCTGGCCGGTGGGCGCATGGGGGAACAACTGCTTGCGACGTTCGACGTCATAAGGGAAACCGCCGCAGGCCAGGACGACGCCCCGACGCACTCGGATGTCGATCGGCGTGCCGTCGCGAACCACCGTTGCGCCGACAACGGCATCGCCTTCTTCAATGAGTTTCTTCACCGGCGAGTTCAGCCAGACGGGGATGTCGAGGTCCATCGCGGCCTTGGCGAGCCGTCCTGCCAGGGCGTTGCCGTTGGTCAGCGTCATACCGCGGCCATGCCGCACGACGTCCAGCAGGTGTCCACTAAAGCGCTTGGTGACGTACCAGAACGATTCGAGCGACTTGAAGGCCCGCAGGAAGTGCCACAACTCCTTGCCGGAGCCAAGCATCATGCCGAACACGGTGAGTTCGGGCACAGGGGGTGCCAGCTTGTCGATGCGCTTGCCCAATTCACGACCATCGAACGGGCGGGTGACCATGGAGCGGCCGGCGGGTTGGCCGCCAGGCGCTTCAGCGTGGTAGTCGGGAAACACCGGCGGCATGTCGAACTGCACGCAGGTCTTCTCGGTGAAGAAGTCGATGGCCTTGGGGCCGTTTTCTAGGAAGGCATCTACCCGAGTGGCGTCGAAATGGGTGGTGGCTTCGTGTTGCAGATACGCACGGGCGGCACCCGCCGGTTCGTTGATGCCCTGCTCTTTGGCGAGCTTGGTACCGGGGATCCAGAGCCAGCCACCCGAGCGAGCGGTGGTGCCGCCGAACACCGGCGCCTTGTCCACAACCAGGACCTTGAGGCCCTGGTAGGCGACAGTTACTGCCGCCGACATGCCCGCCGCGCCGGTGCCGACCACCAGAACGTCGTACTCCGTTTCCTGCATGCTCATTAGCCATTACTCCTTGGTGAGGGGCCGGTGTCGACCCGATGGCGTTAGTATTGTGCTAACGCATCTTTCCTGTACTAATGGTTTACCCTGGGCAAATGACTTTGTTAGAATCAAAGCGTTAGGAGACACGCATGGCCGCACTTGAAAGCGATGGCAATGAAGCAGGCTCTGAGAAGGAGCGCAGAGGCATCCAGTCCGTTGAGGCTGGGGGCCAATTGCTGTTGGCGCTCGGCGCCCAGGGCAGGCCCATGCCCTTGAGGGACCTGGCGAAGGCGGCGGATATGGCTCCTGGCAAGGCCCATCCATATCTGGTGAGCTTCGCCAAGTTGGGGTTGGTCACACAGGAAGCGTCGACGGGCTACTACTGGCTTGGTCCGACCGCCATGCAACTTGGCCTGGTGACGCTGAGGATGCTGAATCCAGTGCGCGAAGCCACGCCGTTTGCGGAGGAGTTGGCCAGGGCGACGGGGCACAGCGTTGGGTTGTCGGTCTGGGGAAATCAAGGGCCGACTGTCGTGTTCCTTTTCGACGCGATCTATCCGCTTCACACCAACATTCGAACGGGGACTGTCATGTCGCTGGCGGGCACCGCCACCGGTCGTCTGTTCGCGGCCTATTTGCCCGCGAAGCTGATCGAGGAATCGCTTTTGGAGGACGAGCGACGACTAGGCCCAGACATCGCCCAACCCATCGACATTAGCGAACTGCAAGGCATGCTGAACGAGGTGCGCAAGCACGGTGTTTCTCGCTCAGTGAACAACCCCACCCCTGGAGTCTGTTCGTTCTCTGCCCCCGTCTTCGATTACTCCGGAAACATCGTGCTGGGTATCACGCTCATGGGACGCTCCAGATCTTTCGATACAGACTGGAATGGCATCCAGGCAAAGGCTGCGAAGGCGTGTGGCGTCGAGGTATCCAAGCGGCTCGGCCATCAGACCTTGCGCAACGCCTGAGCCTATCTCGCACGAAGTACGGCGATCGCCTTGGTTCCTATTGGGCCGAGATGGCCTTGTGCGTCGCCGTTGCGTCGAACAGCAGCATCGACGGCCAGGGCCGCCAGCTGACGCCCAGGGCCGCCGGCGCGTTCGGATCGCCCCTTCTCGCGAAGGCGCCCAGGCTCCTCATCATCGCCTCGGACAGTTCAAGACGGCCCGGCCGGTTGGCCGTGGAGTTCGCGATGTTCGAGAACAGCGAGGGCCCGAAATTGCCGAACACGAAGGCCAGGTCGAAGGCATGCGCGGCGCCGTAGATGTCGTTCCATGGCGCAGGCTCCTGGTCCCAGTCGAAGCGGTAGTACCAGACCTCGTTCTGCTGGGCCTTGAGCGCGTTGAGGATGTTGTCGCGGCTGACGCCGAAGAAGATCCGGTTCAAGAGGTCGGTGCGCGCGTTGAAGCCGGTGACCGGCGTCGTCACCGGAAGGTAGACCGCCGGGATCCACTGCTCGATGCTCACCGTGGGCGGCGCGTCGGGCTGGTAGTTGAACTGCGTAGTGAAGAGCTGCGCATCGTTCACCAGGCGGCCGCTGACGCCGCCCAGCGCGGGTGACAGCGCCAGGAAGGTGGGGAACAGCTTGGCTTCGTCGCGGGTGTTGCCCGCCAGCACCGGCACCCGCAGGTAGTTGCCCGCCTGGATGGCGGCGATCGGGTCCACCGGCAGCACGACACCATCGGGAATCGGCCCCGAGCCCGCGAGCCCGAGTGGCGCCAGCCGGGTCAGCAAGGTGCCAAACAGCGTTGGCGGGCTCTTCGAGCGCAGGTAGGCCGCGATCTGTTCGGGGGTCTGGCTGGCCACGTAGGCTGCAGCGGATGCGGCATCGCTGGCGAGGCCGTCGACGATGAGCTGGTTGCTGAGCAAGGCGTTGCCCTGCGCCTGGTACACCGCCTGCGGACTGAGCGTCGGGATGCTGCCGGGCGGCAGGTTCGTGGCCAGCGACAGGCCGCCGCTCTGCGGCACCGCGCGGTGAAACAGCTTGTGGCGCGCGTTCACCACCACCGGCGAAGTCAGCAGCGCGTAGACATTGATGGCACCGGCCGACTGGCCCATCAACGTGATGTTGCGCGGGTCGCCGCCGAAGGCATCGATGTCGCGGCGAACGAACTCCA
The DNA here is from genome assembly GCA_035476655.1 of Variovorax sp. Classification (GTDB taxonomy): domain Bacteria; phylum Pseudomonadota; class Gammaproteobacteria; order Burkholderiales; family Burkholderiaceae_C; genus Variovorax. The sequence goes on from DATILH010000181.1 coordinate 36,719, forward strand.
GCGCCTTGATGATGTCCAGCAGCGCGAAGTTGCCGGAACTCTCCGTGCCGGACTTGAGTTGCTGCAGATCCAGGAAGCCGAAGATGCCCACGCGATAGTTCACCGTGACAACGACGGCACGGGCCGCCTTGGCGAGCGCCGCGCCGTCGTAGACCGGGTCGGCCGTGTAGCCCGACACGTTGCTGCCGCCGTGGACGAAGACGATCACCGGCAGATCGTCCCTGTCGTTGGCCGGACGCCAGATGTTCAGGTAAAGGCAGTCCTCGCTGCCCACCGCCTGGTTCAAGGTGCTGGCAATCGTCTGGTCATGCGTGTTGTTGGCACCGGGGCCGTAGATGCGGCCGTACTGCGCGCAGGCGTTGGCGAATTCCTGTGTGGCCAGCGGCTTGTTCCACCGGTCGGGATCCACCGGTGCCTTCCAGCGCAGCGGCCCCTCCGGCGGCTTGGCGAAAGGCACGCCTTTCCATGCGTAGGTGCCTGAGGTTTGCGAGTCGTCGACACCGACGACCTTGCCGAAGTGCGTGCGCCGCTCGACTTCGGACGGCTTGCCGCCGCGAGCCCAGCTCGGCATCTGCAAGAGCAGCAGTACACACGCAGCCACAACCAACCAGGCATATCGCATCATGGTCTTGTCTCCTCCAGAGGGCGGCAGGGTACGGGCCGCCCTCGGAGGGCGCCTACGGGAGAAACCCGAAGCGCAGGACAGGGAGCTGCAGCGCGGGCGGCTGGGCAATGACCGAAGCCAGATGCGCGACGACGGAACGTAGAGTGACGTAGCAACCGCCAGCCAACTGGACGTAGTGCTGCAAGTTCGGCGAATGGGCCCAAACCGATTCGCGGCGTGGACTTTCGATGACATAGAAGGCGGGCAGCCTGTGGGCGCAGCACTTGCACAAGCGCGCCGCGCCCATGTTGATGGTGTTGCAGTGCTCACAGACTTCTGCATGAGCCCAGCCGGTCTTCAATTTCGCAAGATCGATCAGGCTTCCAAACGCATCCGCGGTGCTTTCGCGCGCGGGCCCGGGGAATGAAGTTGCAGTCATGTTGCTCTCCTGTCTCGCCGGAAGTCAGTGCGGGAAGCACTCACCTCCGCAGCGGTTATCCGTCGGTACGCAGAAGCTTGTTGTAAGACTGCCGCTGATGAAGCTGTCGGGTGTTGAAAAAGCCGGGCGATCTGATGCGCTTGCCCAACAAATTCTTGACTCGGGCGAGTGGCCTCAACGCCCTGCAAACAACTCGCAGATCACCTGCCGCAACCAGCGATGCGCCGGGTCGGCCTCGAAGCGCTTGCTCCAGTGCAGTGACACGGCGAAGTCGCGCAAGGGGAAGGCCGGCTCGACGATCTCGTAGCCACCTTCTTGCGCAAACCCGCGCGCGATGTTGCGCGGCATGACCACCGCCAGATCGGTGGCGCGCACGATGGCCGGCAGCACCATGAAGTGCTCGGTGGTCAGGCGCAGCCGGTCTTCCAGCTTGAGCAGTTGCAGGATGCGCAGCGTCTCGGCATGGGTGCGCACCGCCACGTACTCCAGCTTCTGCAGCGCCTCGAGCAGCGCCGCCCCGCTGCGCCGCGCGCGCGTGAAGGGGTGGCCCTTGCGCAACAGCACGATGTAGCGGTCCTTCAGCAGCACGGTGCGCTGCGTGTCGCCCACCTTGGGCAGGAATCCGAAGGCGAAGTCGATGCGGCCGCTGTCCAGCGCTGCGGCGATGTCGGCCGCTGGCAGCGGCAGGGTCTCGATGCGCAGCCCGGGCGCCAGTTCGTCCAGGCGCGCCATCAGCGGCGGCAGGAAGCGCCCCTCGCCGATGTCGCTCATATGGATGCGAAAGACCCTGCGAGATTCCGTGGGCTCGAAGCGCTCGGGCTCGTCCAGCGCCTTCTCCAGCGTGCCCAGCGCCGACTGCACCGCCAGCGCCAGCCGCTCGGCACGCGGCGTCGGCGCCACACCGCCGGCGGCGCGGATGAACAGCGCATCCTGCAGCAGCGCGCGCAGGCGGCCCAGCCCATGGCTGGCGGCCGGCTGGGTCAGCCCCAGCGCCTCGGCGGCGCGGCTCACGTTGCGGGCGCGGTAGACCGCGTCGAACAGCCGCAGCAGGTTCAGATCGAGGGTATCGATATGCATGGCATGCATGTTACTTAGTTCAGATCATTTATTGAACGATGTGGAACGCACTTGCACACTCCTTCGCGGCACTACGCCAGACCTGTTCGCGACAAGACAAGGAGACAAGGTGATGCGAAAGACTCGACTTCTGAGCGCATTGGCAGCGCTCCTGTGCGCAACGACCACCGCCTGGGCACAGACGCCACCGGCCGACGAGCCCGGCTGGGCCAAGGGCCGCCCGAAGGCGAACTCCGACGCCATGCAAATGGCACCGGTGCCGGCCTTCCCGATCCCGACGGCGGCCGACAAGCTGCCCACGGCCAAGTTCAAGCTGCCGCCCGGCTTCAAGGTGGAGACCTGGCTGTCCGGGGTGCTCGACGCGCGCGAACTGCGCCACGGTGCCGACGGCACCATCTTCGTCAGCACCCTGTTCGTGGCCAACAAGGTCTATGCAGTGACCGACAAGGGTGGCAAGCGCGAACTCAAGACCATCATCGACAAGATGCCGATGGCCGCAGGCATCGCCTACGACAAGGGCACGCTTTTCGTGGCCACCCACGAGAAGATCATGCGCTACGACGGCATCGACTCGAAGCTGGACAACCCGGGCGAGCCGAAGGTGATCTACGACAAGCTGCCGGGCGGCAACGACCACAGCTGGAAGTACCTGCGAATTCACCAGAACAAGCTGTACTTCCCGATCGGCGCGCCCTGCAACATCTGCGACCCGGGCGAGTACGCCAAGATCTACCGCATGAACCTGGACGGCAGCGGCATCGAAACGCTCGCCGCCGGCGTGCGCAACACGGTGGGCTTCGACTTCGACCCCAAGACCGGCGACCTCTGGTTCACCGACAACGGGCGCGACTGGTTCAGCGAGGAGTTGCCCAACGACGAACTCAACCGCGTCGACCTGAAGAAGCCGGCCCAGCACTACGGCTACCCTTACTGCCACCAGGGCAACGTTCCCGATCCTGAGTTCGGCTGGGGCAAGAAGTGCAGCGACTACGTCAAGCCCGCCGCCCTCCTCGGGCCGCATGCCGGCTCGCTGGGCCTGAAGTTCTACGACGGCAAGATGTTCCCGTCCAAGTACCGCGGCGCCATGTTCATCGCGCGCCACGGCCCGTGGAACCGTACCGTGAAGTACTCCGACGTGTCGGTGGCCTGGCCCGACGGCAAGGGCGGCGCCAAGGTCGAGCCCTTCATGACCGGCTTTGTCGAGAACAACCAGTACCTGGGCCGCCCGGTCGACTTCCTGGTCATGAAGGATGGCTCCCTGCTGGTCAGCGACGACCACGCCGGCGCCATCTACCGCATCAGCTACGGCGGCAAATGAGGAGACGCTGCGCTGCCTTGGGCTGGGTCGCGGCAGCCGCGCTGATGGCGCTGGCGGCCGCCCCGGCCGGCGCGCAGCAAAAGCAGCAGCCCAACAAGCAGCCGCAGCAGCAAGCGGCCCAGGCAGCCGGCGGCGGCTCCTACGCACAGCGCTACGCCGCGCAGTGCGCCGCCTGCCACGGCGCCAACGGGCGCAGCGAGATGGCCGGCACGCCGGTGCTGGCCGGCCAGCATTCCTTCTATGCCGTCACCCAGCTCTTCCTCTTTCGCGAGGGACGGCGTTCGAACGAAGCGATGACGGCCGTGGCCAAGACACTGAAGGACGACGACCTGCGCGGCTTCTCCGACTACATCGCGACCCTGCCGCCAGTGCCGGCGCCGGCGCCCGCGACGCCACCCGACGCGGCGCGCATGGCCAAGGGCAAGGCCCTGGCACAGGAGAACAAGTGCGTGTTCTGCCACGGCGCGGACCTGAGCGGCGGCCAGCAGGTGCCGCGCCTCGCCCAGCAGCGCGAGGACTACCTGCTGGCGAGCCTGCGCGAGTTCAAGTCCGGCAAGCGCCTGGGCTACACGCCGGCCATGCTGGACGCGCTGACCCGGCTCTCGCCCGAGGACATCGACACCCTCGCCTACTACCTCGCGCGTTTTCCCTCATCGACCAGCAAGTAATCGGAGTCAAGTTTCTTGGAAGTATCTTTTGGCAAGGAGATCGAGGCGCTGCGCCTTGGCACCGGCGACACCTTCCACGGCGAAGGCATCCTCGCCATCACCAAGGGCCTGCTGCAATCGGGCGTGGCCTACGTGGGCGGCTACCAGGGAGCGCCGGTCTCGCACCTGCTCGACGTGATGGTGCAGGCCAAGCCCTACATGGACGAACTGGGTGTGCATGTGGAGGCCTGCGCCAACGAGGCCTCGGCCGCGGCCATGCTGGGCGCCTCCATCCACTACCCGCTGCGCGGCGCCGTGACCTGGAAGTCCATCGTCGGCACCAACGTGGCGGCGGATGCACTGTCCAATCTCTCCTCGCCCGGCGTGACCGGCGGCGTGCTGATCGTGGTGGGCGAGGACTACGGCGAAGGTGCCAGCGTGATCCAGGAACGCAGCCACGCCTACGCGCTCAAGTCCGGCATGTGCCTGCTCGACCCGCGGCCCGACCTGGCGCAGATGGTGCGCATGGTGGAGCACGGCTTCGCCCTGTCGGAAGCCTCGAACATGCCTTGCATGATGGAGTTGCGTATCCGCACCTGCCATGTGCGCGGCAGCTTCGAATGCAAGGACAACCGGGCACCGGCGATCTCGACACGCGCACCGATGGCCGAGCCTGCCAGCTTCGACTACATGCGCCTGGCGCATCCTCCGGTGACCTTCCGCCAGGAAAAGCTCAAGGGCGAGGAGCGCATCCCGGCCGCGCGCCGCTACATCATCGAACACCAGATCAACGAGCTGATGCCGGGTTCGGAACATGCCGACCTGGGCATCGTGGTGCAGGGAGGCCTGTACAACGCGCTGCTGCGTGCCCTGCAGATCCACGGCCTGGCCGATGCCTTCGGCGGCAGCGCCATCGCGCTGCTGGTGCTCAATGTCACCTGCCCGTTGGTGCCGGATCAGTTGGCCGAGTTCTGCACCGGCAAGCGCAGCGTGCTCGTGGTGGAAGAAGGCCAGCCCGAATACATCGAGCAGGAACTCGCAACAGCGCTGCGCCGGCGCGGCATCCTGACGCCGCTGCATGGCAAGGACTTCGTTCCCGTGGCCGGCGAGCTGGGCGTGGAGTTGCTGGCCGGC
>DATILH010000182.1:0-31018 GCA_035476655.1 Variovorax sp.
TCGTGCACTGGCCCGCCGCCATCACGCCCAGCGCGCCGTAGAGCGTGTTGGTGATGCAGGTCGAGGTCTCGACGTTCCCCGCGACCACCGAGGCCGGTGGGTTCGGGTTGAGCATGGAGCCCGGCGGGATGATCACCTTCAACGGCTTCAGGCAACCCGCGTTCAACGGGATGTCGTCGTCCACCAGCGTGCGGAACACATACAACACCGCCGCCATGCACACCGCCGTCGGCGCGTTGAAGTTGTTGGTTTGCTGCTCCGACGTGCCGGTGAAATCGATCTCGGCGCTGCGGTTCTTCGCGTCGACGCGGATCGCCACCTTGATCTGTGCGCCATTGTCCAGCGGCAGCGTGAACGCGCCGTCCTTGAGCTTCGTGATGACGCGCCGCACCGACTCCTCGGCGTTGTCCTGCACATGCTGCATGTAGGCGGCCACGGTGGCGCGCCCGTACTGCGCGACCATGGCCTTGAGCTCCTGCACGCCCTTCTCGTTCGCGGCGACCTGGGCCCGCAGGTCGGCCAGGTTCTGCTCGATGTTGCGCGACGGGTGGGCGCCGCCGGCCAGCAGGGCGCGCAAGGCTTCCTCGCGCAGGAGGCCCTGGTCGACCAGCTTGAAGTTGTCGATCAGCACGCCCTCGTCGGCGATGGTGGTCGAGAAAGGCGGCATCGATCCCGGCGTGATGCCGCCGATGTCGGCGTGGTGCCCGCGCGAGGCGACGTAGAACGAGGGCCTTGCATCCCCTGCCTCCAGGTACACCGGCGTGACGACGGTGATGTCGGGCAGGTGCGTGCCGCCGTGGTAGGGGTCGTTCAGCACGTAGACGTCGCCCGGGCGCATGCCGGGGTTGCCGTCGATCACGGTCTTGATCGACTCGCTCATCGAGCCCAGGTGCACCGGCATGTGCGGCGCGTTGGCGATCAGGTTGCCCGCGGCGTCGAACAGCGCGCAGGAGAAGTCGAGCCGCTCCTTGATGTTGACCGAATAGGCGGTGTTCGAAAGGCGCAGGCCCATCTGCTCGGCGATATTCATGAAGAGGTTGTTGAAGACCTCCAGCATTACCGGGTCGGCCTCCGTGCCCACGGCGTGCAGCGACACGCGCTGCTTGACGCGCTTGAGCTCGACGCCGCCTGCGGTCACGCGCGCCTGCCAACCCGGCTCGACCACGGTGGTGGCGTTGCGCCCGGCCAGGATCGCGGGCCCGTCGATGCACGCTCCGGGAAGCAGCGACTCGCCGACGTACAGGTCGGCCTGGCGCCAGCCGGCCGGCAGTTCATCGGCCTGGCAGTACATGGACACCTGGCTCGCCGGTTCGGGACGATGGGTCTCCTGGGCGCCGGCCTGCGGCACCGAAGCACTGCGTTCGCCGGCGCCTACGGCTTCGACCGTCACCGCTTCGATCACCAGCGCCCGGTCCGGCATCAGGAAGGCGAAACGCCGGCGGTAGGCCTGCTCGAACTCGTCGCGAATCGCGGCGATGGCCTCGGCGGGCCGAAAGCTTGGCGGCAGCAGGCAGGGCAAGGCGGTGTCGGTGCCCTCGTAGCGCACCTGCACCCGCCGCAGGCTCTCGATGCCGGCACGGCTGACGCCCTGGGCGACCAGTTCGCTCTCGGCCTCGGTGCGCAGGCGCTCGGCCGTCCTGGCTGCAGCGGCAAGGCCCGCAGAGTCGAGCTGCTGCTCGACCGCTGACTCGCGCATGGCAATCTGGTCGGCCAGGCCCATGCCGTAGGCCGACAGCACGCCGGCAAAGGGATGGGCGTAGACGGTGCTCATGCCGAGCGCGTCAGCCACCAGGCAGGCATGCTGGCCGCCAGCGCCGCCAAAGCACTGCAGGGTGTACTGGGTCACGTCGTAGCCGCGCGCCACCGAGATGCGCTTGATCGCGTTCGCCATGCTTGCCACCGCGATCTGCAGGGCACCGCTGGCCACGTCCTCGGCGCTGACACTGCGGCCGGTGGCATCGCTCATCTCCCGTGCCACGGCCTCGAAGCGCTGCTGTACCGCCTCGCGGTCGAGCGGCTCGTCGGCCGCCGGGCCGAACACCTTCGGAAACCAGGCCGGCTGGATCTTGCCCAGCAGCACATTGGCATCGGTGGTGGCCAGCGGACCGCCGCGGCGATAGCTCGCGGGGCCGGGATTGGCGCCGGCCGACTCCGGGCCGACGCGCAGGCGCGCGCCGTCGAAGCGGATCACCGAGCCGCCGCCGGCCGCCACCGTGTGGATGCTCATCATCGGCGCGCGCATGCGCACACCGGCCACCTGCGTCTCGAAGGCGCGCTCGAATTCGCCCGCGAAGTGCGACACGTCGGTCGAGGTGCCGCCCATGTCGAAACCGATCACCTTCTCGTGCCCGGCCTGCAGGGCGGTGCGCACCATGCCGACGATGCCGCCCGCCGGGCCGGAGAGGATCGCGTCCTTGCCCTGGAAGCGCTGCGCCTGCGTGAGGCCGCCCGAGCTCTGCATGAAGAACAGGGGCACCCCCGGCATCTGGGCCGCCACCTGGTCCACATAGCGGCGCAGGATCGGCGAGAGATAGGCATCGACCACCGTGGTGTCACCGCGCGGCACCAGCTTCATCAGCGGGCTGGTCTTGTGCGACACCGAGAGCTGGGTGAAGCCGATGGCGCGCGCGACCTTCTCGGCCGCGAGCTCGTGCTCGGCATGACGCCAGCCGTGCATGAAGACGATGGCACAGGCACGGATCCCGGCATCGAAGGCGGTCTGGAGCGCATCTTGCAGCGCCTTTTCGTCGAGCGCCTGCACCACCTCGCCCTGCGCGCCGATGCGCTCGTCGGCTTCGACGACACGCTCGTAGAGCAGTTCGGGCAGCACGATGTGGCGGTCGAACAGGCGAGGCCGTGCCTGGGTGGCGATGCGCAGCGCGTCGCGAAATCCGCGCGTGGTGACCAGTACCGTGCGATCGCCCTTGCGTTCCAGCAAGGCGTTGGTCGCCACCGTGGTGCCCATCTTCACGCACTCGACACGCTCGGGCGTGATCAGCTCGCCGGCCTTGAGCTTGAGCAGGCGACGGATGCCTTCGACGGCTGCGTCGCGGTAGTGCTCCGGGTTCTCCGACAGCATCTTGAGGGTGTGCAGCGTGCCGTCGGGAGCGCGCCCCACCAGGTCGGTGAAGGTGCCACCGCGGTCGATCCAGAACTGCCAGAGTTTTCTTGCTTGGGTGTTCATCAGCTTGCTTTCAGGAAATCGGGCGTCACTTCGCGACGCCCATCACGTAGTCGGGCAGCCAGGTCACGATGCCGGGGAATGCCGTGATGAGTGCGATGCACAGCACCAGGCAGAAGAAGAAGGGAATCGCCGCCTTGGCGATCAGGTTGCTGTCCTTGCCCGTCATGTTCTGCAGCACGAAGAGGTTGAAGCCCACCGGTGGCGTCACTTCGGCGATCTCGACCAGCAGCACCACGAAGATGCCGAACCACACCAGGTCGAATCCGGCCTTCTGCACCATCGGCAGCACCACGGCTGCAGTGAGCACGATCATGCTGATGCCGTCGAGCGCGGTGCCAAGCACCAGGTACACCACCACCAGCGCCGCGATCAGCACCGCCGGCGACAGCTGCATGGCATCGACCCACAGCGCCAGTTCGCGCGGGATGCCGGTGAAGGCCATGGTCTTGGTCAGGAAGGCGGCGCCGGCCAGGATGAACATGATCATGCAGCTGGTGCGGGCCGCACCCATCAGGCCTTCGCCGAAGTTGCGCCAGGTCAGCGAGCGGCTCCACAGCGCCAGCGCGAGCGCGCCCACCACGCCGTACGCCGCGCATTCGGTGGCCGTGGCCCAGCCGGCCACCAGTGCCCAGCAGATGAAGACGATCAGTGCGCCGCAGGGAATCAGGTTGCGCGAGAGGCGCAGCTTCTCCACGAAACTGATGCGCGGCTCCGCGGCCGGCATGCGCTTCGGATTGCGCAGCGCCCACCCCATGATGTAGAGCGAAAACAGGGCCATCAGCACGAAGGCGGGCAGGAAACCGGCCAGGAACACGCGGATGATCGAGGCGTCGGCCGCCACCGCGTAGACCACCATCGTGATCGACGGCGGGATCAGGATGCCCAGCGTACCGGCGGTGGCCAGCGAGCCCAGCGCCATCTTCTCGTCGTAGCCGCGCTTCTTGAGTTCCGGCAGCGCCACCTTGGCAATGGTGGCGCAGGTGGCGGCCGAGGAGCCCGAGACCGAACCGAAGATGCCGCAGCCCAGGATGGTGGTGTGCATCAGGCGGCCAGGCACGCGGCCGAGCCAGGGCGCCAGGCCCTCGAACATCTCCTCGCTGAGCTTGGTGCGAAACAGGATCTCGCCCATCCAGATGAAGAGCGGCAGCGCGGCGAGTTCCCAGCTGGCATTGCTTTCCCAGAAGGCCGAGAACAGGTTCAGGCCGGGCTGGGTCGAAGTGAAGAAGGCTTGCCCGACCCAGCCGCAGATGGCCAGGGTCATCGCGATCCACACGCCGCCCGAGAGCAGCATCATCATCAAGAGCAGCAGTACGCCGCCAACCATCAGGATGTCCATGATTGCGTGCTCCGCATGTCAAAGGTCGGAAGAGAAATCGCCCTTGGCGTGGCGTTCCTCCACCAGTCGCACAAAGGTGGGAACGCCGCCGCGCAGCACGATGACGAATTCGTCAACCACCGCCGCCACCAGCAGCAGGGAACCCAGCGCAAAGCTCAGCTGCGGAATCCAGATCGGCAGCGGCAGCAGGCCCTGCGCCAGTTCGTTGAAGGCCCAGCTCTCGTAGGTGAACCTGCAGGCCCACCAGGCCAGGTAGGCCGTGGCGACGCTTGCGATGCCCAGCGAGATCAGCTCCATCGCACGGCGCGTTCCGGGACCGAGCTTTTCCAGCAGCAGCGTGACCCGCACGAAGTCGCCGTGCTTGAAGGCATGTGCCATGGTAAGGAAGGCCGCTGCCGCGCACAGCCAGGCCACCACGTCGGTGATCGCACCGGTGGCGACATCGAGCTGGCGCCCCAGGCTCTGCGCGACCATCAGCACGCAGATCAGTGCCACGCACGCGGCGCCGAGCACGCCGCCACCGAGAAAGAGCCCGTCGAGCAGGCGGCGCAGCATCGAGATGCTGGCCAGCGGAAGGGTGCCGGTGTCGGAGGGCAGGCGTGCCGCCCCCTCCACCGTGGCACTGTGTGCCGGTGTTTGCATGGAAGTCTCCGAGTTGTTGGTGGCAGCTGTGTGCGCTGGGGATCTACTTCTTGTAGGCGTCCACGATGGCCTTGCCGTCTGCGCCGGCGGTGCGCAGCCAGTCCTCGGTCATGCGCGCGCCGACCTGCTTGAGTTCCTGCTTGAGGACCTCGCTGGTGGAGTCGACCTTCATGCCCTTGGCTGCCAGCTGCTTGATGTACTCGCCGTCCTTTTCCTCGCTGAGGCGCCAGCCGCGCTGCTCGGCCGCGGCGGCCTGCTGGAGTACGGCGTCCTGCGCGGACTTGTCCAGGGTGTCGAAGGCCTTCTGGTTCACCACCACCGCGTTGCGCGGGAGCCAGGCGTTGACTTCGTAGAAGTACTTGGCCTGCTCGTACAGCTTGCTGTCCACCCCGCTCGCGCTGGAGGTGAGGAAGTTGTCGACGCCACCGGTGGCCAGCGCCGCGCTGAGCTCGGCCAACTGGATCGTGACCGGCTGCGCGCCGACCGATTGCGCGATCGCCGAGGTCGCCGGGTTGTAGGCACGCATCTTGGTGCCCTTGAGGTCCCTGGTCGAGGTCACCGGCTTGATGGAATACAGGCTTTGCGGTGGCCACGGCACGGCGTACAGCAGCTTCAGGCCTTGCGCCGCCAGGGTCTTCGTCAGGTAGGGCTGCGACACCTCGTGCAGGCGGCGCGCGTCGGCGTAGCTGGTGGCAAGAAAGGGAATCGAATCGAGCCCGAACATGGGCGCCTCGTTGGCGGCACTAGACAGGATGAACTCGCCGATCGGGGTCTGCGCCGACTGCACGGCGCGCTTGATCTCGTTGGCCTTGAACAGCGAGGCATTGGGGTGCACCGTGATCCTGAGCTTGCCGCCGGTGGCCTTGTCCACGTCCTGCGCGAACTGCTGCAGGTTCTGCACCTGGTAGGTGTTTGCGCCGTAGCCGGACGGGAGGTTCCATTTGGTCTGGGCCGTGGCGACGGTGGCTGCGAGTGCGGCCACGAGGGCGGCGGGGATGCGGGTCTTCATGTCGTGTCTCCAGGTTCGGGGGTCAGCAGCGGCCCAGCTGCCGGTTGAGAAGGTCGGTCACCAGCATGGCGCCCGGGGCGTGAGTGATGCAGAAATCCGGCTTGGCCTGCGCAATGGCCGCTTGCGGGGTCACGCCGCAAGCCCAGAACACGGGGATCTCGTCGGCGCCGACTTCGACCGCATCGCCGTAGTCGGGATGGGCCAGGTCGGCGATGCCGATGGCGCCCGGGTTGCCCAGGTGGACCGGAGCGCCATGCACCTGCGGCATGCGCGATGTGATCTGCACCGCGCGGATGGCGTCAGCCGACTTGAGCGGCCGCATCGACACCACCATCGGCCCATGGAAGGCGCCAGCGCGGACGGTCTGGATGCTGCTGCGATACACCGCGACATTGCGCCCCTCTTGGACCTGGCGCAGCGGGATGCCGTCGGCCAGCAGCGCATGCTCGAAGGAGAAGGAGCAGCCGATCACGAAGCTCACCAGGTCGCCGCGCCACAGCGCCCGAATGTCCGCGGGCTGCTCGACCAGTTCACCCTGGCGCCAGACGCGGTAGGCCGGCACATCGGTGCGGATGTCCAGGTCCGCGCCCAGGCCCGGCAGCATCGGGTCGCCGGGCTCGGACACTGCCAGCAGCGGGCAGGGCTTGGGGTTGCGCTGGCAGTAGCGCAGGAAGTCGCCGGCCAGCGCCTCGGGAAGGATCACCACGTTGCCCTGCACGTACTCGCGCGCCAGGCCGCTGGTGTGGCCCGCCAGCGCGCCGCTGCGCGCCGCGCGGCGGACGCTCAGGGCATCGGAGGCGGCATCAAGCGCGTGGCTGGCATTCGTCGTGAGTGGCATCGTGCATCCTTGAAAAAGGGCTTTCGCTTTTGTGAAAGCGCTGTGACGGGATGCATTGTGGAAACTGGCGCGCGCTCGCGCCAACGCAAATTTTCTTGCTCAGCTCATCGATTTTTTTTGTGAGCCAGTCCTGGGCGCCGCAAACTGGAGCGCCGATGCCAGCGCCGCATCGGTCAGGTGCGAGGTCGGGTCTTCGCGGTAGCTCGCGTGGATCGGCAGCGGCACGAGCGCGGTGTCGCACTTCAGCACGCGCAGCGGGAGGCGCAATGCCAGGTGCTCGACCGCAGCCGTCGGCAAGGTGGCAATGCCAAAGCCCGCTTCCACCAGTTGCGCCATGGCCGAGATCGAGGAGATCGCGTGCACGCGCGGGGCCTCGAGGCCGTTGCGCCGGAACAGCTCGAGCAAGGCGACATGCGGCTGAGAACCGCGCTGGAAGGTCAGGAGGTCGAAGCCGAACAGATCGGCCAGCTTGTAGCGCCGGCGCGGATGCAGCACCTGGTGGCCGACGAAGCTCATCTCCATGGTGGGCAGTGCGTGCGTGCTCACGCCCTCTCCGCTGGCCGGCAGGGCGGCGAACACCAGGTCCTGCTTGCCGCGCTGCAGCTGGTCGACCAGCACCGGGGTGGTTTCCACCGTGAGCTCCAGCTCGAAGTCCGGGTGCTCCGCCTGCATGTGCTTGAGCCAGTCGGTGAGCCAGGAGTGAACCACCGATTCGATGGCGCCCACGCGCAACACCCGCGCGCGCACCGCGCCCGAGCCCATCTCGGACTTGATCTGCTGTTGCATCTCCAGGAGCCGCTGCGCCAGGCGATGAAAGCGCTGGCCCGCGACCGTCAGGCGAAACTGCTTGTCGCGACGGTCGAGCAGAAGCACGCCCAGCTCGCTCTCCAGCGCTGCGATGCGGCTGGAGAGCGCGGACTGCGTGATGTGCAGCTTCTCGGCTGCGCGCGTCACGCTCTTGAGCGCGACTGCCCAGTGAAAGGCCTCGACGAAACGCAGGTTCATGGAGGCAATTTTGCCCCTAGCGCACCTTTGCGATCTGCGTCACTGGCTTCACGTTGGTGTAGTTGGGTACGTCCTTGCGGATGACCGAGGCGTGCGGGCCGAAGGCCTCGTAGAAGGCGGTGGTCGACTCGAAGTACATGTGCACCGCCGCCACGAAGGGCGGGCGGCTGTCGGGCGCGGCGCCCGACAACCCTTCGTCGATCTCCACGCGCTGCAGTGCCGGGCCCAGCAGCTGCTGGCACAGCGGCACGTGCTTGGACACGTAGTAGTCCATGTCGAAGTTGCTGCCCTCGTCGTTGGGATAGATCACCGAGACCTTGATCATGTCTTTCTCCTGTGTTCAGCCGCGCTTGGCGACGAGGGTGAGGATGTCATAGCTGGCGACCAGCTCGTCGTCCTGGTTGCTAACCGCCACGTCCCAGGCCACCACGCCCTGCCCCACGCCATTGGCGTCCTTCTTGTTGCGGTCGATCTTGCGCTTGCAGGTCAGGCGGGCGCGGATGGTGTCGCCGATGCCCACCGGCTTGACGAAGCGCAAGGTGTCCAGCCCGTAGTTGGCCAGCACCGGCCCCGGCGCCGGCGAGACGAACAGGCCCGCCGCGGCCGACAGCACGAAGTAGCCGTGCGCGATGCGCTTGCCGAAGGGCGACTCCTTGGCCGCGATCTCGTCGAAGTGCATGTAGAAGTAGTCGCCCGAGATGCCGCCGAAGGCCACGATGTCGGCCTCGCCGACGGTGCGGCGGTGCGTGAGCAGCGAGTCGCCGATCTCCAGGTCCTCGAAGTGCTTGCGGAAGGGATGCAGCTCGCTCTCGTTGAGCTTGGCCCCGCGCATGTATTCGCCGGTGATGGTTGCCAGCATGCTGGGCGAGCCCTGCACCGCCGCGCGCTGCAGGTAGTGCTTGACGGCGCGGATGCCGCCCAGTTCCTCGCCGCCGCCGGCGCGCCCCGGGCCGCCGTGCTTGAGCTGCGGCAGCGGCGAGCCGTGGCCGGTGGATTCCGCCGCGGCTTCGCGCTCCAGCACCAGGATGCGCCCGTGCAGCGCGGCCACCGCCGGCACCACCTTGGCCGCCGTCTTCGGATCGCGCGTGACCAGGGTACCCACCAGGCTGCCGCGGCCGCGCGCGGCCAGCGCCATCGCTTCGTCGATGCCGTCGTAGGGCATCAGGGTGCTGACCGGGCCGAAGGCCTCGACGTCATGCACCGCGTCGTGCTCCAGGGGCTTGCGCGAGAGCAGCAGGGTCGGCGCGAAGAAGGCGCCGTCGGCCACGCCCTCGCCCACCGGCGCGAAGCCGTCGCGCTCGCTGTAGACCAGTTCGGCGCCTTGCATCAGGGTGGCGACACGCTCCGACACATCGTCCCACTGCGAACGCGAGGCCAGCGCGCCCATGCGCACCTCTTCGCGCGCCGGGTCGCCCACCACCGTCTTGGCCAGGCGCGCGCGCAGCTTCTCCGCCACCGCATCGAGGTGCTGGCGCGGCACGATGGCGCGGCGGATGGCGGTGCACTTCTGGCCGGCCTTGACCGTCATCTCGCGCGCCACCTCCTTGACGAAGAGATCGAACTCCTCGTCGTCGGGCGACACGTCGGGCGCCAGGATGGCGCAGTTGAGCGAGTCGGCCTCGGCGTTGAAAGGGATCGACTGGCGCACGATGTTCGGATGCACGCGCAGCTTGGCCGCGGTGTCGGCAGAGCCGGTGAAGGTGACGACGTCGCGACCGTCCAGGCGCTCCAGCAGGTCGCCGGTGCCGCCGATCACCAGTTGCAGGCTGCCTTCGGGCAGCAGTTCCGATTGCATTATCAGCCGCACCAGCGCCTCGGTGAGGTAGCTGGTGGCGGTGGCGGGCTTGCCGATGCAGGGCATGCCGGCCAGGAAGCTGGGCGCGAACTTCTCCAGCAGGCCCCACACCGGGAAGTTGAAGGCATTGACGTGCACCGCCACGCCATGGCGCGGCACCAGGATGTGGGTGCCGGCAAAGCCGCCCTTCTTGCCCAGCGGCATGGCCGGGCCTTCGTGCACCAGGTTGCCCGAGGGCAACTCGTTCCCGGCCATGCCGGCGTAGGCGGCAAGGGTCCCGGCGCCCCCTTCGATATCGACCCAGCTGTCGGTGCGGGTGGCTCCGGTGTGGGCGGAGATGGCGTAGAGCTGTTCCTTGTGCGTCGCCAGGTACTTGGCCAGGGCCTTGAGGCGCTCGGCGCGCTGCTGGAAGTCGAGGGCGAGCAAGGCAGGAACGCCCTTCTCGCGCGCATGGGCCACGGCCTGGCCGAAGTCGATGGCTTCTGCATGGGTGCTGGCGACCGGTCGGCCGTTGACGGCGCTGCGCAATTCCTGCGCGGCCTCGCGGCCGATCCAGCGGCCGCCGATGTAGCTTTGGAGAGTCGAGGTCATGTGAGAGTCGTCCAGGTTCAGACAGCGGCCTTGGTGCCGATGCCCAGGTAGGTATCGATGATTCGCCGGTCGTGCAGCAGCGCGCGCGCTTCGCCACTGAGCGCCACGGCGCCCATCTCCAGCACATAGCCGCGGTCGGCCACCTGCAGGGCGGCGCGTGCGTTCTGCTCGACCAGCAGCACCGACACGCCGTGGCTGCGCAGCGACGCCACCACATGCAGCACCTCGCGCACGATCAATGGCGCCAGGCCGAGCGATGGCTCGTCCAGCATCAAGAGGCGCGGGCGCGCCATCAGCGCGCGGCCGATGGCCAGCATCTGGCGCTCGCCGCCCGAGAGGGTGGAGGCGAACTGCTCGCGCCGTTCCTTGAGGCGCGGGAAGATCTCGAACACCTCCTGCATGCGCGCCTTCTGGTCGCGCTGCCCCTTGCGCCAGCGGTAGAAGCCGCCGAGCAGCAGGTTGTCCTCGACCGACATCTCGCCGAAGAGCTCGCGCTTCTCGGGCACCAGCGCGACGCCGCGCGCCACCATCGCCTCGACGCTGGGGCGGGCAATGCGCTCTGCCCCCAGCATGAGGGCGCCGCTGGAGGGCAGCAGGCCCATGGCGGCGCACAGCAGCGTGGTCTTGCCGGCGCCGTTGGGGCCGATCACGGTGACGATCTCGCCTTCGCGCACTTCGAGGTCGACGTTGTGCAGGGCCTCCACGGCGCGGTAGGAGACACAGAAGCCCTCGAGCTTCAACAGCAAGGGATTCATGCGGCCTCCAGGGTTTCGTCGTCGACCCCGCCCAGGTAGGCATCGAGCACGCGCGGATTGGCCTGCACCTCGGCCGGCTTGCCTTCCGCGATCACGCGGCCGAATTCCAGCACGGTGATGCGGTCGGCCAGGTTCATGACGAATTCCATGTCGTGTTCCACCACCAGGATCCCCAGGCCCTCGGCCCTCAATTGCGACAGCAGTTCGGCCAGGGCCCGCTTTTCCAGGTGGCGCAGGCCGGCGGCCGGCTCGTCCAGCAGCAGCAGCGCCGGCTGGCCGGCCAGCGCGCGGGCGATCTCGATGATGCGCTGCTGACCCAGGGCCAGGGAAGCGGCCGGCGCATCGGCATGCGCGCCGAGGCCGCAGCGCTCGATCTGGCGGCGTGCCTCGGCCAGCAGGGCAGCTTCCTCGCCGCGGTCCAGCCGCAGCATGGACGCCAGCCAGCCGCGCCTGGCCCGCAGGTGCGCGCCCAGCGCCACGTTGTCGACCACGCTGCGCGTGCCCAAAAGGCGCACATGCTGGAAGGTGCGGCCCAGGCCCAGGGCGGCGAACTTGCGCGCGGGCTGCGTCTGCATGGGCTGGTCCATCAGCCGCACTTCGCCTTCGGTCGGGTCGTCCACGCCGGAGATCATGTTGAAGAAGGTGCTCTTGCCGGCCCCGTTGGGGCCGATCAGCGCATGGATCTCGCCGGCCTTCACATGCATGCTCACCACGTCGTTGGCCACCAGGCCGCCAAAGCGCTTGGTGACGCCACTGGCCTGCAGCAGCACTGTCCCCTTGGGCGGCAGCGGGCGGCGTGCCAGCTCGGCCACGTGGCGCGGCGCATGCGTCTTCTCGGGCCGCAGGAAGCGCTGGCCGATGCGTTCCAGCGCCGGCCAGATGCCGTCGGCGAAGCGCTGCAGCACCAGCAGCATCAACAGGCCGAAGACGATCACCTCGAAGTTGCCCGAGGAACCGAGCAACCCCGGCAGGATGTCCTGCAGTTTTTCCTTGAGCAGCGTGATCAACGCCGCGCCCAGCACCGCGCCCCACAGGTGGCCGGCGCCACCCACGACCGCCATGAACAGGTATTCGATGCCGATGTTGAGGTTGAAGGGCGTCGGGTTCACGAAGCGCTGCATGTGCGCATAGAGCCAGCCCGAGATCGCGGCCATCAGGGCGGCCAGCACGAAGAGCTTGATGCGATGCCGAGCGGTGTCGACACCCATCGACTCGGCCATCAGGCGGCCGCTCTTGAGGGCGCGGATGGCACGGCCTTCGCGCGAATCGAGCAGGTTGTGCAGGAGCCAGAGGCCCATCAGCAGCACCGCCCAGATCACGATGCCCAGCGCACGCGGCGAGGCCAGCGAGACGCCGGCGACCACCAGCGCCGGCACGCCGGTGATGCCGGTCTGCCCGCCCAGGAACTCCATGTTGCCGAACAGGTAGTACAGGCCCAGGCCCCAGGCGATGGTGCACAGCGGCAGGTAGTGGCCCGAGAGCTTGACGGTGATGGCGCCCAGCATCCAGGCCAGCGCGAAGGTGAGCACCAGGCCCAGCGCGAGCCCGATCCACGGCACGATGGCGCTGCCGGCAACCGGGCCCAGCCAGGCCGCGGCGGTCGGCGAGGTGCAGACCCATGCGGTGGCGTAGGCGCCCATGCCGACAAAGGCCGCCTGGCCGAAGGAGGTCATGCCGCCGACGCCGGTCAGCATGGCCAGGCCGACGGCGACCAGGGCGTACAGGCCGATGTAGCTGATGACGACGACGGTGAACTCGGGCAGGAAGCCCCAGGACAATGCCAACGCGGCGACGGCGGCCAGGGTCAGACCGCGGCGCGTGAGAAAGCCGCGTGAGCTGGGGACCGGGACGGCTTGTGCTTTTTCCATGATGGTGCTCACTCCTCGTCCTCCACATGGCGGCTGCGCAGCGAGCGCCACCACAGCACCGGAATGATCAGCGTGAACACCAGCACCTCCTTGTAGGCACTGGCCCAGAAAGACGAAAACGATTCGAGTTGGCCCACCAGCAGCGCCCCGGCCAGGGCCACCGGGTAGCTGGCCAGCCCGCCGACGATGGCCGCGACGAAGCCCTTCAGTCCGATCAGGAAGCCGGTGTCGTAGTAGATGGTGGTCAGCGGCGCGATCAGGAGACCCGACACCGCGCCGATCAACGCCGCCAGCGCAAAGCTGACGTCGCCCGAGAGTTCGGTCGGCACACCCATCAGGCGCGCGCCGACCCGGTTCATGGCGGTGGCGCGCAGCGCCTTGCCCACCATGGAGCGGCCGAAGAACTGGAACATCAGGATCACCAGCGCCAGGGTGACGACGATCACGACGATCGACTGCCCGGTGATCTGCAAGCCGCCCACGTCGAAGCGCGCTTCGGAGAAGGCGGGCGTGCGCGAGCCCTCGGCGCCGAAGAACAGGAGGCCCAGGCCGACCAGCACGCCATGCAAGGCCACCGACACGATCAGCAGCGAAAGCACCGTGGCCTGCGCCATCGGCCGGTAGGCCAGTCGATAGAGCAACGGACCCAGCGGCGTGATCAGCACCAGCGTGGCCAGCGCCTGCGCCGCCAGTCCGGTGGGACGCCAGAGCAGCACCAGCGCGCAGGCCGCCAGCGGCAGCGCGACGGCCCACAGCAGCGCCGAGGGCCAGTCCACCGCGGCGCCTCGCTTGTGGCGCCAGGCCTCGACCGCCAGCACGGCGACCGCCAGCACCAGCAGGAGCCACAGCGTGGGCGGCACCTGCCCCGCCTGCATCAGGGCCAGCGACAGCGCGCCGAAGGCCACGAACTCGCCCTGGGGGATGAAGATGACGCGGGTCACCGAAAACACCAGCACCAGGGCCAGCGCCATCAGCGCATACACCGCGCCATTCACGAGTCCGTCCTGCGCCAGCAGCAGGGCGATCTGAGCGTCCATGAGGTTCCTTGTTCAGCTACCGGGGAAGACGGTCAGGGCTGGTACTTCCAGCCGCCGTTCTCGATCTTGACCATCACGCGCGCGCGCTGGTCCAGGCCCAGGTGGTCGGTGGGCGACATGGTGAAGATGCCGTGCGCGCCAGGCAACTCGTTGATCTTTTCCAGCGCGTCGCGCAGCGCGGCGCGGAACTGCGGCGTGCCCGGCTGCGCGCTCTTCAGCGCCACCGGCACGGCGGTCGTCATCAGGAGGCCGGCATCCCAGGCATGGGCGCCGAAGGTCGACACGCTGCCCTTGCCATGCGCCGCCTCGTAGGTGGCCACGTAGGCCTGCGCGCTCTTGCGCACCGGGTTGTTCTGCGGCAGCTGGTCGGCCACCAGCACCGGGCCGGCAGGAAGGAAGGTGCCTTCGACATCCTTGCCGCCCACGCGCAGGAAGTCGGCATTGGCCACGCCGTGCGTCTGGTACATCTTGCCGGCGTAGCCGCGCTCCTTGAGCGTCTTTTGCGGCAACGCGGCCGGCGTGCCGGAACCGGCGACCAGGATCGCGTCGGGCTTGGCCGAGACCAGCTTCAGGACCTGGCCGGTGACCGAGGTGTCGGTGCGGCCGAAGCGCTCGTTGGCCACGATGTTCAGGCCCTTGAGCGCGGCGGCCTTGCTGAACTCCTGGAACCAGCCTTCGCCGTACGCGTCCGAGAAGCCGATGAAGCCCACCGTCTTGATGCCGGTCTTGCCCATGTGCTCGGCAATGGCCAGCGACATCATGATGTCGTTCTGCGGCGTCTTGAAGACCCACTTCTTCTTGTCGTCCATCGGCTCGACGATGCGGGACGAGGCGGCCATGGAGATCATCGGCACCTTGGCCTCGGACACCACGTCGATCATGGCCAGCGAGGCCGGCGTGACCGTCGAGCCGATCACCACGTCGACCTTGCTGTCGGCAATCAGCTTGCGGGCGTTGCTGACGGCGGCGGTGGTGTCGGAAGCGTCATCCAGCACCACGTAGTTGACCTTCTGGCCGCCGATGGTCTTGGGCATCAGCGCGACGGTGTTCTTCTCCGGAATGCCGAGCGAGGCGGCCGGGCCGGTGGCCGAGAGCGTGACGCCGACGGTAATGTCGGCCTGCGCCGTCAATGCGGCGCCGGCAAGCAGGCTGGCCAGGAGCAGGTGTTTCTTCTTGAGCGACTTCATTCTTGTCTCCGTGTTGAAAAACTGGGGCTTGTAAGTGAACAGGCGCAAGGCCGTGTACGTCATCGGGAAGTACCCGCTAGCGTTCGTCGAAGGACAGCACCACGCGCTCGGTCAGCGGATGGGCCTGGCAGGTGAGCACGAAGCCGTTGGCGACTTCCTTCTTGTCGAGCGCGAAGTTGCGTTCCATGCGCACCTGGCCTTCGATCAGCTTGGCGCGGCAGGTGCCGCAGACGCCCGAGGTGCAGGAGAACGGCACTTCCAGCCCTGCCGCCGAGGCGGCGTCGAGGATGCTGGGCTGCTGCTTGGAAAAGGAGATCTCGCGCGACAGGCCGTCGCGCACGATGACGATGCGGGCCGATTCGGCGTCGCCCGGCTTGGCCTCGTGCACCACGGCGCCCACGGGCCCGCTGGCGGGCAGCGCCACGCCGAAACGCTCGATGTGGATGCGCTCCTCCGGCACGCCGGCGGCCAGCAAGGCGGCCTCCGCCTCGTCGTTCATCTGGAAGGGGCCGCAGACATAGGCATGGTCGATGTCTTTCGCCGGCACCACGCTGGCCAGGAACTCGCCGATCTTCTCGCGGTTCATCACGCCGTGGTTGATGGGCGCGTCGGTATGCTCGTCCGAGAACACATGCTGCAGCGACAGGCGTGCCATGTAGCGGTTCTTCAGGTCCTCGATCTCTTCCTTGAACATGGTCGACTGCAGCAGCCGGTTGCCATAGACCAGGGTGAAGCGGCTCAACGGCTCGCGCGCCAGCACCGTCTTCATGATCGACAGGATCGGCGTGATGCCGCTGCCGCCGGCGATGCCCACATGGTGGCGCCTGGCCTTGGGGTCCAGCGGCACGAAGAAGCGGCCCTGCGGCGCCATCACGCTGACGGTGTCGCCGGGCTTGAGGTGCTCGTTGATCCAGTTGGAGAAGACGCCGCCGCGCACCTTGCGCACGCCCACGCGCAGTTCGCCGTCGTCGACGCCGGCGCAGATGGAATAGGAACGGCGCAGGTCCTGGCCGTCGATATCGGTGCGCAGGGTCAGGTACTGGCCCTGGGTGAAGCCGAAGACTTCGCGCAGGTCCTGCGGCACGTCGAAGGAGACGATCACCGCCTCCTGCGTGTCGGGCTCGATGGCGCGCACGCGCAAGGGATGGAACATGACACTCATGGCAATGCGGCGCTCAGAGGGGTTTGAAATGCTCGAAGGGTTCCCGGCAGGCCAGGCAGCGGTACAGCGCCTTGCAGGCGGTGGAGCCGAAGGCCGAGAGCCGCTCGGTCTCGCCACTGCCGCAGCGCGGGCAGGCCGGGGCCTTGGCGTCGATGCGGCGGCCGAAGAAGCGGATCGGCTGGGCCTGCTGGTGCAGATGCGCGGTGCCCGGCGGCGCGATGCCGTACTCGGACAACTTGCGCCGGCCTTCGGCGCTGATCCAGTCGGTGGTCCAGGCCGGTGCGCGGCGCAGGCTGAAACGGGCCGGGCCGAGGCCCGCGGCCTCGACGGCCGACAGCACGTCGTGCTCGATCACCTCGGTGGCGGGGCAGCCGGAATAGGTGGGGGTCAGCACGATCTCCAGCCCGTCAGCACCATGGTCGATCACGTCGCGCACGATGCCGAGGTCGCATACCGACAAGGCCGGCACTTCGGGATCGAGCACGCCGGCAAGCACCTCCCAGGCGGCCTGGGCGCGCGTGTCGGGCACGAGAGCCAGCGCCGCCGTCACCACACGCCTCCGGGGAAGGCGCGCTGCAGGTACTGCATGTCGGCCAGGATGAAGCCCATGTGCTCGCTGTGGCGACCGCGCTTGCCCTCGCTGCGGAAGGCGCTGTCGGCAGGCAGCGCCAGTCCGGCCTCGCCCAGGATCATTTCCATCTCGGCCTTCCAGGGCGCTTGCAGCTGCGACCACAGGGGACCCAGGCCTTGGGCCGCGGCCTCGCGATCGGCATCGTCGGTGTCGAAGAGTTCGGCCGCATAGCGCCACAGTTCGCCCAGGGCGGCCTGCGTGCGCTGGCGCGATTCCCCGGTGCCGTCGCCCAGGCGCACCACCCAGTCGCCCGAATGCTGCTGGTGGTAGCGCGCTTCCTTCAAGGCCTTTTCGGCAATGGCGCGC
This sequence comes from Variovorax sp., assembly GCA_035476655.1. Taxonomy (GTDB): domain Bacteria; phylum Pseudomonadota; class Gammaproteobacteria; order Burkholderiales; family Burkholderiaceae_C; genus Variovorax. The sequence goes on from DATILH010000182.1 coordinate 17,347, forward strand.
AGCTCGGCGTCGCTGCTTTCGACGGCGAGCCGCTGCCACAGCAGCTTGAGCCAGGTGGCAACCATGGTGTTGCGCAGCACGCTGAAGGCGAAGTCGCCGCGCGGCAGCTCGGCCATCGTCACGTTGAAGTAGTCGCGCTCGTTGCGCAGGAAGGCGAGCTGGTCCTCGTCGTGCTGGCGGCCTTCCAGCTCGCCGGCGCGGCTCAGCAGGGCGCGGGCCTGGCCGATCAGGTCCAGCGCGATGTTGGACATGGCGATGTCCTCTTCCAGGATGGGCGCGTGGCCGCACCATTCGCTGATGCGCTGGGCCAGGATGAGGCAGCTGTCGCCGATGCGCAGCACGTACTGCGCAGCGGGCTTCAGTTCGAGTTCGATGGATGCGGTGGACATGGCTTGCTCTCCCGCGCTCACATGTGGTCCACGGCCTTGGGCAGCTGGTAGAAGGTCGGGTGGCGGTACACCTTGTCTTCGGCCGGATCGAAGTACATGTCCTTGTCGCCTGGGTCGCTGGCCACGATCTGGTCGGACTGCACCACCCAGACGCTGCAGCCTTCCTGGCGCCGCGTGTAGACGTCGCGCGCCATCTGGATCGCCATCTTGGCGTCGGCGGCGTGCAGGCTGCCGCAATGCTTGTGGTCCAGGCCCGCCTTGCTGCGGACGAACACTTCCCACAGCGGCCACTCTTGTTGAACGTCGGAACTCATGCTGCCTCCTTGATCGTTTGCTGCTTGCGCGCATGGGCCAGCGCGGCTTCGCGCACCCAGGCACCCTCTTCCCAGGCCTTGACGCGGGCACCGAGGCGCTCGCGGTTGCAGGGACCGTCGCCGCCGATGACTCGCCAGAACTCTTCCCAGTCGATGGGGCCGTGGTCGTGCGCCTGGCGCTCCTCGTTCCACTTGAGCTGCGGGTCGGGCAGGGTCACGCCAAGGATCTTGGCCTGCTCCACCGCGGCGTCGATGAACTTCTGGCGCAGCTCGTCGTTGCTGACGCGCTTGATGCCCCAGCGCATCGATTGCGCGCTGTTGGGCGACTGGTCGTCCGGCGGGCCGAACATCATGATCGAGGGCCACCACCAGCGGTTCACCGCGTCCTGCACCATGGCCTTCTGCGCGTCGGTGCCGTGGGTCATCATGGTGAGCAGGGCTTCGTAGCCCTGGCGCTGATGGAAGCTTTCCTCGCGGCAGATGCGGATCATGGCGCGCGCATAGGGCGCATACGAGCACCTGCAGATCGGCACCTGGTTCATGATGGCCGCACCATCCACCAGCCAGCCGATGGTGCCGATGTCGGCCCAGGTCAGCGTGGGGTAGTTGAAGATGGAGCTGTACTTGGCCTTGCCGGTGTGCAGCGCATCGACCATCTGGTCGCGCGAGGTGCCCAGGGTCTCGGCGGCGGCGTAGAGGTACAGGCCGTGGCCGCCCTCGTCCTGCACCTTGGCCAGCAGGATGGCCTTGCGCTTGAGCGAGGGCGCGCGGCTGATCCAGTTGCCCTCGGGCAGCATGCCGACGATTTCCGAATGCGCATGCTGGCTGATCTGGCGCAAGAGGGTCTTGCGGTAGTGGTCCGGCATCCAGTCCTTGGCCTCGATGAAGTCGCCGGCGTCGATGTGGGCATCGAAGCGCTCCTGCAGGCGCATCTCCTCTGCCGAGCGGACGACCTTCTTGCCGTCGCCCGCGTCCTTGCCCATGGTGTCCATGGCTTGGGTGTACATGGTGCTTCCTCCTTGATTTAACGTGGACGCTTGTCGATCACCCGCTTGGCCTTGCCGGTCTGCGTGCGCTCGATGGTGTCGGGGTTGAATACGCGCACCTGGGTGGAGATGCCCACCAGGGTCTTGATGCGCTGCTGCACCCACTTGGCGATCTCGTTGCGATCGCTCTCGCCCAGGCCCACCAGGCCTGGCTGCAGCTCGCAATGCACCTCGACCTGGTCCAAGAGGCCCTCGCGGCTGATGTGCAACTGGTACAGGCCGGTGAGCTTCTCGTGCGCCAGCACGATCTCCTCGACCTGCGTCGGGAAGACGTTGACGCCGCGGATGATCATCATGTCGTCGCTGCGCCCGACGATCTTGCCCATGCGGCGGAAGGAGCGCGAGGTGGGCGGCATGAGGCGCGTGAGATCGCGCGTCCGATAGCGGATCACCGGCATCGCTTCCTTGCTGAGCGAGGTGAAGACGAGTTCGCCCTCCTCGCCGTCGGCCACCGGCTCGCCGGTCTCGGGGTTGATGATCTCGGGATAGAAATGGTCTTCCCAGATCACCGGGCCGTCCTTGCTCTCGATGCATTCGCTCGCCACACCCGGTCCCATCACTTCCGACAGGCCGTAGATGTCGACCGCGTCGATGCCGGCTTTGTGCTCGATGTCGCGCCGCATCGCCTCGGTCCAGGGTTCGGCGCCGAAGATGCCGACCTTGAGCGAGCTGGCCGCCGGGTCCTTGCCCTGGCGCACGAATTCCTCGATCAGCACCTGCATGTAGCTGGGCGTGACCATGATGATGTCGGGCTTGAAGTCCTCGATGAGCTGCACCTGCTTCTCGGTCTGCCCGCCGGACATGGGCACCACGGTGCAGCCGGCCCGCTCGGCTCCGTAGTGCGCGCCCAGGCCGCCGGTGAACAGGCCATAGCCATAGGCCACGTGCACCATGTCGCCCGGCCGGCCGCCGGCGGCGCGGATGGAGCGCGCCACCAGTTCGGCCCACACATCGATGTCGTTCTTCGTGTAGCCCACCACCGTGGGCTTGCCCGTCGTGCCCGACGACGCGTGGATGCGCGCCACCTGGGTGCGCGGCACGGCAAAGAGGCCGAAGGGATAGTTGTCGCGAAGATGAGACTTCACGGTGAAGGGGAACTTGGCCAGGTCGCTCAGTTGCTTGAGGTCTTCCGGATGCACGCCCTTGGCATCGAAGGCCTGGCGGTAATGCGGCACGTTCTCGTAGGCGCGCTGCAGGGTCGCCTTCAGGCGCTGCAACTGCAGGGCGGCGATCTCGTCGCGGCTGGCTTTCTCGATGGGCGACAGGTCGCCGGGGGCGGGGCTTTTCACGGTCATCTTGAGGGTCTCCCGAATCACGCCGGTCAGAAAGCCGGCTTGCCTTTCATGGTGTGCGAGCGGCCGCGGAACACCGCGATGCGCTCGCCGCGCTGGTTGCTGACTTCGCAGTCGTAGAGGCCGGTGCGGCCCGCCTTCGACACTTCGTGCGCCTGCGCGGTGAGCAGGTCGTCCTTGCGGCCCGGCGCCAGGAAGTCGACGGCGATGGAGGCGGCCACCGTCAGTTCGCCATGCGAGTTGCAGGCGAAGGCGAAGGCCGAATCGGCCAGCGTCGTGATGAGGCCGCCGTGGCAGGTGTCGTGGCCGTTGAGCATGTCTTCGCGCACGAGCATGGTCACGGTGGCGCGGCCGGGCGAGATGTCGACCACCTGCATGCCCATGGCACGGGTGGCGCGGTCGTTCTTTAGCATGCCTTCGCGCACGCGCTCTGCGATCTGTTGGGGTGTGGCTTCGCTCATTCGGGGTCTCAGCGGTCGGTGAATTTCGGGGCGCGCTTGTTGCGGAAGGCGTCCACGCCTTCCAGGTAGTCGTGGGCCGAGCCGAGATCGGTCTGCAGGCGGGCCTCGTGCTGCAGCGCCGCGCGCAGGTCCATGTCCTGCGCCGCGCCCAGGGCGTGGCGGGTGGCGACCAGGGCGCGCACCGGCATGGCGGCCAGGCGGGTGGCGAGCGCGTTGGCCGTGTCGGCCAGGGCCGCGTCGTCCACGCATTGCCAGATCATTCCCATCTGCGCCGCCTGCTCGGCCGGGATCTTGTCGCCCGTCATGGCGATGGCCAGCGCGCGCGCATGGCCGACCAGACGCGGCAGCAGCCAGGTGCCGCCGGTGTCAGGCACCAGGCCGATCCTGGAGAAGGCCTGGATGAAGCTGGCCGAGCGCGCGGCGATCACCAAGTCGCAGCACAGCGCCAGGTTGGCGCCGGCACCGGCCGCCACGCCATTGACCGCGGCGATCACCGGCACCGGCATGGAGCGGATGCGCTCCACCAGCGGCAGGTAGTGCGCCTCGATCAGTGTTCCCAGGTCCTTGCCGGGGGCGGCCTGCGGGTCGCCCAGGTCCTGCCCGGCGCAGAAGCCCCGGCCGGCACCGGTGATGACGACGCAGCGCACCTGCGCCTGCTCGGCCGCCTCGTCCAGCGCAGCCAGCAGTTCGCCATGCATGGCGGTGGTGAAGCTGTTCATGGCGGCAGGCCGATTCAGCGTCAGCGTGCGGGTGGCACCGATATCGGCCACCAGGACCATAGGCTCCGTCGTCGTTGTCATCGGGGGATTCCTCTTAAAACACTATTGACCGACCGTTCGGTAGATTTTAGGATGAGCTTTGCGAAAGCTCCAAGACATTCGGGTCTAGTGCAAACCCTAGGAGACATCCAAATGCCCTGTTATTCCATCGAAGGCGTGGTCCCGGTCATCGACCCCAGCGCCTATGTGCATCCCACTGCCGTGCTGATCGGCGACGTGATCGTCGGCCCCAATTGCTATGTGGGACCGTGTGCCAGCCTGCGCGGCGACTTCGGCCGCATCGTGCTGCACCAGGGAGCCAATGTCCAAGACACCTGCGTCATCCATGGCTTTCCGGACCAGGACACGGTGGTCGAGGAGAACGGCCACATCGGCCACGGCGCGGTGCTGCACAGCTGCTTCATCCGGCGCGACGTGCTGGTGGGCATGAACGCGGTTGTGATGGACGAGGCCGAGATAGGCGCCGGCTCCATCGTGGCCGCCTGCGCCTTCGTGCCGGCCGGCATGAAGGTGCCGCCCAGGAGCCTGGTGGCCGGCATGCCGGCAAAGGTGAAGCGAGAGCTGAGCGATGCCGAGCTGGCCTGGAAGCTGGAAGGCACCCTCACCTACCAGGACCTGACGCGCCGCTGCCTGGACACTCTGGTCGAATGCGCGCCGCTTTCGGCCATCGAGGCCGGGCGGCCGCGCGTCAAGAGCGTGGAGGTGAAATCGCTGATCGAGACCCGGCGCGACGGCGCTGCCTGAAAATCACGCCTTTGCCATTCGCCACCCAACATCGAGCACACCATGGCACGCGGACGATCAGCCAGCTACGACGACCAACGGGAGATGATCCTGGACAGGGCCGCGCAGCTTTTCGCCAAGCGCGGCTACTCCGCCACCTCGATGAACCAGGTGGCCGAGGCCTGCGGCCTCTCGAAAGCCACGCTCTATCACTACTACCGCGACAAATACAGCCTGCTGGTGAGCATCGCGGACGATCATGTCTCGCGCCTGGCCGCGCTGGTGGAAGACGAAGAGACCCTCAAGCTGAAGGGCGAGGCGCGGCTGCGCCACCTGATCAAGCGCATCGTCGAGGAATACGCCGACGCGCAGAACGCGCACCGGGTGCTGACCGAGGACGTGAAGTTCCTGGAGGATGCCGACCGCGAGCGCGTGCTCGACAAGGAACGGCTGGTGGTGGCCGGCTTCGCGCGGGCGGTGGCCGAGATGCGCGGCGGCAAGGCCAGCGCGCAAATGTCCAAGCCGCTGACCATGCTGCTCTTCGGCATGATCAACTGGATGTTCACCTGGATGAAGCCCGAGGGCAAGCTGGACTACGCCGCCATGGGGCCGATCGTGGCGGACCTGTTTTTGGGCGGCATCAACGAGGTGAAGGCGCCGGCAATCAATGCGGGTACGCCATCCGCTTCTCCATCCAGCGCTGGACCTGCTCGAAGCTCAGGCTGAGCATCCAGTAGATCCCGGCAGCGGCCATGTACAGCTGGAACGGCTGAAAGGTCGTCGAGATCAGCTCCTTGGTCGCCAGCATCAGCTCCGTCACCGCGATCACCGAGACCAGCGAGGTGTCCTTGATGAGGCTGATCAGACTGTTGGACAGGCTGGGCACCGCTGCCCTGAGGGCCTGCGGCCCCACCACGTAGCGAAGGGTCTGGCGGCGCGTGAATCCGAGGCTGGTTCCCGCCAGCCATTGCCCTTGCGCCACGCCGCTGATCGCGCCGCGCAGCGTCTCGCTCATGTAGGCCGCGACGTTCAGGGTCAAGGTCAGGATGCCCGCAGTGATCGGAGAGAACTCGATCCCGATGCTGGGAAGGCCGTAGTACACGATGAAGACTTGCACCAGCAAGGGCGTGCCGCGCATGACGCTGACATACAGCGCCATCACGCCGGACAGCCCCCACACGCCCAACACGCGGACCAGCGTGACCAGGCCTGCCAGGGGCAGGCCGAGGATCATCGAGACGACCGCGAACAGGAGCGTGTAGCCCGTTCCCTTGAGCATGACCGGCCAGGCCAGCGCGAAGAGCGATTGCAGGTCCATACGCGGCGCCCCGGACGGGTCAGCGAGCCAACGGCTGGCTCACGTCGCGCTCGAACCACTTGGTGGAGATCTTCGCGTAGCTGCCATCGGCCTTCATCTCATCCAGCGCCTTGTCGATGGCCTGCTTGAACTTGGGATTGCCCTTGCGGAAGGGGATCGCGTTGCTCTCGGCCTTGCCGATCGTGGCGCCGGCCTTGACGGGCAGCTTCGTCTTCTCGCGCAGGTACGGGATCAGCAGGCTGTCGTTGATGGCCGCGTCGATGCGCCCGGTGGCGAGATCCTGCAGGTACTCGGGCGCGCCGGGGTAGGTTCGCACCTCGGCACCGTCGATGCCCTTGGCCAGCTCCGCATAGTTGCTGCCCTGCCCGACGCCGATCTTCTTGCCCTTGAGATCGGCCGGCGTTTCCAGCTTGCGCGTCTCGTTGGCCCGAACGATCAGCTGCGGGTAGGAAATGACATAGGGCCCGCTGAAGTCGAAGGTCTGGCGACGCGCGTCGGTGGCGGCCACCTGGTTGATGATCACGTCGTACTTACCCGCCTGCAGACCGGCCAGGATGCCGCTCCACTCGGAGGTGACGAACTCCGGCTTCACGCCCAGCTTGGCTGCGAGCGCCCTGCCGATCTCGACATCGAACCCGCTCAGCTGGCCCTGCTCGTCCTTGTAGTTGAAGGGCGGGTAGGTGCCTTCGCAGGCGATGCGCAGGGTGCCGCGCGCCTTCGCTTCATCGAGCAGGTCAGCGGCGTTGGCAGTCAGCGCGGCGCCGGCGAGGAGCACTGAAGCGAGCACGGGGGTGAGCTTTGTCTTCATGGGAGATTTCCTTTGGCCAAAACAGTGCGCATGTTGCCACTGTCACGCCGCGGCCCCTTCGTCCCAGCGGAACAGGTGCGACGCGCGCGGCCGGCTGGCCTCGATCAGGAGGGCGTTCGGCGCGTCGGTTTGCGCCACCCAGGCCAGCGCCTCCTGCCGGCTGCGCCCGAAGGCCTCGTGGCGCTGCGCCAGGCGTCGGTTGCGCAGTTGGTCGTCCACTTCGACGTACCAGACCTCATCGAGCAGCGGCGCAACACGGGCCCAGGGGCCATCGTCGAGCAGCAGGTAGTTGCCTTCGGCAATGATGAGCCGGGTCTGCGGCAGGATCGGAATGGCGCCGGCAACGGCCTCCTCGATCTCGCGATGAAAAGCCGGCGCATAGACGATCTCGTCATCGCGCTGGCTTCGCAAGCGCCGCAGCAGGGCGACGAAGCCGTCGGCGTCGAAAGTATCCGGCGCTCCCTTGCGCTGCGAGCGTCCCAGGCGGTGCAGTTCGGCATTGGCCAGATGGAAGCCATCCATCGGCACCACCTGCGTCACATCGGCGAAGGCACGTTGCAGGCGCAGTGCCAGAGTCGACTTGCCGGAACCAGGCGCCCCAGCCAGGCCGAGCAGCTTGCGCCCATTCCCCTGCGCGAGCAATGCCGCGACCCGCGCCAGGTGCTGCGCCGGCACGTTGGGAATGGCGCTGTGCGGCATGGGTCCCAGGCCTCTCAGCCGCGCGCCGGAATGCCCAGTCCGCGTACAACGGCCGGCCGTGCGACGAAGGCCGCCAGCACCCGCTTCACCTCGGTGAATTCCTCGAAGCCGACCAGCTCTCCGGCCTCGTAGAAGCCGATCAGGTTGCGCACCCAGGGGAAGGTCGCGATGTCGGCGATGGTGTACTGGTCACCCATCAGCCAGGCGCGGCCTTTCAGGCGGGCATCCAGCACCGCCAGCAGGCGCTTGGACTCGGCCACGTAGCGGTCGCGTGGGCGCTTGTCCTCGTACTCGCGGCCGGCGAACTTGTGGAAGAAGCCGAGCTGGCCGAACATGGGGCCGATGCCGCCCATCTGGAACATCAGCCACTGGATGGTCTCGTAGCGGGCCGCGGCGTCCGAGGGAATCAGCTTGCCGGTCTTGTCGGCCAGGTACAAGAGAATGGCGCCCGATTCGAACAGGGCCAGCGGCTTTCCGCCGGGCCCATTGGGGTCGACGATGGCCGGGATCTTGTTGTTCGGATTGAGCGAGAGGAACTCCGGCGTCATCTGGTCGTTCTTGCCGAAGTCCACCAGGTGCGGCTCGTAGGGCAGGCCGATCTCCTCCAGCATGATCGACACCTTCACGCCGTTGGGCGTGGGCAGCGAATAGAGCTGGAGCCGCTCGGGCTGCGCGGCGGGCCACTTGCGGGTGATGGGGAAGGATGCGAGTTGGTCGTTCTTCATGGCGCGCATTCTGTCCCAGCCATGCAAGCCCGTCTGCCGCACGGCCATGCAGCTTGTGCTACGACTCCTCGCGCCAGACCGCCCCGTCGCGGCCGACCAGCGCGCTGGCGGCTGCAGGGCCCCAGGAGCCTGCCGAATAGGGCCGTGGCGGCTGGTCGGAGGCCTGCCAGGCGTTGAGGATGGGCTCGCACCAGCGCCAGGCGGCATCCAGCTCATCGCGCCGCATGAAGAGCGTGAGATTGCCGCGGATCGCGTCCAGCAGGAGGCGCTCGTAGGCCTCCATCGGGCGCTGCCTGAACTGCTCGGCAAAGTCCAGGTTCAGCTCGACCGGCTTGAGCCGGAGCGTGTCGCCCGGCACCTTGGCCATCATGAAGAGCTTGAGTTCTTCCTCGGGCTGGAGCCGGATCACCAGCCGGTTGCCCGGCGTGCCGGCGCCGGCGCCCGGAAAGATCGAATGCGGCACGGCGCGGAAGTTGACCACGATCTCCGCCACCCGCTCGGCCATGCGCTTGCCGGTGCGCAGGTAGAAAGGCACGCCGGACCAGCGCCAGTTCTCCAGCTCGGCGCGAATGGCGACATAGGTTTCGTTGCCGCTGGAAGGCGGGATGTCCGGCTCGTCGAGGTAGCCCGGCACGCCCTTGCCGCCGATGCTGCCGGCCCGGTATTGGCCGCGCACCGTGCGCGTCTCGACCTCGGCCGGGCTCAAGGGCCGCAGCGCGTTGAGCACCTTGAGCTTCTCGTCGCGCACCGCGTCCGGGTGGATGGTGTTGGGCGGCTCCATCGCGAGGATGCACAGCAGCTGCAAGAGATGGTTCTGCACCATGTCGCGCATCGCGCCGGTGCGGTCGTAGAAGGCGCCGCGCGTCTCCACGCCGACCTGCTCGGCGATGGTGATCTGCACATTGCTGACCCAGGTGCGGTTCCACAAGGGTTCCAGCAGCGCGTTGGCGAAGCGCAGGGCCAGCAGGTTCTGCACCGGCTCCTTGCCCAGGTAGTGGTCGATGCGAAAGATCTGCTCTTCCTGGAACACGCTGCCCACGTCCTCGTTGATCTTCTGCGCCGAGGCCAGGTCGCGGCCCAGGGGCTTTTCCAGCACCACGCGCGATTGCGCATGCACCAGTCCCGCGGCCGCCAGGTTCTTGCAGATGGGCGCGAAGAAGTCTGGCGCGGTCGACAGGAAGAAGACCCGCACCTCGCCCGCCGACTCCTTCAGCGTCTTGGCCAGGGCAGCGAAATCCTTGGGCGTGTCGGCCTCGACCTTGTGATAGTCCAGCCGCTGGGCGAACTCGTCGAAGCTCTTTTCATCGAGATCCGAAGCCGGCACGAAGCGGTCGAAGTTGGCGCGTACGCGGGCAACGAAGTCGGCGCGGCTCAATCCCTCGCGCGCCAATCCGAAGATGCGCCCCTGCGCCGGCAGGTCGCCGCCGCGATGGCGCATGTACAGCGCCGGCAGCAATTTGCGCATGGCCAGGTCGCCGGTGCCGCCGAAGAGCAGGAGGTCGAAGGAAGTGACGGGAAGGGGCATCAGACATCGTCCTTGAGAAAGAGGTCGCGGTCCGGCGCAAAGCTGCCGTACAGCGGCAAGAGCGCGCCGCCGATGGCGCGCGCGTCGGCACCGATGGCGCCGGCCATCAGGGTCGGGCGGGTCACGCCCTCCCAGTCATAGCGGTCCAGGGCGACATCGACCTGCGCCAGTGTCGCAGCCAGCAGTTCGCGGCTGAAGGAGCCGTCGATGATCACGCCGTCCAGGTCCAGCAAGGCCGTGGCGCTGTGCGCCGCCAGCGCAATGCCCGGCGCCGTCCGGGCCAGCCAGGCCTGGGTGACCGCCAGCCAGGGCGCCTGCATGGCGCGCCCGTCGACCACCGCGCCGGTGTCGAGCCCGGCCTTGACGTACATCTTCTCCAGCGTGAACAGCGAAGCGACGCTCAGCAACTGGCGCGGTGGCTCGCCCTGCACCTCGCTCAGGCCCAGCGACATGGAGCCGACGGCGCCGGCATTGCCGGTGCCGCCGCTGCGCAGGTGGCTGTCGATCACCAGGCCGCCGCCGATGAAGGTGTCGACGAACACATAGAGAAAGCTGCGAACGCTGCGCCCGCGCCCTGCCACCAGTTCGGCCACGCAGGCGGCCGCAGTGTCCTTGCACAGCGCCACCGGCAGCGGTGTCATGGCTTCCACCTCGCCGCGGATGTCGATGGCGTTCCACTTGGCGGCCTGCTCCGGCGCCACGCCCAGGAGCGACTGCCAGCCGCCCAGCGACAGCGGTGCGGCGATGCCGACGCCGCGCAGCAAGGGCGAGCGCTTCGGCCCCAGCGTCTTGCGCAAGAGCTTCAGGCGCGAACGGATCTCCTCGAACAGGGTGTCGGGGTCGGGAAAGTCGTAGTCCAGCGTGAGGCGCTCGCGCACCTGGGCCGCGAAGTCGAGCAGCAGCACGTCGAGGCTGCGCCGGCCGATCTTGATGCCGATGGAAAAGGCACCGTCCGGGTTGAGCGCCATCGGCACCGAGGGCTGGCCGATCTTGCCGCGCACCGGCGCGTGCTTGAGCACCAGCCGCTCGGCTTCCAGCCGGGCGATGATGATCTGCACCGTCTGCGCCGTCAGGTTGGTCAGGCGCGCGATATCTGCCTTGGGCAGCGGGCCGTGCAGCCGGATCGCCTGCAGCACCACCCGTTCGTTGAACTGGCGCATGCCGACCTGGTTCGAGCCGCGCGGGCGCAGCCGCTCGCTCTCCTGTGCAACGCCATTGACCGGCGCGTCCGCATGCATGTCGGCACCGTCCTTCCCGGCGCTCATGCGAAGGCTTGGTGCGGCAACTCGTCCGGGCGCATGGCCCCCGTCATGACGGCGACGGTGTCGCTCATGCTGATGGTCTTGGGGTTGACGATGCAGGCGCGCTTGCCCAGGCGGGCGATGTGGATGCGGTCGGCGATCTCGAAGACATGCGGCATATTGTGGCTGATCAGGATGACCGGCAGCCCCTTGTCGCGCACCCGCCGGATCAGCTCGAGCACCATGTTGCCCTCCTTCACGCCGAGCGCGGCGGTGGGCTCGTCCAGAATCACCACATGGCGCGCGAAGGCGGCGCTGCGTGCCACCGCCACGCACTGGCGCTGGCCGCCCGAGAGCGTTTCGACCGCCTGCGTCATCGAGCGGATGCCCACCTTCAGGTCGTTCATGCGGGCAACGGTCTCGTCGAGCATCTTCTTCTTGTCGATGATGCGCAAAAGACGCGAGAGGAAGCCTTCCTTGATCACCTCGCGGCCGAGGAACAGGTTCTCGGCGATGGTCATGGCCGGCGCCACCGCCAGGTCCTGGTAGACCGTCTCGATGCCTTCGCGCCGCGCGTCCATCGGCGACTTGAAGTGGATCGGCTTGCCGTCCAGTTTGATCTCGCCTTCGTCGGGGATGGTGGCGCCCGAGAGCGCCTTGATCAGCGAGGACTTGCCGGCGCCGTTGTCGCCGATCACCGCCATGATCTCGCCGGCGCGCAGCTCGAAGTCGGCGCCATCCAGCGCGGTGACGTTGCCGTAGCGCTTGACCAGGCCGCGCGCCTCCATCACCAGCGGCGCACCGGAATGTGCTGATGCAGTCATTTCAACGTGCTCCCTTGCGCGAAAGTTGGTCGGTGGCCACCGCCAGGATGACCAGCACCCCCGTGATCAGCACCTGGTAGACCGAGGACACGCCCATCAGGGTGAGCCCGTTGCGGAACACGCCGACGATCACCGCGCCGAGCAAGGTGCCCAGGATGATGCCGCGCCCGCCGAACAGGCTGGTGCCGCCCAGCACCACGGCGGTGATGGCGTCCAGGTTCTCGGTCTGGCCGGCATTCGGGTCGCCTACCGCCGTGCGTGCCACCGACAGCAGCGCGGCAATGCCGTAGAAGAATCCCGCCGTCACGTACACCGCCAGCAGCACCTTGTCGGTGGCGATGCCGGTCAGGCGCGTGGCCTCGGGGTTGTTGCCCACCGCGTAGACATGGCGCCCGGGCTGCGTCTCGCGCAGGCCCCACCACATGAACACGTACAGCGCGATCATCAGGATGGTGCCGTAGTTGATGGCGGCGCCACCCAGCCCGATGGTGTTGCCCAAGAAGGTCATCTCCGGCGGCAGGTCGGTGATGGTCTGGGCGCCCGAATAGAGCTGCGTGATGGCAAAGGCGATGTTCATCGTGCCCAGGGTGACGATGAAGGGCGGCAGCTTGATGCGCGTGACCAGCAGGCCGTTGACCAGGCCGAAGGCCATGCACACCAGCACGCCGCACACAATCGCCAGGTAGGCGTTCATGCCGCTGGCCACCGCCAGCTTGGTCATGACGATGCCGCCCAGGGCCATCACCATGCCGCAGCTCAGGTCGATGCCGGCCGTCAGGATGATCAGCGTCTGGCCGATGGCGATGGTGCCCACCACCATGACCTGCTGCAGGATCAGCGAGAAGTTCTGTACCGACAGGAAGCGGTCGCTCTGCGTGGCGAAGAAGCCCACCGCCAGCAGCAGCGCGATCAGCGGGCCCAGGGTGGCCACAGGCGGCAGCTTGAAGGCCTGCGGCTTGGGGGTGGTAGCGGAGGCGGTAGACATGGCGGCTCCCTGTTGTCGGGCGAGCGGCTTTACTTGTTGCCCCAGCACAGGTCCGTCCCCACCTTGGTGTCCTTGCTCTCGACGCCGGTCATCGGCTTGTCGGTGATCAGGGTGACGCCGGTGTCGGTGTAGCCCTTGACCTTCTTGCCGTCCTTGGCGTACTGCACGCCGGCGGCCACGCCCATGGAAGCCATCTTCAGCGGGTACTGCTGCGAGGTGGCGGCGATCACGCCGCTCTTGACGTTGCGCACGCCGGCGCAGCCGCCGTCCACCGAGACGATGACCACGCCCTTTTCCTTGCCCGCCGCCTTCAGCGCCTGGTAGGCGCCGGCCGCGGCCGGCTCGTTGATGGTGTAGACCAGGTTGATGTCCGGGTTCTTCTGCAGGCAGTTCTCCATCGCCGTCTGGCCCTTGGCCTGGTCGCCGAAGCTGTCGGCCGAGCAGACCACTTCAGGCGCCTTCGACAGCTCGTTGCTCTTGGCGTCGAAGGCCTTCAGGCCGAATCCCTCCATGAAGCCGTTGTGCCGCTGCGCGCCCACCGGG
>DATILH010000183.1:0-3622 GCA_035476655.1 Variovorax sp.
CGCCACGCCCGGCGAGTCGCTGACTCTCGGAGACGCCGCCCTGAAGGTGCTTGCGGTGCCGGGCGATCCGCAGGCGCGCCGCTACCTGCTGGCGCCGGACGGCATGCTGTTCACCGGCCATTGCGTTGCACAGGCGCTGCCCGATGCGGTGGCGTGGATCGCCCCGGCCCGTGGCTTTCTCCTCGCCCCGCGCCAGCCCGCACTCAATCCACCTTCAGCGAGCCCAGCCGAGCCACGATAAGGTCGTGCAGCGCCTGCGCTGCGACCGACAGGCTGCCTTCGCGCCTTCGCACCAGGTAGAGGGTGCGCGTCAACGATGGAATCGGCAGCGGCCGCGTCACCAGGCTTTCGCGCTGGAAGTGAAACAGTGTGAGCGCAGGCACCACGCTGATGCCCAAGCCCGCCTCGACCAGCCCCATCACCGTGGCCAGGTGCTCGACCTCGAACACGGTGTTGAGCCGCAGCGGATGCAGCGCCGCGTCGAGCGCCTGCCGGACGCTGCTGTGCCGCGCCATCTGGATGAAGGGCCAGGGCGCGAGCTTCCTGGCAGTCAGGCGTGCTTCGCCGGCCAGCGGATGGTCGGCCCGGCAGACCAGGTGGAAGCGGTCGGAGCACAGCCGCCGGCTGTGCAGATCACCGGAGCCCGACGCGTCGCTGCCCGAGGCAGCCAGCGCGAAGTCGGCCTGGCCGCCGCGCACCAGGGCGATGCAGGCATCCGACAGCGCGTCGCTGAGGTCGATTCGGATGCCGGGCCAGCTGTGCATGAATTCCGCGAACACACCAGGCAGCCAGCCGGCCGCCAGCGAGGGCAGGGCGGCCACGCGTACCCGGCCGGTGCGCCGCTCCACATGGTCGGCCAGGTCTTTCAGGGCGCTGCCCATGTCGTCCAGCAGGCGGCGCGCCGAGGCCTCGAACAGCCGGCCCTCGGGCGTGAGCAGCACGCTGCGCGTGTCGCGGTCGAACAGGCGCGTGCTCAGCGATTCCTCGAGCGCGCGGATCAGCGCGCTGAAGGCCGGTTGCGAGAGATGGCAGGTCTGCGCCGCGCGCGTGAAGTTGCGCTGTTCGGCCAGGGCGAGAAAGGCGCGCAACTGTCGGGTGGAGAGATCGGGCGGCTTCATGGGGCTTATCCGAATATTGGATTAATTGATCTGAACTTTCGATTTTACGGATGATGTGGCGGCGCCTAGAGTGCACCCATGCCTGCTTCTGTTGATTCCTCTCCTTTGCTCGTCGGCTGTGCCGCCGGCTTCTCGGGCGACCGCACCGACGCTGCCGGGCCGGTCGTCGACACGCTGGTGCGCCGACTGCAGGAAGGCGTTGCCGGCCAGCGCGCCTTCCTGATCTTCGAGACCCTGGCCGAGCGCACCCTGGCCCTGGCCCAGTTGCGCCGTCGGGCCGACCCGCAGGCCGGCTACGAACCGCTGCTCGACGCGATGCTGCGGCCGGTGCTGGCCCGCTGCCTGGCGCACGGCATCCGCATCGTGAGCAACTTCGGCGCGGCCAACCCGCGTGCGGCGGCGCGGCACATCGCACGCATGGCACGCGAACTGGGGGCTGTGCCACCGCGCATCGCCGTGGTGGAGGGCGACGACCTGTCGGCGCCGGAGCAGCTGGCGCGCCTGCGCGCAGTTGCCGGTGGGGCCGCCGAAGGGTTGCGCGTCGTCAGCGCCAATGCCTACATCGGCGCCGAGCCGATTGCCGCTGCGCTCGATGCGGGCGCGCAGATCGTGGTGTGCGGCCGCGTTGCCGACCCTTCGCTCACCGTGGGCCCCGCCATGTCGCATTTCGGCTGGCGCGCCGACGACTGGCCGCGCCTGGGCCGCGCCACCATGGCGGGGCACCTTCTGGAATGCGGCGCGCAAGTGTGCGGCGGGTACTTTGCCGATCCCGGCTACAAGGAGGTGCCCAGCCTTGCCACGCTGGGCTTCCCGATTGCGCAGATCGATGCCGACGGCGGCTGCATCATCAGCAAGGCCGAGGGCACCGGCGGCTTCGTGACCGAAGCGACGGTCAAGGAACAACTGCTGTACGAAGTCCACGATCCGGCGGCCTACCTGACACCGGACGTGGTGGCCGACATCTCACAGGCCGAGGTGCGGGCGTTGGGGCCGGACCGAGTGGCACTGACGGGCGTCAGCGGCCATGCGCGCCCCGAGCACTTCAAGGTCAACGTGTGCCACGAGGGCGGTTGGCTGGCGGAGGGTGAAATCTCCTACGCCGGAGCGCGTGCCGAGGCGCGCGCGCGGTTGGCGGCCGATGTACTGCGCGAGCGGCTCGCCGGCCTCCAGTTGCGCGTAGACCTGATCGGTGCACTCAGTATCCTGGGCGACGATGGCGGCCAGGCATTGGCTGCCACGCCCGATGCCGCAGCGCGTGATGTGCGGCTGCGCGTCGCCGCCACTCACGCCGAACGGGCGCAGGCCGAGCGCCTGGCGCGCGAGGTCATGGCGCTCTACACCTGCGGGCCGGCCGGAGGCGGCGGGGTGCGCAGCGCGCTCACGCCGCGGCTCAACACCTTGTCGTGCCTCCTGCCTCGCGAGGCGGTGCCGCTGCGCTTCGAATTCATCGAGGAAGGCACGGCATGAACACGCACATCGAAGTCCCGCTGTACCGCGCGGCCCACGGCCGCACCGGCGACAAGGGCGACCGCTCCAACATCAGCGTCATTGCCTGGCATGCCGACCTGTACCCGTTGCTCGCGGAGCAGGTCGACGAGCAAGCGGTGGCCGCGCAGTTTCGCTTTCGGCGCCCGACCCGCGTGCAGCGTTTCCTGCTGCCCAGGTTGCAGGCCATGAACTTCGTGCTGGACGGCGTGCTCGACGGCGGCGTCAACGATGCGCTGAATCTCGACGCACATGGCAAGGCGCTGTCTTTCCTGCTGCTCGATCTGCGCATCCGCGTGCCGCAAGCGCTCGTTCCATTGCTGGCCGGCAGCTACGCCTCAACTTCGTAAACCCTGGAGACAAGAACCATGAATCGCTCGTCCTTGCGCATGCTGGCCGCCGCGCTGGCCCTGCTGCCCGCATTCGGCAGCCACGCGCAGCAGCCAGCCTATCCCGACAAGCCCATCACCTTCGTCGTGCCCTTTGCGGCAGGCACGGCCACCGACCAGATCGCGCGCGCCATCGGCACCCAGGTGACGGCGCAGAGCAAGCAGCCGGTCGTGATCGACAACAAGGCAGGCGCCAGCGGAATGATCGCGGCGCAGCAGGCAGCCAAGGCGGCGCCGGACGGCTACACGGTGCTGATCACGACCAACACGACTCAGGCGGCCAACGAGCACCTGTTCAAGAAGCTGTCCTACGACCCGGTGAAGGACTTCGAACCTGTTACCGCGCTGGGCCGGGGCGGCCAGATCATGGTGGTCAATCCGTCCTTCCTCGCCAAGACGGTGGCCGAGTTCGTGGCGCTGGCGAAGAAGGAGCCGGGCAAGTACAGCTTCGGCAGCGGCAGTTCGTCGAGCCGCATCGCCGGCGAACTGCTGCAGCAGATGGCCGGCATCGAGCTCCTGCACGTGCCCTACAAGAGCAACACGCTGGCGGTGACCGATCTGCTGGGCGGGCAGATCCACATGATGATCACCGACACGGCCACCGGCCTGCCGCAGGTCAAGGCCGGCAAG
>DATILH010000184.1:0-41365 GCA_035476655.1 Variovorax sp.
GCGGCAACTGCTGCATCAGTTGCGAGAAGCCGCGACCTTCCTCGCCGCCGAGCAGGTTGGCCATCGGAACCCGCACGTCGTCGAAGAACAGTTCCACCGTGTCCTGGCCGCGCTGGCCCAGCTTGTCGAGCAGCGGACCGCGGCGAAAGCCCGGCAGGTCGCGCGTTTCCATCACCAGCAGCGACACGCCCTTGGCCTTGGCCTGCACGTCGGTCTTGACGGCCACGCACACCAGGTCGGCATGCATGCCGTTGGTGATGAAGGTCTTGGCGCCGTTCACGAGATAGTGGTCGCCGTCGCGTTCGGCAGTGGTCTTGATGCGCTGCAGGTCGGTGCCGGCGCCGGGCTCGGTCATGGCGATGGCGGCCACCATCTCGCCGCGCGCCATGCTGGGCAGCCATCGCAGCTTCTGTTCCTCGGTGCCGTAGTCCAGCAGGTAGTGCGAGACGATTCCGCTGTGCACGTTGAGGCTGAAGCTGTTGACCAGCGCGCGGTGCTGCTCCTCGCAGATCACCGCCTCGTGCAGGAAGCTGCCGCCGCTGCCGCCATAGGCCTCGGGCACGCCGGCGCCCAGCAGGCCAAGCTCGCCGGCGTGGCGCCAGATGTCGCGGTCGGGGTGCTTCTGCGCCACCCACGCGGCCTGGCGCGGCACGCATTCGGTATCGAAGAAGCGGCGCGCGGTGTCCCGCAGCAGCTCGAGTTCGGGGTCCATCCAGGAACGCGGCGGGGTGCGGATCGGCATCGCGTCGTCCTTCAGGGCCGGCCGCCGCCGCAGACCAGCACCTGGCCGCTGACGTAGTTGGACTCGGGGATGCAGAACATGTAGACGGCGCCGGCGGCTTCCTCGGGCGTGCCGCCGCGGCCCAACGGGATCAGCGACTCGGCGTTCTTCAGGATCTGCGGGTTGACGCCCACCTTGATCTTGCGCCCCTCGATGTCGATGCTGGCGTCGGCCTGCGCATCGGCTTCGGTCAGCCGCGTCTTGATGAGGCCGAAGGCGACGCTGTTGACGTTGACCTTGTAGCGGCCCCACTCCTTGGCCAGGGCGCGCGTCAATCCATTGATGCCGGCCTTGGCGGCGGCATAGTTGGCCTGGCCGGCATTGCCGTAGACGCCGGAGGTGGACGAGATGTTGACCACCTTGCGAAACACCGCCGTGCCCAGCTCGGCCTCCTTCTTGGCGGCCTCGCGGATGAAGTCGCTGGCGGCGCGCAGGATGCGAAAAGGCGCCGTCAGGTGCACCGCAAGGATGTCCTCCCACTGCTCGTCGCTCATCTTCTGGATGACGTTGTCCCAGGTGTACCCGGCGTTGTTCACGATGATGTCGACGCCGCCGAACTCGGTGAGCGCGGTGCCCACGAAGCGCGGCGCGAAGTCGGCCTGGGTGACGCTGCCCACGCAGGCCACGGCGTGGCCGCCGCCGGCGCGGATGCACTGCACCACCTCGTTGGCCGGCGCCTCGTCCAGGTCGTTGACCACCACGCGCGCGCCTTCGCTGGCGAGCTTGAGCGCGATCTCGCGGCCGATGCCGCGGCCCGAACCCGACACCAGGGCGACCTTGTCTTGCAACTTCTTCATTTCAGGGGTTCTCCGTGAATAGGGGAATCAGGGCAGGGCGACGACGGCCTCGCCCGCGAGCTTGGTCTGGCCCGATGCGTCGACGGTGGACAGTTCGATGCGCACGCGCGTCTCGCCCTCGGCCTCGAACTTCTCGACCACCATGCCTTGGCAGGTGACGCGGTCGTTGACCTGGGTGATGGCGACGAAGCGCACGCCGTAGCTGCGCAGCGCCTGCTGCGGCACCCAGTTGGTGAGCAGGCGGCCCAGGTAGGCCATGGACAGCATGCCGTGCGCGAACACGTCCGGCTGCCCGGCGGCGCGGGCGAAGTCGATGTCGACGTGGATCGGGTTGTGGTCGCCGGAGGCGCCGCAGTACAGCGCCAGCGCCAGGCGGGAGATGGGGTCGGTCTGGAAGGCGGGCAGGGCGTCGCCGACCTGCACGACTTCGAAAGTCACGCGGCTCATCGGGTGTCCTTCAGGCGTTTCTCATCACGGTCACGGATCGCAGTTCGGCCACGGCCTCGTTGCACTGGTTGCTCACGCGGGTGCGGCGCACCACGAACTCGAGCGCGCCGCCCTTCTTGTCGTAGATGTCCTCGATGGTCTGCGTAAAGCGCAGAACGTCGCCGGCGCAGGCCGGCGCAAGGTAAGTGAACTGCTGCTCGCCATGCAGCAGGCGGCGGTAGTCCAGACCCAGGAGTTCGCGAATGGCGGCCGGGTTGGGACCTTCCATCTCCATGCAGAACAGGAAGGTGGGCGGCACCGGCAGGTTGCGGTGGCCGGCATCGTGTGCGGCGGCGACGTCGGTGTAGACCGGATCGGCCTGGCCGGTTGCCCTGGCAAAGAAGCGCAGGCGGCCGGCTTCCACGGGCACCGTGAAGGGGGCCATCTGGTGGCCGATGTGGCGGCGGTCAATCATGGGCGAAGCTGCCTTTCAAGCGGCCTGGTAGAGCGTGACCACGCATGCACCGCCCAGGCCCAGGTTGTGTTGCAGAGCCAGGCGCGCGCCCTCGACCTGGCGCTGGTCGGCCTGGCCGCGCAGCTGCCAGGTCAGTTCGGCGCATTGCGCGAGGCCGGTGGCGCCCAGCGGGTGGCCCTTGGAGAGCAGGCCGCCCGAGGGGTTGGTGACCACGCGGCCGCCGTAGGTGTTGTCGCCTTCGAGGATGAACTTCTCGGCGGTGCCCTCGGGCGTCAGGCCCAGGCCCTCGTAGGTGATGAGTTCGTTGGCGGTGAAGCAGTCGTGCAGTTCCACCACGTCCAGATCGTCAGGACCGATTCCTGCCGCCTCGTAGACCTTGCTGGCTGCGGCGCGCGTCATGTCGTAGCCGACCACCTTGCGCATGTCGCCGCCGTCGAAGGTGCTGGCGGTGTCGGTGGTCATGGCCTGGGCGGCGATGAACACGCGCATGTCCAGGCCGTGGCGGCGCGCGAAATCTTCCGAACACAGGATGGCCGCCGCCGCGCCGCAGGTGGGAGGACAGCACTGCAGCCGCGTGAGCGGGTCGAATACGGTGGGCGCGGCCATCACCTCGTCGAGCGTGACGGTGTTGCGGAACACGGCCAGCGGGTTGCGCGCGGCGTGCTGGCGCGCCTTGACGGAGATGCGCGCGAAGGTGTCGGGGCGAATGCCGTGCTCCTTCATGTAGTCACGGCCGGCCCCGCCGAAGAACTGGGCGGCGCGCGGTGCGCCAGGGTCGTAGCCCTGCAGCGCGGTCATGGTCTCGGCGAAGCGCGCCATGGGCGCCGGGCGGTCGTCGTAGGCGCCCTTGAGCGCGCCGGCGACCATTTGTTCGAAGCCCAGGGCGATGGCGCATTCCACTGCGCCGGTCTCGACCGCCTGGCGCGCCAGGAACAGCGCGCTGGATCCGCTGGAGCAATTGTTGTTGAGGTTGAACACCGGGATGCCGCTCAGGCCCACGCGGTAGATGGCGGCCTGGCCGGCGGTCGAGTCGCCGTAGACATAGCTGACGAAGGCCTGCTGCACCTGGTCGTAGGGCACGCGGGCATCCTCGAGCGCCAGGCGCGCGGCGCGCTCGCCCATGACCATGTAGGGCTCGCTCTTGCCGGGTTTGGCGAAGGGAATCATGCCGACGCCGGCGACGAAGACTTTGCGGTTCATCTGGATCCTGTGGAGGTGAAGAGAGGGGGAGGGTGAATAGCGGCCGCTGCGCTATTCGAGGCGGATGTTGGCGTCGCGAATGATCCTGGCGTAGGTCGTCGCGTCGTCGCGTACGACCTTGGCGAACTCTGCGGTGGGCATGCCGCCGGGCGACATGCCGAGGCCTTCGATGCGTTGCACCACGTCGGGCATGCGCAGGATGCGGTTGCTCTCGTCGGCGAACTTCCTGGCCACGTCGGCTGGCACCTTCGAGGGCATGAACAGGCCGAACCAGCCGAGCGGCTCGAAGTTCTGGTAGCCCAGTTCGGCGAAGGTCGGGACCTGCGGCAGGATCGGGTTGCGCTGCTTGCCGGTGGCGGCCAGCACCTTCATCGCATCGAGGTGCGGGCGCGCCGTCGCCATGTCGATGAAGGCCGACGAGAGCTGGTTGCCGCGCAGATCCTGCAGCAGCGGTGCGGCGCCCTTGTAGGGCACGTGCACGAGGTCGAGGCCGGCCTGCATGTTGAGCAGCGAGCCCTGGATGTGCGAGGACGTGCCCACTCCGTAGGAGCCGTAGTTGAGCTTGCCCGGGTTGGACTTGGCCTGCGCCACGAAGTCCTTCAGGTCCTTGAAGGGCGCGGCCTTGGGCACCACGAAGATCGAGTTCGTGTTGGCCACCTGCGCCAGCGGCTGCAGGTCGCGCAGCACGTCGTAGGGCAGGTTGGGCATCAGCGGCGGCACCTGAACGATGGCAGTGATGGCCATCAGCACCGTGTAGCCGTCGGCCGGTGCGCGCGCGACCATGTCGTTGCCGATGGTGCCGGAGGCGCCAGGCTTGTTGTCGACGATCACCGTCTGGCCCCAGGCGTCCTGCAGCTTGGATGCCATCATGCGCGCCAGCGTGTCGGTGGCGCCGCCGGCCGGGTAGGGCACGACGATTCGGATCATCTGGCGCGGGTAGTCGGTCTGGGCGATGGCGTGGCCCGCCATGCCGAGCGCCGACAGGGCGCCGACGAAGCTGCGGCGCGTCATGAAAGAGGTGTTTTGCATCGGTCCTGTCTCCATCGTTCTGGCCTGATGGACGTTCGCCGGGTCGACCACGTCCTGAGTCCGCAGTGTGGAGGGCATGACCGCGGCCTCCAATGGCCGGGACGGTTCGATGCATTGGCAGAAAGTGACAACGAGGCGCCTGGCAGCGGCACGCGCGGCGGCGTTCAGCGCGAGCGCAGTTGGCTGTGGCGGTACTCGCCGGGCGCCATGCCGGTCCAGTGCTTGAAGGCGCGATGGAAGGTGCTGGCCTCGGAAAAGCCGAGCTGCGCCGCGATCTCTGGCAAGGTCAGATCCGGCCGGGCCAGGAGTTCGATGGCGGCGTCGCGGCGCAGGTCGTCCTTGATGGCGCGAAAACCCTGGCCTTCCTCGCGCAGGCGGCGGCGCAGCGTCTGCGGCGTCATCGCCAACTGGCGGCCAATGGCCTCGAGCGAAGGCAGTTCTTCGGCCAGGTGCCTGCGCAGGATGCGGCGCAGGCGCTCGGTCACGCTGGTCTGGTCGCGGTATCGGACGAGCAGGCTGGCCGGCGCCTGCTTCATGAACTCGCCCAGGCTTTGCTGGTTCTGGACCACGGGCAAGTCCAGCCAGCGCGCATCGAAACGCCAGCCGGTGTGGGCCAGGCCGAAGCGCACCGGTGCCTGGAACAACATGCCGGCATCGGAGTTGGGCGTCCATTCCTGCGACGGGTAGTCGACGCCGACCAGTGGCACATGCCGGGCGACCAGCCAGGACGCCAGGCCATAGGCCAGGAAGCAGAAGGCGCGTCGCGCATAGGCCAGGGAGGGCGTGAGGCGACGGTTCGAGCTCAGCCACACCATCGCCACGCCGTCCTGTACTTTCAGGCGCGGCACGAAGTCGGACACCAGCAGCCGGTAGTAGCGCAGGCCGCTTTCCAGCGCCTCGCCGAGCGTGCGGCAGCCAATCAACATCTGGCAGCACAGCGCGAAGCTGCCGACCGGCAGCGGGCGGTTGCACAGGCCCCAGAGTTCGTCACGCAGAGCGTGACGCAGGGCGAGGATGAGTGCGGCCATCTGCGCCTGCGTGATGCGCGAGAGCGGCGACTCGAGCAAGGCCGGCGAGATGCCGGCACGCCGCAGCAGGGCGTCGATGTCGAGGCCGTGCGCGCGCGCGCCCAGCAGCATGTCTTCGACCTGCTTGATGGGGACGGTGTGGTAGGTGAAGGCAGCCATGACGGTTGCCGCTGACGGCAGCCTCACGGAGCTCTTGCGGCGCGCGAAATTATAGGAAGGCCGCTACACCACGCCCTGTGCATGCAGGGCTTCGCGCTCGGCTTCGTCATAGCCAGCCTCGGCGAGGATCTCGTCGCTGTGCTGGCCGGGGCGCGGGGCGCCTTGACGCACTTCGAAGGAAAAGCCGCTCATCTTCATCGGGCAGGCGAACTGGCGGCCGCCTTCGCTTTCGACCACCATGCCGCGGGCCTGGAAGTGTGGATCCTCCAGCGCTTCGTCCAGCCGCAACACGGGTGTGACGCAGCATTCGCTGCCGCGAAAGCGCTCCACCCAGTGGGCCAGCGGCCTGGAGCCGATCAGCTCGGCCACGTCGGCACGCACCGACGCGGTAGTGGCGGCGTCCCTGGGCAGGTGCAAGGGCTTGAGGTCGGCGCGGCCGACGACGTCGCAGAACAAGTCCCAGAACTTGCGCTCCAGCGCACCCACGGCCAGCTGGCGGTCGTCCTGCGTGCGGTACAGGCCATAGCAGGGCAGGCCGCCGGAGAGCTTGTCGGTACCGGCCGGCCGCGTCTGGCCGTGCGTGGCCAGTGTGACCATGGGGACGAGGGTATGGGCCAGCATGCTGTCTGCCATGGCGATGTCGACATGGCGCCCGCGGCCGGTGCGCCCGGCGTCGAACAGGGCCGCCAGCAGGCCGGCGAGCGATGTGAGCGAACCGCCGAGCAGGTCGGCGATGGGCACGTTGGACAGCGCCGGCAGGTCACCGGCGCGGCCGATCTGGTCGCTCGTGCCAGCCAGCGCGCAGTAGTTCAGGTCGTGGCCCGGCTCATTGCGGTACGGGCCGGTCTGGCCGTATCCGGTGATGCTGCAGTGGACCAGCCGCGGGTTGATGCGCGAGAGCGTCTCGTAGCCAACGCCCAGGCGATCCATCACGCCCGGGCGGAAGCTCTCGACCAGCACATCGGCCGTGCGCACCAGGCGTTGCAGCACCTCGACGCCTTGGGACTGCTTGAGGTCCAGGCGCAGCGCGCGCTTGTTCCGATGCACCAGCGCCCGCAGGGCCGGCGCCGCATAGTCGCCGGCACCGGTGTCTTCGATCTTGACGACATCCGCGCCGAGATCGGCAAGGTGCAGCGTGCAGACCGGGCCAGGCAGCAGCCGCGTGAGGTCGAGCACCTTGACGCCGGCAAGCGGTGCGCGGTTGGCGTGGATGGGCTGGGAATCGGTGTCGCGCGTTGGGGTTGAAGTGGGCATCGGTGCAGTCTAGGGAGGGGGGCGATGCACGGCGATGGCGCTTTGGGTGATTCGCATTGGCAGAAATGCTCAGCCTGCACCGCGCCGGACGTCACCAGATGTCACTGACGCTGGCATGGCAAGCGGCATGTCTCCACATAGGCCGAAAGACAACTAGGCATGCAACGCACATCGCGCAAGACTCGCCGGCGCAGCAGCAGCAGGAGTTGCCATGCCGATAAACATCGTGTTCTGCGCGGACGGCACCTGGAGCGGCCTGGGCCGCGGTGACGCCGAGGACGCCGTGGAGCCCGGCGCCACCAACGTGCTGCGCCTGTTTGCTGCGCTCGACGGCCGCATCACCGACGATTCGCTGCGCAAGCGCGACGAGCAGGAAAGATTGGCCTGCGCTGTCGACGGCGAGCCGGCGCAGATCGCCAAGTACATCCATGGCGTCGGTGACTCTCGCAACGCCATTCGCAAGATCCTCGGCGGTGTGTTCGGCGAAGGCTTCATCGAGCGCATCGTGCGCGGCTACACCTTCGTCTCGCGCAACTACCAGGCGGGCGATCGCATCATGCTGGTCGGCTTCAGCCGCGGTGCCTACACCGTGCGCGCCCTGGGCGGAATGATCGTGCGCATGGGCCTGCTGCCAGTGCACGCCATGCGGGATGAGTACGGCCGCTACGATGCCGAACTGGCCTACCGCCTGGGCATCCACGTTTGGGCCAGCTATCGCGAGCAGGCCGGCAAGCACAGCACGCTGCTGGGTTACCTGAGCGAGTTCAAGGGCCAGCCCATCGCGCTCGGTGCCCTGGCCAAGAACATCGCCATCGACAGCGTGGCAGTCTGGGACACCGTGGGCTCGCTGGGCATTCCACTGCAAGGCGGCAAGGACGACCAGCGCATCGACGTCTTCCAGTTTGCCGACCGCGCGCTGTCGCCGCAGGTGGCGGCGGGCTTTCATGCGCTGGCCCTCGACGAGCAGCGTGGCGACTTCGTGCCCACGCTGTGGGATGCGCGCGAAGGCGTGGTGCAGCGCTGGTTCTGCGGCGCGCATTCGGACGTGGGCGGTGGCAGCGCGGCGCCCGACTACGCTTCGATCACCTTGCGCTGGATGATCGCCAAGCTTGCCGCGCGCGGCGTGCTTTTCGCGCCGTCCGAGGCGCCGGGCGCGGAGCTCGCCTTCGGGCCGGTCGGTCAGCCGCATCGGGATCCGCCCTTCGACCTGCGTCCGCACCGGCCGCGCACGCTGCCGGCCGACGCACGCTTTCATCCGAGCGTGCAAGCTTGCCTGGACGGGCTCGCGGCCTATGCGCCGGACAACCTGAAGGGTCTGCTGAAGAAGCGGCGGCTGGATCCAAGCTTGCTGGTCGACTGAAGCGCCGATGCTTGCCGTCTACCCCCAGGCCGCGCCTTCCAGCGACACCATCCAGCTATGGATCGGCGTCTTCGACAACGCCGCCCCGCCACAACCCCGGATCGACGTGCAGAAGATGGCAGGCGCCCGCGTCGAGCTGGTGCAGGCATGGAGCCCCATCCGTGACGACATGGCCGACGGTGCCGGGCGGCCGATCAACCACCGGGCCATCGCCCGCGTCTTCGGGCTCGAAGCAGGGGCTTCGTACGAACTGACGGTCACGGTGGGCCCGCACAGCCGGACCCTGGTGGTTTCGACGCTGCCGCAGCGCCTGCCCGGCCTGCCGGAGGGCGGCTTCAGTATCTTCCTTTGCTCGTGCTACTACCAGCCGGAGGACGCATCGGGAACGCTTGGAAACGTGATCAGCAAGATCACCATGCGCCCGCAACTCACCCTGATGATGGGCGACCAGGTCTATGGCGACCTTCCGTTGGACGTGGACTGGCCGCGCGGAATGTCGATGGCGCGCATTCTTGGCGAGAAGTACATGCGCAACTTCGCATCGCGCGCACTGGAGAGCGGGGGGCTTGCCCGCGTGCTGCAAAGGGCGCCGGTGGTCTGCGTGGCGGATGACCACGAGTACTGGAACAACTATCCCTTCGGGCAGGTGCAGTTGCCCAACACCTGGCTGCAAGGTGGGCGCGATGGCTGGGAGGCCGCGGCGCGCTCGCTCTACGAGGACTACCAGGTCGGCGCGGGCCTGAAGCCGGGCTTTGCAATGCGCCTGGACGTCGAACCGCTCAAGATGATCCTGATCGACATGAGGAGCGACAGGGACACCGGCTTCCAGCGCCTTCTTTCCGCGCAAGCCCGGGCCGAGTTCGAGGCATGGGGAAGCGATCTGCTTGCAGCGCGTGCCCAGGGGCGTCCGGCCTTCGGCCTGCTGTCTTCGGGGCAGGCCCTGTTCGCTGCGCCGACCGCGGAATCCAAGCGCAAGCTCGTCGACGCCGAGATGAGCAACTGGGCCGAGTTCGATGAACTCATCGTGCCCACGCTCGAGCGCCTGGCCGACGCCGGCATCCCGGTGATCTACGTGACCGGCGACGTGCACTGGGGACGGGTGTCGCAGGCGCGAAGCCCGTTGCGCGACCCGCAAGCCATGATCCACGAGGTGATCTGTTCACCGTCGACACTGATCGGCGCGTCCACCTTGGGCCGTGCCGTGGAAGGCTTCAAGGGCATCTTCGGCAAGGGCCAGCGCTGGCCGCGGCATTCGCAGCCGGCCGAGGTTCCGGATCGGCTGGGCGCCAGCACGCGCTTCGAACTCGAATGCAAGGTGGGCAAGGAGCGCGACCTGGGCTATCGCCGGCAAGGCGACCAGGTGGCCATGCTGACGCTCTGGAGCGCCGGCGGCGGAATCGACTTTCGCGTGACCTACTACGAAGTCAGCGCGCAGGCTTCGGCCGCCAACCCGGAGCGCACCCCGACCTACTCCATGCGCAACATCTAGGAGGTGAAACTTGGCTACAACCGCACGCTCATCGGCCGCCGGCGCCAATCCGAAGTTCAGCGCCTTCGCGCGCAAGAAGAACGAGGGCAATCTCGCCTGGGGCGAGCGCGCCGCCAAGGATGTCGGGCGCATCGACCCGGCGGTGTGGACCTATGCGGTCCTGCTCGGCGGCAGCGATACGCTGGCCTTCAGGCTGCGGGTGGCGCAGTCGCACCTGCGGCCCGACATGCTCCCCTCGTTCTGGTCGGAAGTGCTGCTGGTCGAACTGCACGGGCCCTTGCTCGCGCAGGCCAGCGCGATCAGCGTGCCGCTGGCCCAGCCGCGCGGCCCGGCGTACCCGCCCTACGACAACGGCATCGTCGAGATGCCGCTGTCCGACTTCGACGATCCGCAGATCTATCCCAACATCGCGATCGCCGCCTTGCCCATTCCCCAGGCCAACATGCGAGCACGCGTCGAGCGCTACCGCAAGGGCCGGTCGGCGCTCGATTCGCTGGAGCATGTGCTGCGCTGGCTGGCCTTCGCGTGGGGCGTCGCGCGCACCGGGAATCCGCTGCACGAGAACTTCGGGCTGCCGTCGGCTTGCATGCTCGAGATGGTGTGCGCGGCCGAGAACTACGAGCTGACGCCCGGGCTCGAGTCCCGGGCTTCCTGCCCGGAGGCGATCTGGGCCTCGCTGCTCTACTGGCACGAGTACTATGCCAAGACCGGCTCGAAGGAAGTGCCGTTCGGGCGCTACTCCACGCAGCACAGCTTCGAGATCCTCGAGCCGCCGGAAAGGCATGCGCCGGCGGCGCTTTCGGGCAAGCCCTCGAAGCGGGCAGCAAAGGACAAGGCGAATTGAGCTTGCAGGATTCGAACGAACTCTGGGCGCTGCCTGCGGCGCGCCTCGCAGAGCTGGTCCGGCGCCGCCAGGTGTCGGCGCGCGAGGTGGCACAAGCCGCCCTGACTCGGCTCGAAGCCGTGAATCCGGCCCTGAATGCGGTGGTCGAATGCCGGCCGCAAGAGGTGCTGGCCCGGGCCACGCAGATCGATGCGGCCCTGGCGCGTGGCGATGCCGTGCAGCCTTTGGCCGGCGTCCCCGTCACCGTCAAGGTGAACATCGACCAGGCTTCGTACGCAACCACCAATGGCCTGCGTTCGCAGGCGCAGCTCATCGCCAGCGCGAACAGCCCGGTGGTCGACAACTTCGAGCGTGCCGGCGCCCTGATCCTGGGCCGCACCAACACGCCGGCCTTCAGCTACCGCTGGTTCACCAGCAACCTCCTGCACGGCAGCACGCGCAATCCGCATGATGCGCGCCTGACGCCGGGCGGCTCTTCGGGCGGCGCCGCGTCCGGCGCGGCGGCCGGCGTCGGCGCGCTGGCGCACGGCACCGACATCGCCGGCTCGATCCGCTACCCGGCCTATGCCTGCGGCGTTCACGGGTTGCGCCCGTCCCTCGGGCGCGTGCCCGCATTCAACGCCAGTGCCGGCAAGGACAGGACCATCGGCGGGCAGTTGATGGCCGTCTCGGGCCCCATCGCGCGGCGGGTGGAGGATTTGCGCCTGGCATTGGCGGCGATGTCCGCCGGCGACCCGCGCGATCCCTGGTGGGTGCCGGCGCCGCTGGAGGGCCCGGCGATAGAGCGACGGGTTGCCCTGTGCCTGCGGCCCGACGGCCTGGAGACCTGTGCCGAAGTCTGCGCCGCACTGGCGCGTGCCGCCGAAGCGCTGCGAGACGCGGGCTGGATCGTCGAGGAGGTGGATGCGCTGCCGCCGCTGGCGCAGGCTGTTGCCATCCAGATCATGCTGTGGATGGGCGACGGCTACGAGCAGCTCGCCGAGGCCGCCCGCCGGGAAGGCGATGCAGGCGCGATCGCCGCCCTGGCCGGGCAGAAGCAGATCGCATCGGGCCTGGGCCTCGCGGCCTTTTCCGATGCATTGTCCCGACGCCTCACCATCGTCCGGCAATGGCAAATGTTCCTGCAGCGCTACCCGGTGGTGCTGTTGCCGACCTCGGCCGAACTGCCGTTCGCCAACGATCTGGACCTGCAGGACGCGGACTCCTATCAGCGCGTCTGGCGCGCCCAGCTTCCCATGATCGCCCTGCCGGTGACGGGCCTGCCCGCGCTCAGCCTTTGCACCGGCCTCACACCGGCCGGGCCGGTGGGCGTGCAACTGGTGGCCGGGCGCTTTCGCGAGGACCTTTGTCTCGCTGCCGGCCAGTCCATCGAGGACCGGGTGTTCCAGCCCAGGGTCATCGAGCCCTAGAAATCCCCGGCACAAGGGTTCCAGCGAGGACCCGGTACTTCTGGTCTCTCGGGGAGGGACGTAGCAGTCTCGAACAATCGAGAGGAGGACCATGCACAGCACAGTCATCGTCGACGACCATCCGGCCATCCGCCTGGCGGTTCGATCAGTTTTGGAATCCAGCAACCTGTTCAAGGTGGTGAGCGAGGCCGACAGTGGGCCCGCGGCGCTCACCGTGATTCGCGACCAGCAGCCGGCCCTGGTCGTCCTCGATCTCGACCTTCCGAAGATGAACGGCCTGGAGCTCATCGAGCGCCTCAAGGCCTCCAATCCGGCGATCAAGCTCCTGGTGCTGTCGGCCCAGCAGGAAGCCATCTTCGCCACGCGCGCCTTGCATGCCGGTGCCAACGGCTTCATGAGCAAGTCCGAAGGCATGAGCTCGATCGTGCAGGCGGCCCAGTCGGTGCTTGCCGGCTACAGCGTGTTCCCGAGCTCGGCCCTGGGCGCGCTGTCCGGCACGGTCGGGTCCACCCCGGCCGACCTCATCAAGACCTTGTCCGATCGCGAGCTGACGGTGCTGCAGCAGTTGGCGCGCGGCATGAGCAACAAGGAAATCGGCGACGCCCTGCTCATCAGCAACAAGACGTGAGCAGCTACAAGACCCGCCTGTTCGAGAAGCTCAATATTTCCACGCTGGTGGAACTGGTGGACTTCGCACGTGCCAACAACCTCATCACCTGAAGAGTTGCTGGCTGACCGGCGCCGCCATGCCTGACTATTGGCCCGGCTGGCGGCTGCGCCTGCGGGCGCTGCTGCTGTCGGCCGGCTGCCTGCTGGCCCTGGCGGGCCCGGCCCCGGCGGCGGAGGAGCCGCCCCGGCTGGTCGGCTTCACCAACATTCCCACGTTGGCGGTGTCGCTGAGCGGGCAGGAGAGCGCCTGGCTGGAGCAGCACCGCGAGATCGGCGCGGGCATCGTGGCCAACGGCTTCGTGCCCTTCGACCTGCTCGGGCTCAACAACGAATACGAAGGAATCTCGGCGGACTACCTCGACGCAGTCGCCGCCGCCCTCGGCCTGCGGGTGCGCGTCGAGGTCTTTCGCACGCGCGAGGAGGCCCGGCAGGCGCTCGCCCAAGGCCGCATCGACATCCTGCCCACCGTTCCCGACTGGCTGGCCGCGCCATCGATCGCGCTGTCGGCGCCCTATGTGGCACTGCGACACGTGGAGGTGACTTCGCGCGACCCGCGCATCGAGCGCGCCGGCGCCTTCAACGTCGGCTACTGAAGGCCACGTGCCGGTCGACGCGCTGCGCCAGGCCTATCCGCGGGCGCACCTGATCCCCTACGGAAGCGCCTTTCTCGGCGTGGCCGCGATGTCGGCCAACAAGCTCGATGCCTTCGTTGACCTGGGCATGACGCTGGCCTACCTGATCGACCACTACCAGATGAACAATCTGCGTCTGACCAACTTCGCCGAAACCGAGCCGGAGGGCATGCACTTCGCCTACCGCAGATGGCGCGTGCGATTCATGAGCAGTACGTGCGCCTGCTGGCCGACGGCACCGTCATCAACGAGGATCTGGACCTCGACGTGGCCGGCAACTGGCGGCGCGTGCTGCACTGGGCGGCACCGATCGCGCTCAAGCCCCACGGCAAGCGGGTGGCCTTCGTCACCGGCGCCATCGACATGACCGAGCGCCATCACCTGGTCGAGCTGATCGAGTCGGCGCGCGCCAAGGCGGAGGCGGCGAACCGCGCCAAGTCCAACTTCCTGGCCACCATGAGCCATGAGATCCGCACCCCCATGAACGCGGTGATGGGCGTGCTCGAGCTGCTGGTGCGCGAAGGGCGGCTGGTATCGCAGGACCGCGAGTCGGTCGAGCTGGCGCGCAGTTCCGCGCGCAGCCTGCTGGGCCTGATCGACGACATCCTGGACATCTCGAAGATCGAGGCCGGCGGCCTGGAGGTGGTGCCGCGGCCGGCGCAGCTGCGGCCCATCGTGCAGGAGGTGGCCAACGTCTTCCAGAGCCTGGCGCGGCAGCGCGGCCTTCAGATCACCGTGCAGATCGACGAGCGGCTGGCACGCTGGCATGCGGTCGACGCCACGCGCTTCAGGCAGATCGTCAACAACCTGGTGAGCAACGCGATCAAGTACACCGACAGCGGCGGCGTGACGATCGAGCTGTCCAGCCAGGGCGTGAGCGACGATCCTGCTGGAGATCACCGACACCGGCATCGGCATTGCGCCGGAAGACGTGCAGAACCTGTTCAAGCCCTTCTTCCAGGCCGAGGCCGCCGGCCCGCGCACCATCGGCGGCACCGGGTTGGGCCTGCCCGGTGTGCAGCGCCTTTGCATGCGCATGGGCGGCGACATCGCGGTCACCAGCCAGCGCGGCGTGGGCACCAGCATCAGCGTCGCCTTGCGCCTCCTGGTGCTGCCGGCGTCGGAAGAAGAGGCGGCGGAGGCCGGGATGGAGGAGGGCGCGTCGGCCGAGCCACTGGCCGAGCGCGAGCGCTTCAACATCCTGGTGGTGGACGACCATCCGGCCAACCGCCTGCTGATGCAGCGGCAGCTGGGCTTCCTGGGCTTTCGCAGCAGCACGGCCGAAGACGGCAAGGTCGCGCTGGCGCTTTGGCAGAAGGAGAATTTCGACGTTGTCATCACCGACTGCTCGATGCCGGTGATGGGCGGCTACGCGTTGACCAGCGCGATCCGCGCCATCGAAGGCGAGAAGAAGTTGCCGCATTGCCCGGTGCTGGGCTGCACTGCCCATGTGCAGGAGCAGGAGCAGGAGCGGCGCAGGGCGCTGGACGTGGGCATGGACGAGTGCCTGATGAAGCCGCTGAGCGTCGACGCGCTGCTGGAAGCCTTGCGCCGCCATTTGTCGGAAGGCTCGGCGGCCGGGCCCGCTCCGATGAAAAGCGGGGAGGGCGAGGGCGGCGGCGGCGCGCAAGAGGGCGCCGCCTTCGACCGCAGCTCGCTGCAGGAGTTCTCGGGCGGCGACGCCAAGCTCGAGGCCAGCTTTCTCGAAGCCCTGCTGCGCACCAACCTCAGCGACATGGAGGAACTGCAGGGCCTGCTCCAGTCGGGCGCCGGCCGCGAGGTGGCGTCCCGCGCGCACAAGATCAAGGGTGCGGCGCGCATCGTGCGGGCCGAGCGCGTGGTGCGCGACTGCGAGGCGGTCGAAGCGGCCAGTGATGGCGGCGACGCCGCCGGCCTGGCCGGTGCCATCGCCGATCTGCAACGCAGCCTGGGCGAATTCAACGATGCGATGTCGCGCCAGTTGCAGGTGTATGCCTCGCTGGCACACTAGGGCTTATGTATGTGCCGCCCTATTTCAACGAGAAAGACCCGCGCATCGCCATCGAGCTGATGCGTGCGCACTCCTTCGCCAGCCTCGTCACGACCCAGGATGAGGGCCTGCCTTTCGTCAGCCACCTGCCCCTGGTGGTGGAGGAGCAGGGCCAGGCGCTGGTGCTGTGGGGCCATTGCGCCAAGCCCAACCCGCAGTGGCGCCACCTGCAGGCACGGCCGCGTGCGCTGGTCACCTTCCAGGGGCCGCATGCCTACCTGTCGCCTTCCGTCTACCCCGACCTGGCGCGCGTGCCGAGCTGGAACTACCTGGCGGTGCATTGCGTGGTCGAGGCCCGGCTGGTCGAGACACCCCCGGAGAAGGACGAATTGCTCAAGCGCCTGATCGGCCAGCACGAGCCGGCCTATGCGCAGCAGTGGCGCGATCTGGGCGAAGAGTTCCAGCACAAGCTGCTGGCCGGCATCGTCGGCTTCGAACTGCGCGTCGTGCAATGGCAATGCAAGATCAAGCTCAACCAGCACCGGCCCGAGTCGCACGCCGCGCTGCATGAGCGCTATGCCGCCGGTACGCCGGATGAGCAGGCACTGGCCGGCTGGATGCAGCGGCTGGGCCTGGTCGAATCACTACAAGGAGCTTGAGCGATGCGCGCATTGGGTCTTGTGGGCATGCTGGCCGCGTTGCTCATCGTCGGCCTCCTGGTCAAGAAGCAGCTTGGTGCCGCCGCGCCGGCCCCCGGCGCCGCCGCGACGCCCGCCGCAGCCGCCACGTCCAACCCGCGCCAGACGCAGGAGCAGTTCAAGCAGTCGCTCGACGCCGCCATGCAGGCGCCGCGCGCCATGCCTGACGAGGCCAAGTGAAGGGCAGCAGCAAGCACGGCGACGCGCACTGGATGTCGCTTGCGCTGGAGCAGGCGCGCGCCGCGATGGAGGCCGGCGAGGTGCCGGTCGGCGCGGTGCTGGTGAAAGACGGCGCCCTCGTCGCCAGCGGGCGCAACGCGCCGGTGGCACGGCACGATCCGACCTCGCATGCCGAGATCGACGTGCTGCGTGCCGGCGCGCAGGCGCTGGGCAATTACCGGCTCGACGGCTGCGAACTCTTCGTCACCCTGGAGCCTTGCGCCATGTGCGCCGGCGCCATGCTGCATGCGCGCCTGGCGCGTGTCGTCTTCGGCGCCGCCGATCCCAAGACCGGGGCGGCCGGCTCGGTGCTCGACCTGTTCGCGAATTCGCAGCTCAACCATCAGACGCAAGTGCAGGGCGGGGTGCTGGCGCAGGATTGCGCGCAGCTGCTGCAATCCTTCTTCCAGGGCCGTCGCGAGCTGGCGCGTGCCTCGGCCCAGCCGCTGCGCCACGATGCGCTGCGCACGCCGCAGGCCTGCTTCGAGGGCCTCGCGGCGCCGCCCTGGCCGCAGGGGCAGATCAGCGACCTGCCCAGCCTGCAAGGCTGGCGCATGCATTACCTGGACAGCGCCCCGGACGGGGCCGGCCCCGCCTGCCTGTGCCTGCACGGCGTCGGCCACTGGAGCCATCAGCAGCACGCACTGATCGAGGCTCTTCTTGCGGCCGGCTGCCCGCGCGTGCTGGCGCCCGACCTGATCGGCTTCGGAATGAGCGACAAGCCCAAGCGCGAGGCGGTGCACACCCTCGAATGGCACCGCGACGTGCTGCTGCAGTGGCTGGAGCGCCTGGAAGTTGCGCAGGTGGTGGTGGTGGCGAACGCCAGCATGCGCGAGCTGGCCGAGGCGCTGGCCGCTGCGGCGCCGCAGCGCATCGCGGGCCTGGTGCTGGCCACGGAAAGCGATGCGCCGCAGCCTGAAGAAGAGGCGGCGCGGCGCGCCCCCTTTCCCGACCGCGGCTACGAGGCGGCGCTGCGCGCCTTCGGCCGGCCGCGCAAGGCACGCCAGGTAGCCCCTGCCCAGGCGCGCACGGCCGCGGCAAGCGCAATGGGATACTTGCGCGCGTGAACAAGAAGCACATCTACATCTATTCCCCCTCCAGCGCGGTGCGCGACAAGGCCGCCTTCAAGCGCGGCGTGAAGCGCCTCGCGGCCCTGGGCCACGAGGTCGAGATCGACGAGGCCGCCCTGAAGAGCCACCAGCGCTTTGCCGGCGACGACGCCACCCGCCTGGCCGCCATCGGCCGGGCCGCGGCCAGCGGCGCCGACATCGCCCTGATCTCGCGCGGCGGCTACGGCCTCACGCGCATCCTTGATGCGCTGCCCTGCAAGCCTCTGGCCAAGGCGATCGAGCGCGGCACCGAATTCGTCGGCCTGTCCGACTTCACCGCGCTGCAATGCGCGCTGTTCGCCAAGACCGGCGCCGTGACGTGGGCCGGCCCGGCGGTGGGCGAGGACTTCGGTGCCGAGGCTGGCGCCGACGACATCATGGAAGCCTGCTTCGACGACCTGCTCCACGGCCAGGGCGAGGGCACCGGCTGGCGCATGCCAGCGCGTGACGCTGCCATCGGCGAAGGGCTGCGCAGCATCCACGGTGCCACGCTATGGGGCGGCAACCTGTGCGTGCTGGCGGCCCTCCTGGGCACGCCGTACTTTCCGGTGGTGGACAAGGGCGTGCTGTTCCTGGAAGACGTCAACGAGCATCCCTACCGCGTCGAGCGCATGCTCGAGCAGTTGCGCCACGCCGGGGTGCTGGGGCGCCAGAAGGCCATCGTGCTGGGCCAGTTCACCGGCTTCAAGAAGGTGCCGCATGACCGCGGCTTCAGCCTGCCAGGCGTGGTGGATCGCCTGCGAAGCTTGCTCAAGGTGCCGGTGCTCACCGGCCTGCCTTTCGGGCATGTGCCGACCAAGGTGCTGCTGCCCTTTGGCGCCCGCGTCGAACTCGCGGCCGACGGCCGCGACATCTTCATGGTCTGGGGTCACCGCCACGATCACCACGGACACTGAGTCCGGGTTGGCGGCGAGGGCTCAGGCTCGCCTGTGGGTGCGCGGGCCCATGGAGTCGGGCAGGCGGCCCTTGAACATGCTGTTGATCTGCCGCATCTGGTGCCGCGCCGCGCCTTCGCCGTCGAAGTCGCTCAGGGCCGTCATCACGTCCTGGCGCAGGTACCACAGGGCTTCCAGGTCATCGGCGAACTGCACGCGCTGGGCCACGCGCGCCACCCCGTGGCCGCCATGGGGACGCAGCATTTCGAGCATCGCCACTCGAATCTGTCCGGCCCGCCGTTCCTCGGATCGCTGCGGGGCCAAGCCTGGCAGGGGCAGAAGGCGAATGAGCTTGCGCAAAGACACCATGATGGAAAGAAGCAAGATGCGAAAAGCTGTGACGCAGCAACATTACGTGGCGGCGCCTGAGGACACAAGCGCGGAAACATTTATTCTTGTTTAAAAACAACATACTTCACAGAACTCTTCACCGACTTTCGAAGAAACGGTAACCTTCGTATTACTTTTGATGCCGGAGCATTCACATTCTCCAAGGAGTCGCGTTAGATCCTGCTTTTCTTGTGTCGATTCGCAAAAAAGCGTCGATTTCACCTTGCCGTGTCAAGGGCGAGGGATTGATTTCCTTCGAATATGTGACTGTTTGCCATAATCACCAACCGCGATGACCAAGAAGTACCACTAGAACAAATGGGCGCTCAATCCACGGTTGTCTTTGCGGATCTGACGGGGAGCACGCGGGTGTTCGAAGCCATGGGCAATGCGCGTGCCACCGAGACGGTGACGCGCCTGACCCAATGGATCGGCGGCGTCTGCCAGGCCCATGGCGGGCGAGTCGTCAAGATGCTGGGCGACGGCGTGCTCGCGGTCTTTGCGGCCGGCGGCCCGGCCACCAACGCCGTGCTGGAACTCCAGCGCAACCACCAGAAGCGTTTGCTGTCCTGGCCGGCTCCGCTGCGCATGGACCTGCAGATCGGCGTGGCCAGCGGCGATGTGGTCGAGGTCGACGGCGATTGCTACGGTGATGCGGTCAACCTGGCCTCGCGCCTGAGCGACCTGGCCGGCCCCGGCCAGATCTGGGCCACCGAGACCGTGATCGACCAGATCACCAATGCGGAGGTGCGGCACCGCAACCTCGGGCCCATCAACATCCGCGGCAAGAACGAGATGCCGGTGGTCTACCGCATCGACTGGCAGGACGACACGTCCGACTTCCTCACCATGCCGGCCACCCTGATCCCGCCGCCGCGCTCGCAGGATTCGACCTTCGGCCAGATCGAGCTGAGCTGGCTCGACGTGCGCACCATGTTCCGCGCCTCGCAACTGCCGATCCATCTGGGCCGGGTGGACGAGGCGCAGTTCGTCGTCAACGACCCGCGCGTCTCGCGCCTTCATGCCCGCATCGAGGCGCGGCACGGCAGCTGCGTGCTGGTCGACGTCAGCACCTACGGCACCTGGGTGCGCTTTCACGGCAGCGCCGGCGCCAGCGGCGAAATTGCGTTGCGCCGCGAAGAATGCGTGCTGCACGGCAGCGGCGAGATCGGCCTGGGCGCACCGCTCAGCGACTTCAGCGCGCCCACCATTTCCTTCAATACCACCGGCGGCAACTTGCAGCTTGCGCAGCGCGGCTTGCGCTGAGCCTCTTGGACTTTCCGAACCTGCACGAGCGCTCCGGCGCGTTGGCGCGCACGGCCTTGCGGCGCGGCGTGCTGGGCCTGCCCGAGCCCTGGCCAGAGCCCTTCGGCGCGCGCCAGCGCAGGGCGCTCATCGCCTTTGCCATCGGCACCTGGCTCTATCGGCTGGTGCTGTTCGTCGGCATTGCGGTGGCGGTCTATCTGCTGTTCTTCAAGGCGCTTGGGATCATCCTCTTCGCGGTGGAAATCTGGTGGTTCATCGCGCGGCCGGTGTGGCGCGAGATGCAGCACTGGTGGAGCCTGCGCGGGGCCGTGTCGGTATCACGCCGCCTCGTGCTGGCAGGCTTCGCATTGCTCTTCCTGCTGCTGCTGGCCTTGCCCTGGCAGACGCAGGTCCATGCCTGGGGCATGGCGCGGGCCGAGCGGCAGATGCGCGTGTTTGCGCCGTACCCGGCGCTGATCCGCGAGATCCGCCCGATCGGGCAGGCGCGCGTGGGCGAGCTGCTGGTGGCGCTGGAACAGCCCGACATTGCCGAGCGCGTGCTGCGCAGCGATGCCGGCGCGCGCAGCTACGACGCGCGCCTCTTGGGCCTCTTGGCCGAGCCGGCCGGCCTGGCCGAGGAGACTGCCACCCGCCAGCGCCTGGACGTGCAATTGCAGGAGGGGCGGGCCGCCCGCTCCGAGATCGAGCGCCTGACCCTGCATGCGCCCTTTGACGGGCTCTGGAAGGATGTCGATCCCAATTGGCACACCGGCCAGTGGGCCGGCACCAAGGAGCCGCTGGGCGTGCTCTACGACCCGCGAGCTGGCAGGTCGATGCGTACGTGAAGCCCGACGAGCTGCACCGCATCAGCGTCGGCGCACAAGTGCGCTTCTATCCGGAAGGGCAGGTGCAGCCGATCGAAGGCAAGGTGCTGGCCATCGGCGGCACACGGGTTGCGCAGCTCGAACATCCGATGCTCGCCTCGCGCCACGGCGGCGAGCTGGGCCAGGCGCTGGTGCCCACGCCCGCCGTGTTCCATGTGCTGGTGCAACTCGATGAAACGCCGCCGGCGCGGCAGGAAACGCGCGGGCAACTGCAGATCGACGGCGCGCGCGTGAGCCCGCTGGTGCAGGGCGCGACGCAGGTGCTGGCTGTGTTGCGTCGCGAGTCCGGGTTCTAGCTGCGCAATTACTTGCGCAGTGTCGGGTCGCCGTCGCCCACGAAGTACTTCAGCGACAGGCGCTGCACGATGTTGCCGAAGGGCGCGTAGAACAGGCCGACGGGGAAGAAGCGATGGCGCTTGAACACCGTCTTGGCATGCGAGAGTTCGCGAAAGCCCTCGACGCCGTGGTAGGTGCCCATGCCCGAGTTGCCGATGCCGCCGAAGGGCGCGTCATGGTTCATCACATGCCAGCCCCAGTCGTTGATGGTGACGCCGCCCGAGTGGGTGCGCTCGAGGATCTTCTCGCGCGCCTGCTTGTCATGGCTGAAGCAGTACAGGGCCAGCGGACGCGGGCCGGCGTTGATGTAGTCGATGGCGTCCGAAACGCCATCGTATGCGGCCACCGGCAGGATGGGCCCGAAGATCTCTTCCTGCATGAGGCGCATGTCCGGCGTCACGTTGGTCACGATGTGCAGCGGCATCTTGCGGCCCGGGCCCACTTCGCCGCAGGGCGTGATGGTGGCGCCCTTGGTGCGTGCATCGCCCAGCAGCGCCTGGATGCGCTGGTGCTGGCGGTCGTCGACGATCGAGGTGTAGTCGTGGCTGTCCTGGATGCGCGGGCCGTACATCGAGACGAACGACTTCTTCACGTGCTCGACGAATTCGCCGACCTTGGCGCGCGGCACCAGCGCGTAGTCGGGCGAGACGCAGATCTGGCCGCTGTTGGTGGTCTTGCCGTGGGTGATGCGGGTCGCGGCCTCGCTGACGGAATAGTCGGGCAGCACCACCGCGGGCGACTTGCCGCCCAGTTCCAGCGTCACCGGCGTGAGGTTCGCGGCGGCGGTGCGCATCACGATCTTGCCCACGGCCGGCGAGCCAGTGAACACGATGTGGTTGAAGGGCAGGGAGGTGAAGGCGTTCGGGTCTTCCAGCTCTTCGCCGACCAGCGCGACCAGGTCCTCGCTGAAGACCTCGGCCAGCATGCGGCGCAGCATTGCGTTGGTCTTGGGGGTGATCTCGGGCATCTTCAGCATCACGCGGTTGCCGGCGGTCAGCGCCATCGCGACCGGGCCCAGGGCCAGGTAGAGCGGGAAGTTCCAGGGCGTGATCACGCCCACCACCCCCTTGGGCTGGTAGGTGACGCGCAGGCTGTTCGACAGGAACAAGAGCTCGGTGGCGCGGCGGCTGGGCTTCATCCAGCGCTTGAGGTGCGACAGCGCGTGGTTGATCTCCAGCGTGCTGCCCAGGATGTCGAGCATCTTCGACTCGGCCGGCGCGCGGAAGCCGAAGTCTTCGCTCATGGCCTCGGCCAGCAGGTCCTGGTAGCGGCTCAGCTGCTTCTTGAGGACGCGCAGGTTCTTGCGGCGCTCGTCGAGCGAGGGGTAAGGGTTGGCGGCAAAAGCCTGCTGCTGGGCGTCGAACAGGCGTCCGATGCGCAGGCTGGCTTCGGTCTCGGGGCGGGCCAGGCGGTCGTTCATTTTGAGTGTCTCCGGTGGAATGGCGCAGGTAGGCGCAGGTTTGCACCGGATGATGCGGCTTGGGCGCGCCCGTGCCTAGGTTCGATGCTGTCAGGGGGCAGGTGAAGTTCTGCCAACCAGGGCCGCTGACGGGATAATCGGCGCATGCGCGCGTCTCCTTCCCTCCTGATCGGCAGCTATGGCCGCGACCTGGATGTCCCGGCCCACAGCATGCTGGGCCTGGGTGCGCTGTTTGCCGAGATGGCCGAGCAGGGCGTGCCGGCGGCCGAGCTGCTGCAAGGCACCGGCCTCGCGGCCGCGCAACTGGACGATGCACAGGCGCGCATGTCGCACCGCCAGAAGATCGCCATCTTCCGCAACGTGCGCCGGCTGTCGCGCGTGCCCGATGTGGCACTGCGCGCCGGCGCGCGCCAGCGTCTCTCCGACTTCGGCGTCTATGGCTATGCGCTGGTCAGCAGCGCCACCTTCGGCGAGGCGGTGCAGCTGGGCATCAAGCATGTGCGCCTGGCCGGGCCGGTGCTGGAAAAGCGCTGGCGCATCGAGGGCGACACGGCGGTGTTCGAGGGCCACGACGCGATGGCGCTGGGCGATGTGCTGCCGCTGGCCTCCGAGTTCTGGTTTGCTTCCATCCTCAAGCTGGCATCCTGCATCCTGGAGGCGCCCCTGCCGACGCGCCAATTGCTCTTGCCCTATGCGCGCCCCCCCTATGGCGATGCCTACGAGGCGACCTTCCGCTGCCCGGTGCAGTTCGAGTCCGACGTGATGGAGCTGCACTTCGACGCCAGCAACTTCGGCCAGCCCTGCCCGAACGCCAACCCGATCACCGCCGACATCTGCGCCAAGTT
Organism: Variovorax sp.; assembly: GCA_035476655.1. Lineage (GTDB taxonomy): Bacteria > Pseudomonadota > Gammaproteobacteria > Burkholderiales > Burkholderiaceae_C > Variovorax. The sequence goes on from DATILH010000184.1 coordinate 23,543, forward strand.
CTGCGAGCGCATGCTGGAGTCCATGCCGGACGAGACGCCGCTGTCGCGCGCGATCCGCGTGGCCTGCCTGGACAGCCGCGGGAGCTTTCCGACGGCCGAGGAAATGGCGCAGCGGCTGGGGTATTCGGTGCGCACCCTGCACCGGCGCCTGGCCGAGGAAGACACCAACTACCAGGAGATCGTCGACCACGTGCGGCGCTCGCTGGCGGTGGAGTTCCTGCAGAACACCGCGCTGACGGTGGAAGAGATCGCCGAGCGCGTCGGCTTCTCGGAGGCCAGCAATTTTCGCAAGGCCTTCAAGCGCTGGACCGGACACGCGCCCGGTCACTTCCGCAGCATTCCCTGAAGCGCCTTCAGGCGACGGTCGCGACCGCCTGCCGGATCTTCTGCAGCAGCCAGGCCAGCGCCTGGTCCGCCTCGAAACGCTTGTGCCAGGCGATGTAGAGCGGGGCAGGCGGGAAGTCGATCGGCGGCTCGTGCATGCTCAGGCCGAACAGGTCGGCGAAGGTCGGCGCCATGCCACTGGGCAGGTTGCAGATATAGCCGGTGCGCGCGGCGATGACCGGCATCGCGATGAAGTGCTGCACCACCGCGCCGATGGGGCGGCGCAGGTTCTGCGCTGCCAGGGTCTGGTCGACCACGCTGCCGCGCCGCTCGGGCTGGCGGATCACGATGTGCGGGCGCTTGAGATAAAGCTCCAGCGGAAAGCGCTTCTTCGTCAGCTGCTCGCGCTTCCAGATCAGGGTGACCAGGCCGATATTGGCCGCCACCTCGTTGCGCACGCCCGAGCCCTTCACGGCCGTGCCGTCGAGCACCACGTCGACCTCGCCGGCCTCCAGCATCTGCAAGCCTTGCTCGCCCTCGGGCACCGGCACCAGCTTGATCAGGATGCCGGGCGCCTCGCGCCCGATCTCCTCGATGAGCTGCGGCGCGATGGCGAACTCCACCAGGTCGCCGCCGGCGATGCGGAACTCGCGCTGCGCCAGCGAAGGCACGAAGCTCTCGCCTGCCTGCAGCGCCAGCCCGATCTGCGAGAGCGCCTGGCGCACCGGCACCAGCAGCGCCTCGGCCCGTGCGGTGGGCACCAGGCCGTCGCGGCCTGAGACGAAAAGCTCGTCGCCCAGGGCGTCGCGCAGCCGCCGCAGCGCATGGCTCACCGCCGGCTGGCTCAGGGCCAGCTTGTCGCTGGCGCGGGTGACGCTGCGCGTCTCCCACAGCTTGAGAAAGACCGCCAGCAGGTTCAGGTCGAAGGTATCCACATTCAGTTTGTGCATATGTTAAATCAGAAGGTTTCATTTTACTTATGACCCTGGCGGCGGTGCAATCGGGGCTCAGAGACCTCAATCAAAGGAGACACACATGGCCAACAAGGCACCACTTTCGATGGGCTGGTTCTGCCCGACCATGGGCGACACCAGCGCTTTTGCAGACCCGAGTCAAAGCATCCCCCAATCCCTGGAGCACTTCGAGCGCGTCAGCCTGGCGGCCGAAGCCGCCGGCTTCGACTACATGCTCGTTCCCGTCACCCCCCTGTGCTGGGACGCCTGGGTTTCGGCCTCCTTCATGCTGGCCCGCACCAAGCGCCTGAAGGCGCTGGTGGCCATCAAGCCGGGCTTTTTCCATCCGGTGGCGCACGCCAAGATGGTTTCCACCATGGACCAGCTCTCGGGCGGCCGCGTCTACCTGAACCTGATCGCCGGCCTCAGCGAGAAGGACTCGGCGGCCGAGGGCGGCTTCGCCTCGAAGGAGATGCGCTACGAGCAACTGGAAGAGGAAGTGCGCCTCATGAAGCGCCTGTGGACAGAGGAGGGCGTGAAGTTCGAGGGCAAGTACTACCGCGTCGACGGCCCGAAAGTGCTGCCCAAGGTGGTGCAGCAGCCGCATCCGCCCTTCTTCCTGGGCGGTGGCTCCGAGCAGGCGGCCGAGATCTCGGCGCAGCACTCGGCAGTGCACTTGTTCTGGGGCGACTACCCGGAAAAGATCGGCGAGGAAATCAAGGCGATGCGCCAGCGCGCCGCCAAATACGGCCGCGAGCACGAGATCCAGTTCTCGATGCGCCTGCAGGTCATCGTGCGCGAGACGGAAGCCCAAGCCTGGGCCGCGGCGGACCGACTGATCGAAGGGGCAGCCGACAACGCCGCCGCCAAGGCCCTGGTCAAGCACCTGGAGAACTCCTCCAGCTCGCAGGCCAACAACCGCCAGCGCGAGCTGTCGAAGACGGTGGGTCGAAAGATGACCCCGCACCTGTGGACCGGCATCACCGAGGTGCGCCCCGGCGCCGGCGTCGCGGTGGTGGGCAACCCGCAGCAGGTGGCGGCGCAACTGCGCGAGTTCGTCGAGGTCGGTTGCACGGGCTTTTGCCTGTCGGGCTATCCGCACCACGAAGAGGCCGAGCGCTTCGGCCGGCTGGTGATGCCGCTGCTCATGAACTGAAGGAGTGCGGACATGAGCACTACGATCGACAAGGGCCAGTTCCGCAAGGCGCTCGGCGCCTTCACCACCGGCGTCACCATCGTCACCACGCGCGGCGCGGACGGCAAGGACTACGGCCTCACCGCCAACAGCTTCAACTCGGTCTCGATGGACCCGCCGATGGTGCTGTGGAGCCTGGGCAAGACTTCATCGAGCATCGCGGCCTTCACCGGCACGCAGCACTTCGCAGTGCACATCCTGGCGGCCGACCAGGAGGCGGTGTCCAACCGCTTCGCCAAGAGCGGCGCCGACAAGTTCGCCGGTGCGAAGCTGTCGCGCGGCCATGGCGAGGTGCCGCTGCTGGACGGCTGTTCGGCGCGCTTCGAATGCCGCGTGGCCTACCAGTACGACGGCGGCGACCATGTGATCTTCGTCGGTGAGGTGCTCAACTTCGACACCTTCGCGCGCCCGCCATTGATCTTCCACGGCGGCAACTACGGCTTGCTGCTGAAGAAGGCGGACGACACCGGCACCGGCGCGCACTTCGGCGACGACTGGCTGGGCAACCTGCTGGGACGTGCCTACTTCCAGCTCTTGATGCCCATCAAGGGCAACCTCAAGGGCCGCGGCCTGCGCGACCTCGACTACAACATCCTCACGGTGCTGAGCATGGGCGACGGGCGAACCGTCGAAGAGATCGCGCAGCTAGTGGCCATCGCGGGCTACCAGGTGAGCGAAGAGGACATCCTGGCGCTGATCGGGCATGGCCTCGTCACCTTGAGCGCCGGCGAAGGCCCGCAACAGGTCGTGCGCTTCACCCCCGAAGGCCGCAGCTATGCCATCGAGCTGCTCGCCTTCAGCAAGTCCGCCGAGGGCGACGCCGAACGCGAACTCGACTACCGCGAGGCGCAGGTGCTCAAGCTGCTGCTCAAGCGCGTGATCCGTACGACCGCGGGCGGCCTGCCGGAGCACTGGCGCAAGGAGCACTTCTGGCGCGAGAACCACGTCTGGAACGAGGCCGCCGTGCCCGCCAACGCATCCCACTGACATCTTCCCAAAACCATAACGGAGCCAACCCAATGAAACTTCTCAAATCCTGCGCCGTGGCGCTGCTGGGCGGCCTGATCGCCTTGAGCGCGGCGGCCCAGACCCCATTCCCTAGCAAGAACGTCTCGCTGGTCGTGCCTTACCCGGCGGGCGGCTCGGGCGACTACTTCGCGCGGCTCATCCAGCCGGACTACCAGAAGCGCCTGGGCCAGACGATGATCGTGGAGAACATCGGCGGCGCCAGCGGCGCCCTGGGCGTGCAGAAGGTGCTGCACGCACCGCCCGACGGCCACCTGGAACTGCTGGGCACGCCAATGGACCTGGTGCTCGCGCCGATGGCCTTGGCCGCGGTGAAGCACAAGCCGGAGGACCTGCGACTGGCCGCCATGGTCGGCGCGACCTCGCTGGTGATGCTGATCAACAAGGACATCCCGGCCAACACCATCGACGAATTCATCGCCTGGGCCAAGAAGCGGCCCAGCGTGTCCTACGGCAGCTCGGGCACGGGCTCGCTGTTCCATGTGGTGGGCGAGAAGTTCGCGCAGAGCACCGGCCTGAACATGGTGCACGTCCCTTACAAGGGTGGCAGCCAGTTCTTCGGCGACATCGTCGGCGGCCAGATCGACATCGCCTTCTGGACCCTGGCCGGCCCCACGCTGGGCCTCTTGAAGGAAGGCAAGGTGCGCGCCATCGGCATCACCTCGCGCGAGCCGCATCCGATGTTCCCCGAGCTGCCGCTCTTGAGCCAGCACAAGCTGCTGGCTGACTTCACCTTCGACCTGTGGATTGGCGTGCTGGTGCCCAAGGCGACGCCAGAGACCACGGTTGCCAGCATCCACAACGCGATGGCAGAGGTCGTCAAGCAGCCCCATGTGCAAAAGGGCACCCAGGACACCGGCGCCCAGCCCGTCAAGGCGATGAGCCAGCCCGAGCTGGACAGGTTCTACACCAGCGAGATCGAGCGCTATCGCCGCGTGTTCAAGTCGATCAACCTCACCCCCCAATAAGCCCAGGAGACGACGAATGTTCGGATTGATGATGGATCGCCCCTTGCTGCTCTCGAGCCTGCTCGAGCATGCGGAGCAGCAGTTCGGCGATGTGCAAGTGGTGTCGCGCGAGACGCATGGCCCGCTCTTTCGCTATACCTACCGCGAGCTCGGCGCGCGCTCGCGCCGGCTGGCCAAGGCACTCGCTGCCCTTGGCATGGGCCAGGGCGACCGCGTGGCCACGGTGGCCTGGAACAACCACCGCCACCTGGAAGCCTACTTCGCGGTGTCCGGCAGCGGCGCGGTGCTGCACACCTGCAACCCACGCCTGCACCCGGAGCAGCTGGCCTATGTGCTGAACCATGCACAAGACAGTGTGGTGCTGTTCGACAGTACCTTCCTGCCGCTGATCGAGGCGGTGGCGCCGCTGTGCCCGGGCGTCCGTGCTTTCGTGCTGATGAGCGATGCGGCGCAGATGCCGGCACAGGCGAAGCTCTCGAACCTGCTGTGCTACGAGACCTTGCTGGACGTGCAGGACGACCGGTTCACCTGGCCGGAGTTCGACGAGCGCAGCGCCAGTTCCCTGTGCTTCACCTCCGGCACCACCGGCAACCCCAAGGGCGTGCTGTATTCGCACCGATCCACCATGCTGCACAGCTTTGCACTGAGCCTGCCCGACACGCTCTCGCTGTCGGTGCGCGACTGCGTGCTGCCGGTGGTGCCCATGTTCCATGTCAACGCTTGGGGCATCCCCTATGCCGCGCCGATGAACGGCTGCAAGCTGGTGCTCCCCGGACCGAAGCTCGACGGCGCCAGCCTGTTCGAGCTGATGGAAAGCGAGGGCGTGACCTGCAGCGCCGGCGTGCCAACCATCTGGCTGGGCCTGGCGCTGCACATGGAAGCCCGCGGCCTGGAGCCCACGACCATGCGCCGTTCGGTGGTCGGCGGCTCGGCCATGCCGCCCGCGCTGATCCGCGACTTTGACGAGAAGTTCGGCGTGGAGGTGCGCCACTGCTGGGGCATGACAGAGACCAGCCCGCTCGGCACCCAGGGCGTGCCGCTGGCCAAGCACGATGCGCTGAGCCCGCAGCAGCAGTACATGCTGCGCGGCAAGCAGGGCCGGGCCGTGTTCGGCGTGCAGCTCAAGGTGGTGGATGCCGGCGGCAAGGAGCTGCCGCGCGATGGCAAGTCCGCTGGCGAGTTGATGGTGCGCGGGCCATGGATCGTCTCGGAGTACTACAAGGGCGACAAGCCGGCGCTGCGCGATGGCTGGTTCCCCACCGGCGACATCGCCACCATCGATGCTGACGGCTACATGCAGATCACCGACCGGGTGAAGGACGTCATCAAGTCCGGCGGCGAGTGGATCAGCTCGATCGACCTGGAGAACGCGGCCATGGGCCATCCGGCGCTGGCGATGGCGGCGGTGATCGGCGTGAAGCATCCCAAGTGGGACGAGCGCCCGGTGCTGTGCGCGGTCAAGAAGCCGGGCCAGGAAGTCGACAAGGCGGCGGTGCTCGACTTCCTCGGCGACAAGGTCGCCAAGTGGTGGCTGCCCGACGAAGTGATCTTCGTCGACAGCCTGCCCATGGGCGCGACCGGCAAGGTCCAGAAGATGGACCTGCGCCAGAAGTACGCGAGCGTGCTGATCGATGGCTGATCCGCAATTCCGGCCGCTGGCCGCTTCCTGCGGATGCGGCGCGAGCCGCTTCCAGGTGAAAGCGCGCCCCTTTGCGCGCTTCATCTGCCACTGCCAGATCTGCCAGGCCTACACCGGCAAGCCCTTCTCGGACGTGACGGTGCTGCGTGCCCGCGACGTGCAACTGGAGGAGGGGGCGCAGGTCGAGTTCAGGAAGTACCGGCTGCCGCCCAACATCTCTCGAGGCAGTTGTGCGTCCTGCGGCAAGCCGGTCATCGAGTTCGGCCTGGCCGGGCCCGCCAGGCTGGCCTTCGTACCCACCGCCAACTACGCCGACACCCAGGCCCTGCCGCCAGCCGCCTTGCACATGTTCTATCACCGCCGAGTGAGCGACGCACAGGACGACTTGCCTCGCCACAGCGGCTATTTGCGCAGTCAGTTGGCCGTGATCGGGCTCTTGTTCCGGGGCCTGGCGGGCTGAACATGCCGACCCTGACCCGATTGCGCCCCGCCGCGTGGCAAGCCGTCATGCCCGGGGCATTGACCACGGCCGCCATCGCGCTCGCGGCCAGCTTCATCTCGGAACACTACGGTGGCCCGCAATTGCTCTACGCCTTGTTCTTCGGCATGGCGTTCAACTTCCTGGCCAGCGACCCGCGCATCCAGCCCGGCATCGAGTTCGTGGCGCGCGGGCTGCTGCGCTTTGGCGTTGCCTTGCTGGGTGCGCGCATCACGATCGGGCAGGTCACGGCGCTGGGCATCGGGCCGGTGGTGCTGGTGGTGCTGGGCACGGTGACGACGATCGCCTTCGGCGCCTTCCTTGCAAGGCGCCTGGGGCGTTCGGCGGGCGAAGGCCTGCTGACCGGCGGTGCCGTGGGCATCTGCGGCGCGTCGGCCGCACTGGCCCTTTCTGCGGCGATGCCGAAGAACGCGCAGAACCAGCGCTTCACGCTGCTCACCGTCGTGGGCGTGACTGCCCTTTCGACACTCGCGATGATTCTCTATCCCGCCATCGCCCGGCTGCTCGGGCTGGACGCGCCGGCCGCGGGCATCTTCTTGGGCGGCACCATCCATGACGTCGCACAGGTGGTTGGTGCAGGCGCCATGGTCTCGCCCGAGACGGCGGACACGGCCACGGTCGTCAAGCTCCTGCGCGTGGCCTTGCTCGTGCCCGCGGTGATGGTCTTTTCAGTGATCTATCGCGGCCGGCAAGGCCAGGCGCAAGCAACCGAGCGGCCGCCTCTGCTGCCGGCCTTCCTGGTGGGCTTCGTCGCGCTGGTGGCCCTGAACAGCACGGGCCTGATCTCGCACGACGTGAGCGGCGCCCTCAGCCAGGTCTCGCGCTGGTGCCTGGTTGCCGCCATTGCGGGCCTGGGCGTGAAGACATCGTTCCAGCAACTGGCGGCCCTGGGCTGGCGACCGGTGGCGCTGATGGTCGGCGAGACGGTGTTCCTGGCCGCGCTGAACCTGGGCGGCACCGCCTTGCTGCAGCGATGGGGATGAACTAGCGGCGGCCGCCCCCGCCGCGTCCCCAGCCGCCCCGTCCGCCTCCACCGTAGGTGCCGTAGCCGCGGCCCGCCCAGGCGCCGTGCCCGCCGTAGTAGGGGCGGCTTCCGTAGTAGGGATAGCGCCCCCACCAGCCTCGGCCCCAGCCGTAGCCGTAGCCGCCGCCGATGTAGACGGACGAGGACACGTAGGGGTAGCCGTAGGAATAGGGGTAGCCGTAGCCATAGCCGTAGGGATAGCCGTAGCCGTAGCCGTAGGGATAACCGTAGCCGGCGGCATAGTAGCCGTCGTAGGGAACCGCCACGCAGCCGCCAAGCGCGCACAGGCTGGCAAGGGCCAGGGCGGTGGCGGGAAGACGCAAGCCTTTCATGGCGGAATCCCATCTGCGTGCGACGGCTTCGGGCGAGCCGCCACGTGCATGGTGACAGGCGGCGCGCGACGCGCCGGCGTCAGGGTTTTCGCAAGGCGGGCGCCGTGCCGCTCAGGCGAATCTGTCGCGCATGACCTGCGCGCTGATCTTTCGCTTCTTCCAGTACATGCCGTTGATGCGCTCCTGCAGGTCGCCCAGCGCGGTGGGATCGACGCTGGCGAAAGTCAGCATCGCGGCGGGGCGCGTGCCGTCGCCTTCCTCGTGCTCGATCTGGTCGTACGGCGGAAAGCCGTACTTGACGAGAAAGTCGCGGATCTCCTCGTCGGAGGTTCCAGGTTCGATATTGACCAGCCATAGACGACTCATGATCGGCTCCTGTATTGCTCGAGGGCCTGCTCGAGGTTGAACATCATGCGCTCCCGGCCCAGCGCCTGGCCCAGGCGAGAGCGGCGCACCACCTCGAGCACGCCGGGGTTGAGGCCGGCCAGCCACAAGGTGACGTCCGGCCCCTTGTTGCGCTCCTCTGCCTCCGCGAGCATTTTGAGCGCGGTGTATTCCAGGTCGAAGACGCGGCTCAGGTCCAGCACCACCACCCTGGGCTGGGCCTGTGCGATCGCCTGCTGGATCTTCTCGCGCACCCGCTCGGCGTTGGCAAAGAAGATGCGCCCCTCCGGACGCAGCAGCAGCAGGCCGGGAAACTGCTCGTCGTCCGGATACTCGGTGTCGAGTGCCCGAAAAACGTTGGTGCCGCGTTTTCTCGCCAGCACGTGCACCGGCGGGTCGGACACCTGGTAGACCAGTGCCACCAGCGACACGATGATCGCCACCACGATGCCCTGCAGGGTGCCCAGCAGCATCACGCCCACGAAAGCCGCCAGCGCCCAGATGAACTCGGTCTTGCGCACCTGCAGGATGGCCCTGAACTCCGCCGGCTTGATCAGGCCCACCGAATAGACGATGACCACGGCCGCCAGGGTTGCATTGGGCATCAGGCCGATCAGGGGGGCGAGGAACAGGATGGTGCCCAGCGCCACGCCCGCGCACACCAGGCCCGCCATCTGCGAGCGGGCGCCGGCCAGCCGGTTCACCGCTGTCTGCGAGGTGCCGCCGCCCGCCGACATCGCGCCAAGGAAGGCGCCGCCGGCGGTGGCGATGCCGGTGGCCACCAGTTCGCGGTTGGGCGCCGGCGTGGGCTCGTCGCTGTTGGCAAAGGCCCGGCCGGCGGCAATGGTCTCGGTGAAGCTCATCAAGGCGATGCCGGTGGCAGCCGGCCACAAGGCGCCGAGCAGATGCCAGTCGGGCCAGATCGGCGCCGGCAGCCCGGTGGGCACCGTGCCGACGATCGAGATGCCGAAGCGTTCGATGCCCAGCAGCCACACCGCGGCAATGGCAACGCCCACCGCCACCAGCGGCGCCGGTGCGCGCGGCGACAGGCGCTCCAGCCCGAGCAGGATGGCAATGGTGATGACGCTCACCACCAGCGTGGGCAGCGCGGTATCCGGTATGGCGCCCAGCGTTGCCATCACGTTGTGCAGGAAGCTGCCCTTGTCGATGTGCACGCCCAGCAGCTTGGGCAACTGGTCGAGGATGATCACCACGCCGATGCCGGCCTTGAAGCCCACCAGCACCGGCTCCGAGATGAAGTTGGCGACAAAGCCCAGGCGCAGCAGCCCGGCCAGCACCAGGATCACGCCGACCAGCAGCGCCAGCGTGGCTGCCGCCTGCGCCAGCGCCACCGCATCGCCCGAAGAGGCCATCGGCGCGAGCGCCGCGCCGGTCAGGATCGCGATCGTGGTGGTGGTGCTGGTGTTCAACACCCGCGAGCTGCCCAGCACCGCGTAGATGGCCATTGGCACGAAGGCGGTGTACAGGCCCGCCTCCACAGGCAGCCCGGCCACGGTGGCGTAGGCGAGGGCCTTCGGGATCACCACCGCCGATGCAGTCAGGCCGGCGACCACGTCGGCCCCCAGCCAGGGGCGCTGATAGTTGCGCAGCCACTCCGGTATCAGCTGCATCGTTTCAGTCCAGCTTCAGGCTGACGAGGCGAAGCGTGCGGTCGTCAGGGCAGATCACGTCGGTGAAGCCGAGCCTGGCCGCCAGGCCGCGCATGCCCGTGTTGTCGGGGAGCACGAAGCCTTCCATGCGCCGCAGGCCACGCGCGCGCGCCAGCTCGATGAGCTCTTCCATCAGCCGGCGCGCCAGTCCCACGCCTTGCCAGTCGCCGGCCACCGTCACGGCAAACTCGCAGGCCTCGGCGCCCGGCGCAAAGCCGAAGCGTGCGCCGCCGACGATACGGGCTGCATCGCCTTCGCCGTCGAGTGCGACCAGCGCCACCATCCGGTCCGGCGAGGGGTTGGTGGCGTCGTCCAGCATCTTGTCCGGCAGCTCGCGCAGCGGCATGAAGAAGCGGCTGTAGCGCGCAGCCGGGGACAGGCGGTCGAAGGCGGCCTCGAACTCGTCCCGGTCGTCAGGGCGCACCGAACGCACCGTGATGCTGCGGCCGCCGCGAAGCGCGACCACATGCGCAAGAAGGCCGGCTTGCGGTTCGGTCACGCCTGTCAGTACCTGGGCTGGACGAAGCGGTAGGGGTAGTCCGGCTCGCGGTAGGCGCCGCGCTTTTGCCGCTTGGGCAGCGCGATCTTCTCGTGCGGCACGTCTTCGTAGGGAATGCGGCTGAGCAGGTCGGAAATGATGTTCAGGCGCACGCGCCGCTTGTCGTTGGAGTCGGCCACCAGCCAGGGGGCGAACTCGGTGTCGGTGTACTTGAACATGTCGTCCCGGGCGCGCGAGTAGTCGTACCAGCGGCTGTAGGACTTCAGGTCCATGGGCGAGAGCTTCCAGGTCTTGCGTCCGTCCTTGATGCGTGCCTGCAGCCGGCGCGTCTGCTCTTCCTCGCTCACTTCCAGCCAGTACTTGAGCAGGATGATGCCGGAGCCGACGATGGCGCGCTCCAGCAGCGGCGCGGCGATCTTCAGGAAATTGGTCGACTGCTCCTCGGTGCAGAAGCCCATGACGCGCTCGACGCCGGCGCGGTTGTACCAGCTGCGGTCGAAGATCACGACCTCGCCACCGGCCGGCAGGTGCGGCAGGTAGCGCTGCATGTACATCTGGCTCTTCTCGCGGTCGGTGGGCGCGGGCAGCGCCACCACGCGGAACACGCGCGGGCTGGTGCGTTCGGTCAGGGCCTTGATGGTGCCGCCCTTGCCGGCGCCGTCGCGGCCCTCGAAGACCACGCAGACCTTGGCGCCCGTCGCCTGGACCCAGGCCTGCAGCTTCACCAGCTCCACATGCAGCTTGTAGAGCTCTTTTTCGTAGTCCTTGGTGGACAGCCTCGAAGCCGTTACCGGGCCGTCGTTCTCCTGCTCGACCTTCTTCTCCTTGGCCATGGGTTACCCCTCCAGCGTGGTGATGAGTGTCAAACAGTGTGCCCTTTGTGCCCCCGTTGTCAATTGATACAGCTCAGGTCTAACCCATGATGTTCACGCCGCCGTCCACGTACAGGGTTTGGCCGGAGAGCCGGCGTGCATAGGGCGTGGCCAGGAAGGCGCAGGTGAATCCGACGTCCATGATGTCCACCAGTTCGCCGACGGGTGCGCGCTGCGCCGCCTCGGTGAGCAGCAGGCCGAAGTCCTTCAGGCCCGAGGCGGCGCGGGTCTTCAAGGGGCCGGGCGAGATCGGGTGCACGCGGATGCCCTTGGGCCCCAGCTCGTAGGCCAGGTAGCGGGCCGAGGCCTCCAGCGCCGCCTTCACCGGCCCCATCACGTTGTAGTTGGACACGACCTTGTTGGCCCCGAGATAACTCATCGCGAACATGGTGCCGCCGTCCTTCATCAGCGGCGCGGCCAGGCGCGCCATGCGGATGAAGGAGTGGCAGGAGATGTCCATCGCCTTGGCAAAGCCTTCTGCCGAGCAGTCGAGCAGGCCGCCCTGCAGGTCGTCCTTGGGCGCCCAGGCCAGCGAGTGCACCAGCACGTCGAGCCGTCCCCAGTCCTTCTCGATGCGCTGGAAGACGGCCTCCAGCTCGCCCGGCTGGGAGACGTCCAGCGGCATCAGGATCGGCGCCTGCAGCTCCCTGGCCAGCGGCTCGACGTAGGGCTTGGACTTCTCGTTGAGGTAGGTGATGGCCAGTTCGGCGCCCAGTTCGCGGAAGGCCTTGGCGCAGCCATAGGCGATCGAATGCTCGTTGGCGATGCCGCAGACGAGGACCTTGGCGTCCTTCAAGGCCGGGTGCGGGATGTCGACGCTCATGACGAGGCTCCTCCCGCGAGCTTGCGGGTATGCCGCGCAATCATCAATTCCTCGTTGGTAGGAATGACCCAGGCGGAAACCTTGCTGTCTGCGGTGCTGATGCGCGGGCCGCCGGACTGGTTGGCGACGGGGTCGAGTTCCACGCCCAGCCACGCTGCATCGCGGCACGCGCGTTCACGGATCGGCGCAGCGTGCTCGCCGATCCCCGCGGTGAACACCAGCGCATCCAGGCCCCGTGCTGCCGCCGCCAGCGAACCCAGTTCACGCCCGAGCCGGTACACGTAGAGGTCGACCGCCAGGCGGGCGCGCTGTTCGCTGCTGGCCAGCAAGGCCCGCATGTCGCTCGAGACGCCGGACACGCCCAGCAGCCCCGAGCGCTTGTAGAGCAGGTCTTCGATGGCGCGCGCATCCATATGAAGCTCATCCAACAGGTAGAGGACGACGCCCGGGTCCAGGCTGCCGGAGCGCGTGCCCATCGGCAGCCCGTCGACCGCGGTGAAGCCCATGGTGCTGGCCACGCTGCGGCCGCCCACCATGGCGCACATGCTGCTTCCGTTGCCAAGGTGCGCCACGATGGTGCGGCCCGCCGCGGCCTTGGGATCGAACTGCGCCAGCACCGAGGCAATGTATTCGTACGACAGGCCGTGAAAGCCGTAGCGCCGCACGCCTCGCTCCGTGATGGCCGGTGGCAGCGCAAAGGCCTGCGCCACTTCGTCCTGCGAGCAATGGAAAGCCGTATCGAAGCACGCGACCTGGGGCAGGTCCGGCCGCAGCCCAGCGACGATCTCGATCGCCTTGAGGTTGTGCGGCTGATGCAGAGGGGCGAGCGGGCTCAGTTGCGCAAGCGCGCTCGTCACCGCGGCGTCCACGCGCACCGCCTGCGTGAACGCGAGGCCGCCATGCACGACCCGGTGGCCGACGGCGACGAGCCGGTGATCCGCACGATGGTCGCGCAGGAAGTCGACCAGGTGGGCGATGGCGCCTGCATGCCCGAGTTCGGTTCCCTTCTCCCACGTCTTCGATCCGATTTCAGTGCCGTCGGCAGCCTTGGCCACAAAGCCGGGCGCCGTGTAGATCCCTTCGATCTGGCCGCGCAGGAGCAACTGCATGCTCTCGCCGCCCGCATCGAAGGCGCTGAACTTGATGCTGGACGAACCGGCATTGAGCACCAGAATCACGTCGGCCATGTCGTCACCCCAATGCCTTGCCGGCTTCGCGGCGGGCCTGCGCGACCAGCGCGGCGACCGCGCAGGACGCCAGCCGGGTCATCAGCGAATCGGCGCGGCTGGTCAGGATGATCGGCACCCGGGCGCCCAGCACGACACCCGCGGCATCCGCCCCCGCCAGGAACGACAGGCTCTTGGCGAGCATGTTGCCCGCTTCCAGGTCGGGCACCAGCAGCACGTTGGCGCGCCCCGCCACCGGCGATACGATCTTCTTGATCTTCGCGGCTTCCAGGTTGATGGCGTTGTCCAGTGCCAGCGGGCCGTCGACGAGCGCGCCCGTGATCTGCCCACGATCCACCATCTTGCACAGCGCCGCAGCCTCGATCGTCGACGGAACCTTCGGATTGACGGTTTCCATGGCGGACAGGATCGCCACCCGCACTTCGGGGGCACGCATGGCATGTGCGAGGTCGATCGCGTTCTGCAGGATGTCGACCTTGTCTTCCAGCGTGGGCGCGATGTTGACCGCCGCGTCGGTGATGATCAGCGCGTCGTCGTGGCCCGGGACATCCATCACGAAGCAATGGCTGACGCGCCTTGCGGTGCGCAGGCCAGTATCGCGCCTGACCACCTCGGCCATCAGCTCGTCGGTGTGGAGGCTGCCTTTCATCAGGGCTTGCGCCTTGCCTTCGCGCACCAGTTGCACGGCCGCCGCCGCGGACGCCTGGCTGTAGGGCGCGTCGACGATCTGTACCCCGGACAGATCCGCGCCGCAGGACGCTGCGGCGGCGAGGATCCGCTCGCGCGGCCCGACCAGGATCGGCAAGATCAGCCCCAGCTTGGCGGCCTCCATGGCGCCTTCCACCGACGAGGCATCGCACGGGTGCGCGACCGCCGTGGGCGTGGGAGCGAGGGTCTGGCATAGCGCGATCAAGCGCCGGTACTTTTCATGCTTTTCGGCCATATCGATCCTTTCGGGTGCTAGCCCAGGTCCGATGCACAGCGCGGACGCCAGCCTGCACTTGTAGCAGCCCCGCCGTCCATCGCCATGACAGCGAACAGAACGTTACGCCTTGCTACAGATCCCATGGCGCAGCCCTTTCGCAGACGCCGGCTACGAGCCAAACTGCGCAGCGGTCACCGGACAGGTGCCGCCGGACGGTCGACAGACCCGAAAGGAGACATGCATGGCAGCCAATCCGAATCTCGCGAGCGAGCGTTGGGATGTTGCGTGGCGGGGCTTTGCGCCCGGTACCTGGCAGGGCCGGGTCAACGTCCGGGACTTCATCCAGCTGAACTACGCCCCGTACGAGGGCGATGGCACCTTCCTGCAAGGCGCCACCGAGCGTACGAGCGGCATGTGGAAGACGCTGCAGCCGCTGCTGGCGCAGGAGCGCGAGAAGGGCATCCTGGATGTCTCGCAGGTGCCCTCCAGCATCCTCGCGCACGACCCGGGCTACATCGACAAGGCGAACGAACTCATCGTCGGGCTGCAGACCGATGCGCCGCTCAAGCGGGGCATCATGCCTTTCGGCGGCTGGCGCGTGGTCGCGGCGAGCCTGGAGGCCTACGGCCGGACGCCCGACCCGGACGTGGGCGAGATCTTCACCAAGTACCGCAAGACGCACAACGACGGCGTGTTCGACGCCTATACCCCCGCAATTCGCAAGGCGCGTGCCTCCGGCGTGGTCACCGGCCTGCCCGATGCCTACGGGCGCGGCCGCATCATCGGCGACTACCGGCGGGTGGCGCTGTACGGCCTGGACTTCCTCGTCAGCGACAAGGAGCGGGAGAAGAAGGAACTCGACGAACGCCACTCGACGGAAGACGTGATCCGCCTGCGTGAAGAGTTGTCCGAGCAGATCCGCTCGCTCAAGGAACTCAAGGAGATGGCCTCCCGCTATGGCTACGACATCTCCGGGCCGGCCACGACGGCGCGCGAAGCGGTGCAGTGGACGTACTTCGCCTACCTCGCCGCCATCAAGCAGCAGAACGGGGCGGCCATGTCGGCGGGGCGCCTGTCCACCTTCTGGGATATCTACTTCGAGCGTGACCTGCAGAGCGGTACCCTCACCGAGTCGCAGGCGCAGGAGATCATCGACGACCTCGTGATCAAGTGGCGCATCGTCCGCTTCCTGCGCGCACCCGAATACAACCAGCTTTTCTCGGGCGATCCGGTCTGGGTCACGGAGACGCTGGGCGGCATGGGCGAGGACGGCCGTACGCTGGTCACCAAGACGGCGTTCCGCATGTTGCACACGCTGTACAACCTCGGCCCCGCGCCCGAGCCCAACCTGACGGTGTTCTGGTCGCCGCGCCTGCCGGACGGCTTCAAGCGCTTTGCGTTCAAGGTCTCGGCCGACACCAGCGCGATCCAGTACGAATCGGACGACCTGATGCGCCCGAAATGGGGGGACGACTGCGCCATCGCCTGCTGCGTTTCCGCCATGCGGGTGGGCAAGCAGATGCAGTTCTTCGGTGCGCGCGTGAACCTGCCCAAGACCTTGCTGTACGCGCTCAATGGCGGCCGCGACGAGGTCAGTGGCGATCAGATCGGGCCGAACCTCGCGCCGGTGCAGGGCGAGGTGCTGGACTACGACGAGGTGATGAAGCGCCTCGACCCGATGCTGGACTGGCTGGCCAAGACCTACGTGAACGCGCTCAACGTCATCCACTACATGCACGACAAGTATTCCTACGAAGCCATCGAGATGGCGCTGCACGACCGCGACATCCTGCGGACGCTGGCTTGCGGCATCGCCGGCCTGTCGCACGCGACCGACAGCCTGTCGGCCATCAAGTACGCCAAGGTGAAGCCGGTGCGCGACGAGCGCGGGATCATCGTCGACTTCGAGACCGAGGGTGAGTATCCGTGCTTCGGCAACAACGACGATCGCGCCGACGACCTGGCCAAGATGCTGGTGTCGATGATGATGAACAAGATCCGCCACTATCCGAGCTACCGGGACTCGGTGCACACCCAGTCGGTCCTCACCATCACGTCCAACGTGGTGTATGGCAAGTCCACGGGCAACACCCCGGACGGCCGCAAGAAGGGCCAGCCCTTTGCACCCGGCGCCAACCCTTCGAACGGGCGCGACACCCACGGTGCGCTGGCCGCGCTGCTTTCGGTGGCCAAGATTCCCTACGACGACGCGGAGGATGGCATCTCGCTCACCTTGTCGGTCGTGCCCGCCGCCCTCGGCGAGGAGGCGGACCGCATCACCCGCGGCGTCGATGCGCTCGATGCCTATTTCTCAAGCGGTGGCTTCCACGTCAACATCAACGTGCTGAACCGCGACACGCTGCAGGACGCGATGAAGAACCCGGAGAAGTATCCGCAGCTGACGATCCGCGTGTCGGGCTATGCGGTCAACTTCGTCAGGCTCACCAAGGAGCAGCAGCTCGACGTGATCAACCGCACCTTCCACGGCGCGGTATAGGAAGAGAGACCATGAGCGAGCCCCGCACGGGCAGCCGTTACGAGCTTCTCCTTGCGCGCGAGGGGAAGGCGCAGCTGAAGTCCGCGAACGACTACTACGCCATCCACCCCGGCGACGTCGAGGCGGTCGAGGAGGAGGACGATCTCATCGGCTACGTGCATTCCTACGAGGTGGGTAGCACGGTGGATGGGCCCGGCCTGCGCTTCGTCGCCTTTCTGAGCGGTTGCCTGCTGCGCTGCCAGTTCTGCCACAACCCGGACACCTGGCACAAGCACAACGGCCATCCGGTGACCGTCTCGCGCGCGATGTGGCAGATCGGCAAGTACGCGAAGGTGCTGAAGATCAGCAAGGGCGGCATCACCCTGTCCGGTGGCGAGCCGATGGTGCAGCGGCCCTTCATCGTGCGCATCTTCCGCAAGTGCAAGGAGCTGGGCCTGCACACCTGCATCGACACCGCGGGGCGCCTGGGCGACCGGATGACCGACGAGGAACTGATGGACATCGACCTCAACCTGCTCGACATCAAGTCCGGGGACCCCGCCACCTACGAGAAGATCACGCGCCAGCCGCTGCAGCCCACGCTCGACTACGCGCGCCGTCTTTCGGACCTGGGCCGTCCGATGTGGGTGCGCTTCGTGCTCGTTCCAGGCCTGAGCGACGCCTGGGACAACGTCGAGAAGGTGGCCGACATCTGCGCCGGCCTGAAGTCGCTCGAGCGGGTGGAGGTCCTGCGTTTCCACCAACTGGGCCGGGACAAGTGGCGCCAGCTCGGCCTGGAGTATCCGCTGGAGAACATCGAGCCCCCGGACGCCGAGTTGAGCGAGCGGGTACGCGGGCAGTTCCGCAGCCGGGGGCTGACCGTCTACTAGTACGTCACCCCATAAATAACGAAACATGATTAGACTCCCGTTGTTGTCATGCACTGCAAAGAGGAGTTGTCATGCGTCAAACCGAAATGCATCTGTCTGGCGAGGATCGCCGGCTGGTCGAAGAAATTCGCAGCAAG
>DATILH010000185.1:0-4303 GCA_035476655.1 Variovorax sp.
GCGAAAAAGGCCCCGAAGGGCCTTTCATTTGGAGCAACGTCGATCAGCGCCGATGAGCGGGTCTTGCGACGCCGCTGTCCGACCTGCGCTCTGGCAGGTGCCGAAACATGATGCGTCCCTTGGTCAGGTCATACGGTGAGAGCTCGAGTGTCACGTCGTCTCCGGCAATGATGCGAATGCGGTGCTTCTTCATCTTGCCGCCGGTGTAGGCCACCAAGGTATGGCCGTTTGTCAGAATGACGCGGCAGCGTGAGTCCGGCAGGATCTCTTCGACCCGGCCCCGCATCTCAATCAGCTCTTCCTTCGCCATCAGAAGCGGCGCGGGGCGCCAGAGCCGCCACTGCGCGGTTCCATAGGACGCGCCTCGTTGACCACGAGCCCACGGCCGCCGTGCTGCTGGCCGTTCATCCCCTGGATCGCGGCCTGCGCTTCTGCGGCACTGCCCATTTCGACGAAACCGAAGCCCTTGGATCGGCCCGTGTCCCGGTCCATCATGACCTTTGCGCTTGCGACCGTGCCGAACTGGCCAAACGCCTCTTGCATGTCGCTGTCTGCGAACGTGTAGGGCAAATTGCCTACATAAAGTTTGTTACCCATAGGGGACTCCATTGAAGTTGATAAGCGATGGAGCCGGGATGCAATCACAAACTCATGGGATTCATTCGAGAAGCGCGAAACTGACCAATCACCGCAATGTACGCGCGACACAGACGGCCGCGCGTGCCCGATTGTGCTCTCATTCCACGTCATCCGCCTGTCTTTACCGTAACGCCGGCGGTGCGGCACGTAGGCGGCTCATTTCGAGCTCATCTTTCCGGCCCCGCGCTCCGCGGCGCTCGAGATCAGAATTCCAGCGTGGCGCCGACCGTCAACTTCTTCATGCTGCGCTGGAACAGGTCGCTTTCAAGCCAACCCCGCAGCCAGCGCTGCGTCGCGTGCAAGGCCTGGGCATCGAACCAGCGCTCGTCCACTGCACGGAACTGCCGAACGAAGGGAAAGATCGCGAGGTCGGCCGCGCACGGCTCGTCGCCGCCCAGGAAGGGCTGGCCGCTGAGCTGCCCGTCGAGCGGGTGCAACAGGCACATCACTGCTTCATCGCGGTGTTGGGCCGGTCCAAGGTCCGATGGGTAGCGTTCAGGGTACTTGTAACCGTCCAGGTGCTGCTTGAACGGGCCGTCATTGCGGGTGATGAACGCCTGGCAACTGGGGGACTGCGCGCGTTGCCACCAGCCCGCGCAGGCGCGCCCGTCGAAGGCCCATCGCATGATGTCCAGGCTCTCGTCGATGACCTGCGCACCCGGCAGAACCAGCACCGGCACGGTCCCCTTGGGCGACAAGCTCAGCATGCTGGCGGGCTTGTCCCGCAGGACGATCTCATGCGCGTCGAAACCGATGCCCGCCTGCAGCAGCGCCATGCGGGCGCGCATCGCGTACGGGCATCGCCGGTAGGTGTAGAGCAGTGGACGTTGCATTTCAGTGCGGGCCCGCCGCGGAAACTGGCACACTGCAGTATGAACGAACCGATCAAGACGGGCGACCGCTGCGAAGTCATCGCAGGCGCCTTGGGTCCCGCGGGCCCCAACGTGGGCAAGTTCGTGACCGTCGGGCAGGTGCGCGGCGAGCACAGCGAGCATGGCCGCATCTGGCGTTGCCACGGAGAAGGCCTGATCACCGAGTACGGGGCGGTCGGGAACGAAGCCGACTTTGCCCAGGCCTGGCTGCGCAAGCTGCCGCCCGAGGCGCTCACGCCGCCGCAGCGCGAGGAAGTGCTTCACGACACCTGAGCGAGTAGCTTTTTGTTGCCTGCCGTCGGCGGCGGGCATCTTCAACTGGTGACAGCTTGTCACCACTTCACTGCCCTCTTTGCCCAGCCGGCGTTTGAGCTGGCTCCAGTACTTGCGGGCGGTCAGGTCGTCGGGCTGCTGCGTGAGTACCTGCACCACGTCGATGACCGAGAACCACCAGGTCTCGGTGACCTCGTCGTACACACGGCGGATGGCTTGGCCGTCGAACTGTGGGGGGAAGATTTTCATCTGGTTGCTCCCTGTCTTACGCTGCGCCGCCATGATGCCACTCGACTGCTGGCGAAGGCGCGATGCGCTCCGCCAGAACCTCGGCCCACCCTGCTCTCGGTAGCAATGGCTTTTTCGACGGTGGCGTAGGCAGCAACCTTCTCACCGCCCACTCACCGACATCCTCTTCCACCCCACGTCCTGCCAGCGCTGGAACGGTCCCAGCGCTTGCGGGTCGGGCGCCTGGCGCAGGGTGACGAGGGAATCCAGGCTCACCACTTCATAGCTGCGGCGATAGCGGCCGTCGGCCCGCGCCTCGCGCGCGACCAGCACTTCCTTTCCGCCGGGCACCCAGCCGGCGAATTCGGCGTAGCCCAGACCGGGGCCGCCCGCGGCCGGCGGTAGCACCTCGACCGTCCAGGCGCCGCCCTGCCGGCGGAACAGCCACAGCTCGCGCCAGGCCTGCAGCGGCTGCACGGCCAGCGCCAGCGCGTTGCCTTCGCGGTTCAGGCTGGCCGATTGCGGCCAGACCTGGGCGTAGGTGCAGCGCCGGGCCAATGGCCGCGACGCATCGTTCTTCGCATCGACCAGCAGCACGCAGGTCTGGCCCGGCTCGCCGGCTTGCGTGAGCACGTGTGGACGCTCGCCGGTGGCCGCGACGGCCGGCAGTGCCGCCCATCGGATGGCGTTGACCTGCATGGTGGCGTCGTTGTGCGCGGTGGCGTCTTCTTCCAGCAGTTCCTCGCGCTGCACCGAGGCCAGTTCGGCCAAGGCGCGCAGCGCCGCATCCTGTGCTCCACGTTGCGCCGCGTCCGCGTCCTGCGCCAGCTGGCCGGCGCGCCCGCGGTGCCAGGCCACCGCGCTCCAGGCCCCGGCCCGGCGCAGGTGGATGCGGTTCTTCTCCCAGGCGCGCAGGCCGGCGGTCTGGATGCCTTCCAGCACCTCGGCGCGCGCCAGCGCCGCCTGGGCCTGCTCGTGCGGACGCAACGCCGGATCGGCGCAGGCGGCATCGGTCAGCGCCAAGGCCGCGCGGGCACGCTGGCTCGCGCTGGCCTGTGGCATCGCCATCACGCGGGCGAAGGCATCGCCGTCGTAGCAGACGCGGATGCGCTCGCCCTCCTCCACGCTGCGAAAGCCCACGCCGTAGCGCGCCGCCACGTCGAGCTGCGCCGACAGCGCTGCCTGTGGCTTGCTCGCTGCCTGCGTCGATGGAGCCGCGCCCGGCTCGGCCGAGGCGCGTCGGGCCAGCCGCTGCGCCATGCCACCCAGCGCATCCAGCACTTCCGCGCCTTGCGCGCCCTGCACCTGCGCAGCCGGCGCGGCCTTGAGCCACGCGGCCGCCAGCCCAATGCCCAGCGCTTCCGAGCCCGGCGTGCCCTGCACGAAGCGCAGCAGCGCCAGCAACTCGGGCGCTTCATCTACAGCCAAGGCGGTGCGGCGCAGCTGGCCGGCACGCACGAAGCCGCCACGCTCGCGCCGGTGGTCCCAGACTTGCAGCCAGTCCAGCCGCTCGCCACGCACCTCCAGCAACTCGCCCGGCGCCAACGTCGCCAGGGCCTGGGCCGAAGCGCGCGGCGCCGATCGCAGCACCACGCCTTCGGCGACCACCAGCGCCACTCCTGCATCGGCCTGCCGCGTTGCAGAAGGCGATGCCACCG
Source organism: Variovorax sp. (assembly GCA_035476655.1). GTDB lineage: Bacteria > Pseudomonadota > Gammaproteobacteria > Burkholderiales > Burkholderiaceae_C > Variovorax. Next base: position 3,671 of record DATILH010000185.1, read on the forward strand.
CTGGAGCGGCCGGCGTCGCAGCCCATCCCGCCTGCACCAGCGATCCCACAAGCAGCCCCATCACGGCCAGCCGCGACGCCAAACAATCAACGCGGCCCATGTTCACTGCTCCTCTTTCCCAGCCACCGCCTGCTGCTGCACCTCGCCCTCGGCCGTCTGCACCCCACCGCGCTGCGGACCGCCCAAAAGCCCCGCCCCGATGAAGCCCCCCGCAGCACCCGGCGAGGCGATGATCACCTGGATCTTGTCCGACAGCTTGTCGGCCAGCGTCTTTTGGATCAACAGCGGATGGCGGCTGAGCAGGGCGCCTTCGCGCGCCATCTGCTCGGCGTTGACCTGGCCGATCTTTTCCAGGCGCCAGGCTTCGGTCTCGGCCAGCTTGCGGCGGGCATCGGCTTCGCCGGCCGCCTCGATGCGCCGGGCCTGGGCGCTGCCTTCGGCGATCTTCATGCGCGACTGCTTCTCGGCCTCGGCTTCCAGCAGGCGCTGCTCGATCTGGCGCTGCTTGAACGGCAGCACATGCTTCATCGCCTCTTCCTGCGCCTTGGCCGCGATCACCTGCTCGCGCGCGGCGGCTTCGGAGCGGATTTCGCGCCGCGCCTTTTCGGCGGACGCCTCCAGCTCGCTCTCCTT
>DATILH010000186.1:0-20626 GCA_035476655.1 Variovorax sp.
AGACCACGCCCGAGCAGGTGTGCGTGCGCGACGGCCTGGTCCTCGGTCCGCAGGGCAGCGTCACCATTGGCGAGGTTGCGCGGCTGTGGTATCGCAGGCCGCAGGACCTGCCGCCCGGCGTCGACGCCGGCGGCCTCGAAGTCACCGAGGGCTACAAGCCGCAACGCGACTCCGGCACCTTCGGCTACGGCGTGCATGCGGCGCTGCTGGCGCTCGACCCCGAAACCGGCGACGTGGAGATCCTCGACTACGTGATCGTCGAGGACGGCGGCAAGCTGGTGAACCCGATGGTGGTCGATGGCCAGATCTTCGGCGGCACGGCGCAAGGCATCGGCACCGCGCTGTACGAGGAAATGGCCTTCGATGCTTCGGGCCAGCCACTGGCTTCGACCTTTGCCGACTATCTGCTGCCCGGGCCGACCGAAGTACCGGAACCGCGGCTGATCCACATGGAAACACTTTCGCCCTACACCGAGTTCGGGGTCAAGGGCATCGGCGAAAGTGGCGCCATCCCGCCGCCGGCGGCCATCGGCAATGCCATCAACGACGCGCTGCGCCCGCTGGGCGCGCAGCTGCATGTATCGCCGGCCACGCCGCGCCGCATCCTGGAAGCCATCGCCCAGGCGCAGGCGGCCGCCAGCGCCGCACCTCGCGTCGAGGCCGCGCAAGAGGAGCTCGCATGAAGCCCGCCCGCTTCGACTATGAACGCCCGGCGGATCTGGGCGCCGCATTGCGCCTGCTGCGGCAGGACGACGCGGTCGTGAAGATCGTGGCCGGCAGCCAGTCGCTGGGGCCGATGCTGAACCTGCGCCTGGTGCAGCCCGACCTGCTGGTGGACATCACCGGCCTGGCCGAACTCAAGCGCGTGGAAGTGAGCGACACGGCCATTGTCATCGGTGCTTGCGTGACGCACGCCGACATCGAGGACGGCCGCGCGCTGGACGCCTCCGACGTGACCGGCGGCGTTCTCTCACTGGTGGCGCGCGGCATCGCCTACCGCGCGGTGCGCAATCGCGGCACGCTGGGCGGCAGCATCGTGCACGCCGACCCGTCGGCCGACTGGATCTCCAGCCTCTGCGCGCTGGGCGCCGAAGTGCTCATCGCAGGCCCCGCCGGCAAGCGCAGCACGCCGCTGTCGGCCTTCATGACCGGCGTGTTCGAAGTCGACCTGGCCCCCGAAGAAATGCTGGAGGCGGTGCGCATCCCGCGCCTGTCGCCGCGCGCGCGCTGGGGCTACCACAAGCTGTGCCGCAAGACCGGCGAATTCGCCCACGCCATCGGCGTGGTGCTGCACGACCCCGAGCGCGGCGTGTGCCGCGTGGTGCTGGGGGCCACCGAGTCCAAGCCCATCGTCGTGTCCGAGGCCGCACGGCTGTTCGACGACGGCCGGGCGTTGCGGACGGAAGCCGCGCGCGCGCTGCTGGTCGACGCCGGCCACACCGATGCGCTGAACAACCAGATCCACCTGGCCGCCCTCAAGCGCGCCGCTCTCAAGGCACAGCAGCCATGAAAGTCATCAATCTCACCGTGAATGGCCAGGCCGTGTGCGAAGCGGCCGTCGAACCGCGCACGCACCTGGCGGATTTCCTGCGCGACTCGCTCAACCTGACCGGGACCCACCTGGGCTGCGAGCACGGCGTGTGCGGCGCCTGCACGCTGATGGTTGACGGCGTGCCGGCGCGCTCGTGCATCACGCTGGCCGTGGCCTGCGACGGCGCGAAAGTCACAACGATCGAGGGCATGGACGACGACGAGGTCATGCGCGCATTGCGCGCGGCCTTTTCGCGCGAGCATGCATTGCAGTGCGGCTATTGCACGCCTGGCATGCTGGCCTCGGCCCACGACGTGGTGCTGCGCATGCCCGACGCCACCGAGCGCGACATCCGCTATGCGATGAGCGGCAACCTGTGCCGATGCACTGGCTATGTCGGCATCGTGCGCGCCGTGCAAAGCGTGATCGAAGAGCGTCGCGCCGCCGGGCTCGATGCGCCGGTGCGCCTGCGCCAGGTGCTCGGGCCGGTCGGCTCCGGCCATGCGCAGCCGATGTCGGGCGCGGGCCAGGCCAAGGCTCCGGCCAGGATGGTGCCGCCGGCGGCTGTGACAGCGCCGGCTGCGCCGGCCCAGCGCAGCCCACGCGATGCGTCGCCTTCCCCCGTGGACAGCGGCAAGCCGATGACCACCCTGACCCAGAGCTTCAGCGTGGACTTCCCGCGCGACGAGGTGTGGGCCTTCTTCGGCCGCCTGGGCGAGGTCACGACCTGCCTGCCAGGCGCCTCGCTGCTGGCGCCGGCCACCGAGACCCACGTCGAGCCCAAGCTGCGCATCAAGGTCGGCCCGATCGTGGCCGACTTCGAGGGCGCGGCCGATGTGGAGCGCGATCCGGCCAGCCACACGGGCACCATCCACGGCAGTGCGCGCGACACCAAGTCCGCCTCGGCCACGCGCGGCGAAATCCGCTACGTGCTGTCCGAGGAAAAGGGCGGCGCGGCCACCCGGGTGGACGTGCAGGTGGGCTTTGCCCTGACGGGCCCGCTGGCGCAGTTCAGCCGCTCCAGCATCGTCAAGGACATCGCGCAGCGCATGACCGATGCTTTCGCGCAGAACCTGCGCGCGCGCCTGGGCCATGTGGACGGTGCTCCTGCCCCGGCAGCGGCCGCGGAACTGAATGCCGGCGCGCTGGTGTTCTCGGTGCTGCGCGAGCGCATCGTGGGCCTTTTGAAGGCCTTGTTCGGGCGCAAGTGAAGGGTTGGGAATAGCCCGGGTACAGCTGACGCCCCTCTACGCTCCACTCCCGATGCAAGCATGGCGGCGCCTCAGCCGTGAGCCGCGCGCACCGCGCCGCGCATGCCTTCGGTGATGAATGCCACCAGCAGCGGCATCGCCGCCGGGTTGCTTGGGCGGTTCGTGCCGCCAGACAGACGGCGCACGCGTTGATCGCCGACATGATGCAGCAGTGCGCCCAGCCCGAACTGGTAGCACCAGGCGACGGTGCCGCGCGTCACGGCAGGGAACTCGGCCGAAAGTGCGCCCTGCAGTGCCTCGATGAAGGCGTGTGCCATCGGATCGAAGAAGGTTCGGATGATGTCGTCTTCCTCGCCGGTCTGCAGCGACAGGCCGCGCGTCATCAGTAGTGCGTAGTACTCGCCCTCCGCACTTGTGCGCAGCCGGATCACCGGGGCGATGAAGGCTTCCACGATTCGATGCAATGCGTCGCCATCTTGGCTGCCGAGCGCCACGGCGGCACGCAGCCCGGCCAGCCGTTCCTCGATGGTCGCGCTCCAGTGCTCAAAGATCGCGTGATACAGCTCGTGCTTCTGCCCGAAGTAGTAACCGACCAGTGCCAGCGGCACTCCGGCTTCCTCGGCGATGTTGCGAATCGAGACGGCCGCATAGCCGCGCTGCGCAAACAGCTTCTCGGCCGCCAGCAGGATGTTCTGCCGGCGGTCCGGACGCTCGGGAAGGACACGACGCGAAGGGGTCATGGCGCGGCATCATGCACGATGCAGGGGTACTTCCGGTCGTCGCGCTCATGACTCCGCTGTGAACCCGACCTGCCTGATGAGCCGGCGCCACTCCTCGGCATCGGCTCGCAGCAGCTCGGCGAGCTGCTCCGGCGTTGAGGACTGCACCTCGAGGCCGAATTGCTTTCCGAACTCCACCAGGTCGAGTTGGGTCAGCGCTGGCTGCAGGTAGGCTGCCGCGCGGCGGATCACCTCGGGTGAGGCCTTGCCTGGCAGGAAGAAGCCATACCACTCGCGCACGGTCAGCGGATACCCTTGTTCGCGCAGCGTGGTCACTTCGGGCAGGAAGGGCGAGCGGCTCTTGCCCGAGATCGCCAGCACGCGCAGCTTGCCGGTCTTCACATGCGGCAGGTAGTCGCCGATCGGGCCGCAGAAGGACGAGATCTGCCCGCCCAGCAGGTCCTGCACGCCGGGCACCGTGCCGCGGTAGGGAATGTGCCGGAGTTCCACACCGCTGAACTTGCCTAGCAGCACGCCGATCATGTGAGGCATCGAGCCTGCGCCCGGGCTGCCGAAATTGGCCTGGTCGGCGCGGGACTTGGCCCAGGTCAGGAAATCTTTGAGCGTCTTCACGCTTTCCGGCACCGCGGGGCCAATGGCGAGCCCGTGGTTGATGTACGCGCCCACCGAGACCGGCGCTACGTCGGCCAGCGTGTACTGGAGCTTGGGGTAGGTGTAGGGGTAGATCGACAGCATCGACGACGGCGTGAGCAACAGGGTGCTTCCATCGGGCTTGCTGTCCTTCAGGGCGATGACGCCGATTTGACCCGCTGCGCCCGGCTTGTTCTCCACCACCGCGCCGGCGGCGTAGTTGCCGCGCAGCTTATCGGCCACGCGGCGCGCCAGCACGTCCACGGTGCCGCCGGGCGGGAAGCCCGAGACGATGCGCACCAGATCCGGATTGCCCTGGGCAAGCGCACCGAAAGGCCATACGCTGGCGCCGACTGCGACGGCGGACAATTGGGTGAAACGACGGCGCGTCAGCATGGCGAGTCTCCTGGTGGGGTTGAACGAGTTTTGGCGGAAAGTGGCGCTAGCACGGTGCCGCGGTTCTCGCCGAAGCCGATGCGGGCATGGCCGGGCTTCTCGCACCAGCCGCGCAGCACCACGGTGTCTCCGTCTTCGAGAAAGCGCCGTCGTTCGGCATCGTCGCCTTCGCCAATGGTGAGCGGGGCGCGGCCATTGGAGGTGAGTTCGATCAGCGCACCGGCCTCGGCCGGCATGGGGCCTGAGATCGTGCCGCTGCCCAGCAGGTCGCCGGGCTGCAGGTTGCAGCCGCCCACCGTGTGGTGGGCAACCATCTGTGCGATCGACCAGTACTGGTGGCGAAAGCTCGTGCGCGAGAGGCGTGCGGGCCCGAGGCGGCGCGCGCTGCGCCGCGGCGTCTGCAGCGCCACTTCGAGTTGGATGTCCATAGCGCCCATTGCCCGGTTCGCGGCCGACTCAAGATAGGGCAGTGGCTGCGGGTCACTGGCCGGCCGTTCCCATGTGGTGCGGTAGGGGGCGAGCGCATCGAGCGTCACGATCCACGGCGAGATCGTGGTCGCGAAGTTCTTCGCCAGAAAGGGGCCGAGCGGCTGAGACTCCCAGGCTTGCACGTCGCGTGCCGACCAGTCGTTGAGCAGGCTGATGCCCAACACGTGGGCTTCGGCTTCGTCGATGCCGATGGGCACCCCCAGCGTGTTGCCGGTCCCGATCCAGATGCCGATCTCCAGTTCGTAGTCGAGCCGCGCGCAGGGCCCGAGGAACGGCACGATGGCGCCGGGGGCGCAGGTTTGACCCAGCGGGCGGTGGACCTCCTGGCCGCTCACGGCGATGCTTGACGCCCGCCCGTGGTAGGCGATCGGCAGCCACTTGAAGTTGGGCGTCAGCGGATCCTCGGCGTCGGGCCGGAAGATGCGGCCGCAGTTGGCCGAATGGTGGACCGAGGTGAAGAAATCAGTGTAGTCGCCGATGCGCGCGGGCACCGTGTACTCGACCTCGTGCTGTGCAACTAGCAGCGCACGCACCGCGACAACCACCTCGGGCGCCGCGTTCTCGCGAAGCAACGCGAACGCTGCATGGCGCAGCGCGCGCCATGCACCTGACCCAAGCGCGAAGAAGTCGTTCAGCAAGGGCTGGGCGCAGGCAGCGACGGCTTGGGCTGCAGCGCCGGTCAGATGGGCCGAGGCGTGCAGTGCCGCCAGGTCCAGCACCTGGTCGCCGATGGCGATGCCGCTGCGAAAGGCCTCGTTGCTGCCCGCGCGGCGAAATACCGCGAAGGGCAGGTTCTGGATCGGGAAGTCGGTGCCGTCGGCATTGGCCGAGGGGAGCCAGCTGCGCGCGCCGACGTCATGCGTGTGATCGAGTGCCATGGCTCAGTCCTCCGCCATGAGACGTTCGTCGAAGATCGCCACGGCGCGCGTCCAGCCGGCCGACGCGTCGCGGATCTTGTGCGGAAAGCACGAGACGTAGAACCCATTCCCCGGCAGCGCCTCGAGGTTGTGCAGCTTCTCGATGTGGCAGTAGCCAATATCGCGGCCGGCCTTGTGCCCTTCCCAGATCAGCGAGGCGTCCCCGGTCTCGCCGTACTTCTTCGCGGTGTGGATGAAAGGCGCATCCCAGCTCCAGGCGTCGGTGCCCGTGAGCCGCACGCCGCGTTCGAGCAGATACATCGTGGCCTCATAGCCCATGCCCGCGCCGGCCGACACGTAGTCCTTGTGCCCGTAGCGCGAACCGGCGCGCGTGTTGACCATCACGATCTCCAGCGGAGCCAGCGTGTGGCCGATGCGCTTCAGCTCGGCCTCGACGTCGGCGGCCGTTACCACGTAGCCGTCCTCGAAATGGCGGAAGTCCAGCTTCACGCCCGGCTGGAAACACCATTCCAGCGGCACCTCGTGGATCGCTATCGATTTCTTCTTGTCGCCCAGCGCGCCGTCCATCGTGCTGTGGAAGTGATAGGGGGCATCGAGGTGGGTGCCGTTGTGGGTCGAGAGCTGCACCTTTTCGACTGCCCAGCCTTCGCCATCGGGCAGGTCCTGCCGGCGCAGGCCGGGAAAAAAGGGCGCGATCTGCTCATAGGTGTTCTCGTGGGTGAAGTATTCGATGCGCGGCTCCAGCCCGGGCGGGTCGGAGGCGACGTCGTTTTCGAGAAGGATGGAAAGGTCGACGAAGCGGCGGGACATGGGGTGTTCTTCGTGTCTTGCAGAGGGAAGCTCAGGGGTGTTGCCAGCGCTGGATGCCGCGAACTGTACGATCGTACAATTACGTTGTACACTCGTATAAACCCAGGGAGACCCTGGACTGCGGCGCGGGCTAGCGCAGTGGCTTGTACTTCGTTGCCGAGTCTGCCAATCGCCGAGCGAGCTTGCGACTCAAAACGTCCAGCGCGCGCTCACCCGCACCGTACGGGGCTCCATCGGGTGGATGTGCCTGTCGTCGATGCCTCCACCGCAGGCTCCGCTGGCCACTTCGCCCGCGGTACACGAGGCATAGAAATACTCGATGTCGTTGCCTCTGCTGCCGGTCAGGTTGAAGATGTCCAGGCCCAGCGTCAGGTTCTTGTCCACCGCGTAGCGCGAGCCGAAGTTGAGCAAGGTGGTGGAACTGGAACGCACCGTGTTGGTGGTGTCCAGCGCACGCGGGCCCATGTAGCGCAGGCGCAAGGTCGCCATCAACGGGCCGTGGGTCCACACCACGCCCGCCGAGACGCCGGTCTCGATTGCGTTGTCGATGTAGTTGCCTTCGCCTTCCGGCGCCAGGCCGGTGAAACGCGCGCGGGAAATCCCGCCGTCGAGTTCGAAGCGCCACTGCGATGAAGGCGTCCAGCGCAGGCTGGCCTCGATACCGCGCCGGTGGCTGGGCCGTCCCGGTTCGGTGGTCCCGGCGTCGCCCACATAGACGAGTTCGGAATCCAGGTTCAGCATCCACAGCGCCGTGGTCAGGCTGAAGGTGTCGCTGGGCGCAAAGCGCCAGCCCAGCTCCGCGCCGCGGCCCTTGACCAGTGCCGGCACCCGGTCGGCCGGCAGCCCGGTCTGCGGATCGAGCGTGATGGTGGCGCCGCGCACGTCGTTGCTGTGGTAGCCGCTGCCGGCGTTGAGGTAGAGCTCATGCGCCGGCGTCACGGTGAAGGCCAGGCCGGCCTTCGGGCTGACGAGCGAGTCGCTGCCGCTGCCGCTGTTGCCGGGGCCGAAGACCGGCTCGCGGCCTTCCACGTCGTAGCGCAGATAGTCCCCGCGCAGGCCCACATAGCCGCGCCAGCGATCGCTGAAGTTCACCAGTTGCTGGCCATAGGCCGAGAGCAGGTCCTGCGAGACCTTGTCGTCGCGGATAGTCTGATAGCGCTCGCGGAACTGCGTGTTGTGAAGGCCCACGCTGTCGATGCGATCGCCGCGCCATTGCGCGCCAAAGCTCAGGATGCCGTCCAGGCCGCCCAGCTTGTTTGGCATGGCATGCGAGGCCTGGGCACTGAAGACGCGGCGCCGGTCGGTCTGCTCGAACTGGTCGCCCAGCTCGGGGTTGTTGAGGAAGTAGGTGAAGTCGGAGAACAGGTCGAAGCGGTAGTCCATGGCATAGGCGCTGATCTGCGTCTGGCCCTCGGGCGTGTTGTCGAACCACTTGCCCGACAGGCTCAGGCGACGCGTGTTGCCGCCGTCGGTGCTGTTGAGCGAGCTGAAACGGCCCAGCTCGCCGGAGTCGATCGCGCGCTGCGGGATCTGATCGGTGGCGGTCCAGTCGCTCTTGTAGGCCATGCCGGTGAGGCTGAAGCCGCGCGTCGGGCTGCCTTGCGAATAGCGCAGCACCGCGTTGGCCTTGCGCAGGTCTTCCGGTACATCCCACGGGCCGTCGTTGGCTTGCAGTTCGACGGCGGCCAGCCAGGTCTGGTCTTGCACCGTATGCGAGCCGCCGGCCAGGAGGCGCCTGAAGTTGTTCTGCCCCAATGTCAGTTCGGCGAAGGGCGCCGGCAGCGCGCTCACATAGTCCATACTGGCGCTGCCGGCCAGCGAGAAGTCGCCGTTCTCGACGAAGTAGGGGCCCTTGCGGTAGCGCACACCCGACACCAGTTCCGGAATCAGGAAGTTCAAGTCGGCATAGCCCTGGCCATGGCCGTGCGTAGGCATGTTGACCGGCATGCCGTCCACCGTCATGGCGAAGTCGGTGCCGTGGTCCAGGTTGAAGCCGCGCAGGAAGTACTGGTTGGCCTTGCCATCGCCCGAGTGCTGGGTGGCGACCACGCCTGGCACCGCCTCCACGATGTCGCCCGGCCGCAACTTGGGGCGCGACTGGAAGGACTCGCGCTCGGCCGCGCCCTCGCTGGCGCTGTCGGCGGTGCCGATGGTGGCGTCCCGCGGGCCGCGCACCTGGATCTCGGGCAGGTGGTCGGTCTGGGCCCACGCGGTGGCGCAACTGCCGGCCCACAGCAGGCAGGAGGCGATGGCGGCAGAGCGCGGGTGCGGCAACATCAGGCGCATGAATCGCTCAAGTAAAAAAGGGCGCGTTGTTCACTACCGCGTGATACGCGGAGGAAGGGCGCCTGGATTCAGGCCGCCATGGCCGCGATGCGCGTCAGGGACCAGTAGGCCGCCAGGGTGCCGATGGCATAGAGGGTAGCCAAGCGCGCCTGCGCCATGGCCGGCCAGGAACGCAGGGCACGATGGATCAGCCAGGCCAGCGCCACCGTCAGCAGCTGGCCCACTTCCACGCCGGTGCTGAAGAAGAAGAGGGCGATCCACAGGTGGTTGTCCGGCAGGCCGATGTCCTTCAGCGCGCCGGCAAAGCTGGCGCGCCGCGCCTCGAACCACGCGCGCAGCCCGGGACGGGGAAGAGGCCGATGACTTAGTGGGTCCATCCTCTGGGTCACCGCTCTGTCACCATGGCGCCGAAGAATGCCGGCGCATGGCCCACCTCGTCCGACTTGCCGGCACGCTGCTGCTGGCGCTCTCGCCCTTGCTGGCGCATGCGCAAACCGACTTCAACCAGGACGAAGCGCCGCCGACGCCCGTGGCCCAGCAGCAGCCCCGGCCCGAGCCGCACGACAAGCCGCCGGTGCTGTCACATGACGAAGGCGTGACGCAAGGCGGCGCGATCTTCAGCCCTTTCACGAAGGCCGAATCGCCGGTGGCGATGCCTGCCAAGGCGTCGCAGGCCAGCCCCGATGGTTGTGGGGCGCCATTGGTGGCAGTGGTGTTGGCCTTGGCCATTGCAATCGCTTTCGCCCTGCTGCTTCGGCGCGCCTGGCTGGCGCTTGCCTGAAGAGAAACTCTCTCGCGCCTTCGTGACGGCGGCGTGACACATGGCTGACACATGAGTGGCGGAGCATGGCGAGCTTGTCTTGCCGTCATGTGTCCGTCCCCTGAACCTCCTCGAAGCCAGTACCGCCGCGAACTATGGCGGCGATGAAGCCGGTCTGATCTGTGGCTTCCTGTTCGGCGCGGACGGCATCGGCCGGCCGCTTGGCTCGAGTGCCGCCGCGCGCTGGCTGGAGGGCGGCATGGAGGCGAGCGGCTTCGCCTGGCTGCACTTCAACCTGGCGCATATGGCGGCCGAGCGCTGGCTGGCGCGCCATGCCGGTCTGTCGCCCGACTTCTTCGAGATGTTGCACGACGGCATCTACTCCACCCGCATCGAGCGTGTCGAGGAGGCGCTCAACGCCGTCATCAACGACGTGCACTTCGACTTCGAGCTGGACGCCTCCGACATCTCCACGCTCTGGATCAGCGTCGACCGCCGCCTGGTGCTGACGGCCCGGCGCAACCCGCTGCGCTCGGCCGACCGGCTGCGCACCGCCATCAACCGGGGCGATGTGATCCGCTCCACCGCCGACCTGCTGGAGCGCCTGATGCGCACCCAGGCCGATGTGCTGGTGGGCATCGTGCGCTCGGCCACCGACCGGGTCGACAAGATCGAAGACCAGCTGCTGGCTGGCCGCCTAGCGACCAGGCGCGCCCGCCTGGGTGGCCTGCGCCGCGTGCTGGTGCGCCTGCAGCGCCTCCTGGCGCCGGAGCCGGCGGCGCTGTTTCGCCTGCTGCAGAACCCGCCGGGCTGGATGGCCGCGGGCGACGTGCTGGAGCTGCGCGCCGCCACCGAGGAGTTCTCGGTCGTGCTGCGCGACATGCAGTCGCTGCAGGAGCGCATCAAGCTGCTGCAGGAAGAGATTGCAGCCAGCGTCAACGAGGACAACAGCCGCAGCCTGTTCGTGCTGACCATCGTGACAGTGCTGGCCCTGCCCATCAATATCCTGGCCGGCCTGTTCGGCATGAACGTGGGCGGCATCCCGCTGGCCGATGACCCGAGCGGCTTCTGGGTGCTGGTGGCGATCGTGCTGAGCTTCACCGTGGTGGCCGGCTGGTTGGTTGTGCGGCGGCAGGGCAAGGATCGGTAGCGCATTCGCTCAGGGCACAATTTGGGCCGCCGCGCCGGTCGAGCCCGAATTCCCATGCCGCTTCCCACGCCCGAACCGTCGACTCCCAGACCCCGCCATCGCCGTCGCACGCTGTTCGCCTGGACGGCCGTGCTGGCCTTGGCCTTGCTGCTGATCGGCGCGGCCGGCGAATGGGCTGCGCGGCGTGAAGCGGGTTTCCAGGCGGACGCGATCCGCAGCGCGATGGAACTCCATGCGCTGGGCCTGCGCGATGCCGCGGGCAAGTATGGCTACCTGCCGTTCACCGCGGGCCTGCATCCGGACGTGCTGGACCTGCTGGCCCGCCCCCGCGACCCGGCCGCGCGGCAGCGCGCCAACCGCTACATCGAGGAGATGAACCGGCGCGCCGGCTCGGACGCGCTCTACCTGGTCGACCTGCAGGGCCTGACCCTGGCCGCAAGCAACTGGGCGACGCCGCAGAGCTTCGTCGGCGAGTCCTACGCCAACCGGCCCTACTTCATCGACGCCCGCGAAGGCCTCCGCGGCCTGTTCTACGGCGTGGGGCAGACCACCGGCGAGCCGGGGCTGTTCATGTCGGCGCCGGTGCGCTCCGAAGGCGGCGGCGTGCTCGGTGTGGTGACCGTCAAGGTCAGCCTGCGCGAGCTCCAGGAGGCCTGGGCCAATGTGCGCGACCCGATCCTCTTGACCGATGCGCGCGGCATCGTCTTCATGAGCTCGGTTCCGGCGTGGATGTACCAGGCCATGCGGCCCCTTAGCGCCGCCGGCCTGGATGAGCTCAAGCGCGAACAGCAATATGGCACGCGCACCAACTTCCCGCCGCTGCACTGGACGGTGGAGCCCGGCGGCGGGCTGCCGGGCTACCTGGTGCGCACCGACATGGGCGGACGCACGCGCCGCTTCCTGGCGGTGGACCAGGCGCTGCCCGAGCTGGGCTGGACCCTGACGGTGATGGCCGATCAATCGGAGGCCACCCGCGCACGCCAGCGCACCTGGATGCTGGGCCTGCTGTGCGCGGGCCTGCTGCTGCTGGGCGGCATGTACTGGCAGCTGCGCGAGCGCCGCTTTGCCGAGCAGCGCGATGCGCGGCGCGACCTGGAGCTGCGGGTGCGCGAGCGCACCCACGACCTGGACGAGGCCCACGCGTTCCGCAAGGCGATGGAAGATTCCCTGCTCGTGGGCATGCGTGCACGCGACCTGGAGGGCCGCATCATCTACGTCAACCCGGCCTTCTGCGCGATGACCGGCTACGGTGCAGACGAACTGCTCGGGCGGCTGCCGCCCTATCCCTACTGGCATCCCGACGACGTGGCGCAGCACTGGCGGCACTACGAGGCCATGATGAGCGGGCAGACCGCGCGTTCCGGCTTCGAGTCGCGCCTGCAGCACCGCGACGGGCACGAGGTCATCACCATGGTCTACACGGCGCAGCTGATCGATGCAGGCGGCCGCCACAGCGGCTGGATGAGTTCGGTGGTGGACATCACGGAGCAGAAGCGCGCCGAGTTGCGCCAACGCCAGAACGAGGAACAGCTGCAGCACGCGCAGCGCCTGGCCAGCCTGGGCGAAATGGCCTCCACGCTGGCCCACGAGCTGAACCAGCCGCTGATGGCGCTGAACAACTTCGCCAGTGCGGCCAAGGCCTTCGCGGAGCAGGGCGATCGTGGGCTGCTGGCCAGCAGCCTGGATGAGATCGTGGTCCAGGCCCAGCGCAGCGCCGAGATCGTGCGCCGCATCCGCGGCTTCGTGCGCCAGCGCACCGCCGGCGCCGAAGACTTCGCCGTGGCTGCCCTGGTGGAGAACGCATTGGCCTTGCTGCGGGGCGAGCTGCGGCAGCGGCAGGCCCGGGCCGAGGTGCGCATCCCGCTCTCGCTGCCCTGCGTGCGCGGCGACCGCGTGCTGCTGGAGCAGGTGCTGCTGAACCTGGTCTCCAACAGCCTGCAGGCCATGGAGGCGACGCCGCCGGAGCGGCGGACGGTGGATGTCGAGGCCGAGGTTGTCGATGGCCGCATGCAGATCCGCTTGGCGGACTGCGGCTCGGGCATCGATGCCCGCCTGGCCGAGCAGGTGTTCGCGCCCTTCTTCACCACCAAGGCGGGCGGCCTGGGGCTGGGCCTGAACATCTGCCGCACCATCGTCGAGGCCCACCGCGGCCGCCTGTCCTTTGCCGACCGGGCGGGGGGCGGCACGGTTTTCACAGTGGAACTGGAAATCTCCCCGTGAACACGCTGGCAAACCAACTGTGCGTCGTGGACGACGACGAGGCCGTGCGCCGCTCCCTGGGCCTGTTGCTGCTCTCGCGCGGCTATGCGGTGCAGGCCTTCGCCTCCGGCGAGGCCTTCCTGGCGGGCGCCGACCTGCAGCGCGCGGGCTGCGTCATCCTGGATCTGCGCATGGACGGCATGAGCGGGCTGCAGGTGTTCGATGCGCTGCGCGCGCAGGACAGCCCCCTGGTGGCGGTGTTCCTGTCCGGCCACGGCGACATCCCCATTGCGGTCGAGGCCGTGCAGAACGGCGCCTTCGGCTGGCTGGAAAAGCCCTGCGAGGACAAGCGCCTGCTCGACAGCGTCGCCCGCGCCCTGCAAAAGGCGCAGGAGAACGCCGTGCGCCGGCAGGCACGCCAGGCCGCGCAGGCGCTGTGGGCCAAGCTGACGCCGCGTGAGATGCAGGTGGCCAGGCTGGTGGCCGAGGGCCTGCCCAACAAGCGGATCGCCCAGGAACTCGCGCCGCTGGAGCTGCGCACGGTGGAAACGCATCGCGCCCATCTGTTTGCCAAGCTAGGCCTGTCGAGCAGCCTCGAACTCGACCGCTTCCTGCGCGAGCACGGGCTCTAGTCCGGTGGAAGAGCGACCAAGGGTTAACCCTTGCGTACTGGTACGTAGCCGGGCGGCCGGACGCTACGGACGACGGCGCGGCCGCGGCAGATCAGACTCGGCCGCACGGCTTCCCGCGTCCTCGCGGCTGGCCACCATCTGAGACAAGGATCCCCCTCCAATGACTGCCATTGCCAGCGCCAGCGCCGGTGTCGCCAGCCCGGACGCAGCCCGCGCCGACACCACCCACGCCCCCTACACCTTCGAGGAAAAACGCAAGCGCATCTTCGCCATCCTGGCCGCCTCGTCCGGCAACCTGGTGGAGTGGTTCGACTTTTATGTCTACGCCTTCTGCGCCATCTATTTCGCGCCTGCGTTCTTCCCCAAGTCGGACCCGACCGTCCAGCTCTTGAACACGGCCGGCGTGTTTGCCGCCGGCTTCCTGATGCGCCCGATCGGCGGCTGGCTGTTCGGCCGCCTGGCCGACCGCAAGGGCCGCAAGACCTCGATGGTTGCCTCCGTGACCATGATGTGCGTGGGCTCGCTGGTGATCGCCTGCCTGCCCACCTACGCCACCATCGGCGCCGCGGCGCCGGCCCTGCTGCTGGCCGCCCGCTTGCTGCAGGGGCTGTCGGTCGGCGGCGAGTACGGCACCACGGCCACCTACATGAGCGAAGTGGCGATGCGTGGTCAGCGCGGCTTCTTCTCTTCCTTCCAGTACGTGACCTTGATCGGCGGCCAGTTGCTGGCCGTGGTGGCCCTGGTGGTGTTGCAGCAGTTCCTTGACGAAGCCGAACTGCGGAGCTGGGGCTGGCGCATTCCCTTCGTGCTGGGCGCCGTCGCCGCCGTGGTGGCACTCATGCTGCGCCGCGGGCTGACCGAGACCGCCCGCACGCAGACGCGCGCCGCCAAGGGCGCGGGCACCATGGCCGAGCTGTTCAAGCACCACAAGCGCGCCTTCTTCCTGGTGCTGGGCTACACGGCCGGCGGCTCGCTGATCTTCTATACCTTCACCACCTACATGCAGAAGTACCTGGTGAACTCGGCCGGCATGTCGATCAAGACCGCCAGCAACGTCATGACGGCCTGCCTGTTCATCTACATGTGCATGCAGCCGGTGTTCGGCGCGCTGTCGGACCGCATCGGGCGGCGCAGCAACATGCTGCTCTTCGGCGCCCTGGGCACGCTCATGACCGTGCCCGTGCTGAGCAGCCTGCAGAACGTGATCAGCCCCATGCTGGCAGGGGTGCTGATCATCATCGCCCTGGCGGTGGTGAGCTTCTACACCTCGATCAGCGGAATCGTGAAGGCCGAGATGTTTCCGCCGGAAGTGCGGGCGCTGGGTGTCGGCCTGTCATACGCGGTGGGCAACGCCATCTTCGGCGGCAGCGCGGAGTACGTAGCGCTGGGCCTGAAGTCGATCGGTCACGAATCCTTGTTTTACTGGTATGTCACGGCCATGATGGCGGTGGTCTTCCTGGTCAGCCTGTTGTTGCCGCGCCAGGCCACCTACCTGCGTCACGACAAGTAGCGGCCGGACAACGGTCCGGCCATGTCATCCGAAGTTCATGGCTCCGACATGGTGCCGACATGCGCGGGCCCGAGCATGACGGTCCATGCAACGCGACGACGCCTTTCTTGCCGCATGGCGCGATTCGGTCACACCTGACAAGGAAGTGGCCGGCGCGGATGACATCGTCACCCGGCCGCCACAGAAGTTTCGCACCCTGTGGATCTCCGACCTGCACCTGGGCACGCCCGGCTGCCAGGCCAAGGCGCTGCTCGACTTCCTGAAGCACACCGAGTGCGAGACGCTGTTCCTGGTCGGCGACATCATCGACGGCTGGCAGCTGCGCCGGCAGTGGTACTGGCCGCAGGCCCACAACGACGTCATCCAGAAGCTGCTGCGCAAGGCGCGCCGTGGCACGCGGGTGATCTTCGTGCCGGGCAACCATGACGAATTCGCACGCAAGTACTTGAACCACACCTTCGGCGGCATCGAGGTGGCCGAGGAGTGGGTTCACGAGACGGCCGACGGGCGCAAGCTCTGGATCATCCACGGCGACCTGTTCGACGGCGTGATCCAGTGCGCCAAGTGGCTGGCGCATGTGGGCGACTCGCTCTACGAATTCACGCTGAAGCTCAACCGGCACCTGAACTCGCTGCGCGCCCGCATGGGGCTGCCCTACTGGTCGCTCTCGAAGTACCTGAAGCTCAAGGTCAAGCGCGCAGTGAGCTATGTCGGCGACTTCGAGAACGCAGTGGCGCGCGAGGCGCGCAAGCGCGGCCTGCAAGGCGTGGTCTGCGGCCATATCCACCACGCCGAACTGCGCGACATCGACGGCATCCTGTATGCCAACGACGGCGACTGGGTGGAAAGCCTCACCGCCCTGGCCGAGCATGCCGACGGGCGCCTGGAAGTGCTGCAATGGGCCGAGCACATGCCGGTGGCCAGCAAGGCGGCGCGCACCGCCCGCGCGGCGGCGGCCACTGCATGAAGGCCGCAAGCGTCGACCTGATCTACTTCAACGCCGGCGGCGGGCATCGCGCCTCGGCACTGGCGCTGGAGGCGGCCATCGCGCGTGCCGGCCTGCCCTGGACGGTGCGCCTGGTCAATCTGCGCGAGGTACTCGATCCCCAGGACGGCTTTCGCAGGCTGACCGGCATGGACCCGGAGGATCTGTACAACAAGCGGCTGGCGCGCGGCTGGACGGTGGGCCTGGCGCAGGAACTGAAGCTGCTGCAGGGCCTGATCCGCCTCGGCCATGCCCCGCTGGTGCGGCGCCTGCAGCGCCATTGGCTGGCCAGCGAGCCGGACCTGGTGGTCTCGCTGATCCCCAACTTCAACCGCGCGCTGCACGAGTCGCTGGCCTCCAGCCTGCCGGGCGTGCCCTACGTGACGCTGCTGACCGACCTGGCGGACCACCCGCCCCATTTCTGGATCGAGCCCGGCCAGGCGCAGCACTTCATCTGCGGCTCGGCCAAGGCGGTGCAGCAGGCGCGTGCCGCCGGGCATGACCAGGCGCATGTCCACGCCAGCTCCGGCATGCTGATCCGCAGCGGCTTCTACGACCTGTCGCCCATCGACCGCGCGGCCGAGCGCCTCCGCCTGGGGCTGGATCCGGCGCGGCCGACCGGGCTGGTGCTGTTCGGCGGGCAGGGCTCGCAGGTGATGCTGAGCATCGCGAAGAAGCTGGCCGACACGCCGCTGATCCTGGTGTGCGGCCACAACGAGCGGCTGGCCAAGGCCCTGCGCGCGCTGCCCGCGAAGGCGCCGCGCCTGGTGCTGGGCTTCACGCCCGAGGTGGCGCGCTACATGCAACTGGCCGACTTCTTCATCGGCAAGCCTGGCCCGGGCAGCGTGAGCGAGGCGGTGCAGATGCGCCTGCCGGTGATCGTGGTGCGCAATCGCCACACCATGCCGCAGGAGCGCTACAACGCGCAGTGGGTGCGCGAGCAGGGCGTTGGCATCGTCTGCAAGAGCTTTGCCAAGGTGGACGAGGCTGTCGCAGAGATGGTGGAGAAGCTGGAGACCTACCGGGCCGCCACCGGGCGCGTGCAGAACAAGGCGCTGTTCGAGGTGCCGGAGATCCTGCAGCGCATCCTGGCGGATGCCGAAGGCGCGTTCAGCCCGGCGCTGCCGGCAGTCGTTGCGCCCAGCGCACGCTAGCGCGCTGGCAGCGCGCAAATGCAGGTGAGACAAGGGGTCGGGCGCGGCCGGTTAAAGTTGGGCCACTGGGCGGCGAAGGCGTCGCGCGGCTCCTTTTTCCCTTTTTTCGAGATGAACAGCTTTGATTTTTCGGCCCGCCAGCTGGCCGAACTGGCGCAGGCCGACGCCCGTCGCGCCTTGGAGGAAGACGTCGGCGACGGCGACCTCACTGCCGCGCTGGTGCCCGCCGGACGCCGCGCCACGGCCCGCGTGCTGGCCCGAGAAAGCGCCGTGCTGTGCGGCGCGCCCTGGGTCGAGGCGGTTGTGCGACAACTCGAGCCGCAGGCCCAGATCGTCTGGCATGTGGCCGAAGGCGCACGCTGCGAGGCCGATCAGGTGGTGCTGGAACTGCGCGGCAGCGCCCGCGCCCTGCTGACGGCGGAGCGCAGTGCCCTCAACTTCCTGCAACTGCTGAGCGCGGTCGCGACCCGCACTGCGCTGCACGTGGACGCCGTGCGCGGCACCCGCTGCCAGATCGTCGACACGCGCAAGACCTTGCCGGGCCTGCGCCTGGCGCAGAAATACGCGGTTCGCACCGGCGGCGGCAGCAACCACCGCATCGGCCTGTATGACGCCATCCTGATCAAGGAAAACCACATCGCCGCGGCCGGCGGCGTGCGTGCCGCGCTGCAGGCGGCCCAGGCGGTGGCGCACCAGGCGAAGTTCGTTCAGATCGAGGTCGAGACACTGGCCCAGTTGGACGAAGCCCTGATGGCCGGTGCGCGAATGGTGCTGTTGGACAATATGGACCTGCCCACCCTGCGCGCGGCTGTGGCGCGCAACGAGCAGGCGAACGAGGACGCGCGCGCGGTGCTGGAGATCTCGGGTGGCGTCACGCTCGACGGTCTGCGCGCCCTGGCCGAGACCGGCGTGGACCGCATCTCGATCGGCGGCCTGACCAAGGATGTGAAAGCCATCGATTTCTCGATGCGCTTCCAGGAGGAGTGATCTGAAATGGAATCGGCGATCGTCGATGTCGAATACGAGCAGGCCGCCGGCGACGGCGGCGTCTGCGAGACACGCCATGCCTGGGCCCGCGTGCCGCCCGAGCCCTCGCGCGATGAGCGCGAGGCGCTGAAGGACAAGATCCGCCGCCTGCTGCGCGAGCGCGATGCGGTGATGGTGTCGCACTTCTATGTGCATCCCGACCTGCAGGACCTGGCCGAGGAAACCGGCGGCCTGGTCAGCGATTCGCTGGAGATGGCGCGCTTCGGCCGCGACCATGCGGCGAGCACGCTGGTGGTGTCGGGCGTTCGCTTCATGGGCGAGAGCGCCAAGATTTTGTCGCCGCACAAGCGCGTGCTGATGCCCGACCTGGACGCCACCTGTTCGCTCGACCTGGGCTGCCCGGTCGACGAGTTCAGCGCCTTCTGCGACCAGCACCCGGACCGCACCGTGGTGGTCTACGCCAACACCAGCGCCGCCGTGAAGGCGCGCGCCGACTGGATGGTGACATCCAGTTGCGCGCTGGACGTGGTGAGCGCGCTGCATGCCCAGGGCCAGAAGATCCTGTGGGCGCCGGACCGCCACCTGGGCGACTACATCCGCTGCCAGACCGGCGCCGACATGATCAGCTGGAACGGCGCCTGCATCGTGCACGACGAGTTCAAGGCGCTGGAGCTGGACCTGCTCAAGAAGGCCCATCCGCTCGCCAAGGTGCTGGTGCATCCGGAAGCCTCGGCCGATGTGATTGCGCTGGCCGACGCGGTGGGCTCCACCTCGGGCATCCTGAACGCGGCCCGCAGCATGGACGCGCGCGAGTTCATCGTTGCCACCGACAACGGCATGCTGCACAAGCTGCGTGCGCTCAATCCCGGAAAGACTTTCATCGAAGCGCCCACCGCGGGCAACGGCGCCACCTGCAAGAGCTGCGCGCACTGCCCGTGGATGGCGATGAACGGGTTGGCGGCCGTGGCGAATGCGCTGGAGACAGGCGCCGGTGAGGTGCATGTGGATCCGGCGCTGGGCTTGCGGGCACGGGTGCCGATTGACCGGATGCTGGCGTTCACTGCGGGGCTGAAGAACGGCGTGCCGGCGGGCCGCTTGGTCGAAGGGATTGGGGCGGCCTGAATTGGCCTTGACGGGACGCGAATTGCCGTTCGAAGTTCATGAGCGGCAGCTTCAGAGCAAGGCGTAAAGCCGTTGTGGGTCCGAAGCTGAAGGCGAACGGCCGGGGCAAGGGGCCCTAATCACGTCGTGGCTTCATGACGGCGACCCTCTCATACAACGTCTTGTGAATACTCAAGTGGCAATGTCCGTCAGGCAAGCCCTTCGCGCTCTTGTAGAAATCACATGACACCAAGAAGCGGAAATTGAGGTTCGCCTCCGTCTGGGGGCCGCTAGCCGCGAGGTCGCTCAGATAGTTCAGAAGCGCGGTCGCCGCTTTAAGAAGGCTGACACTGGCCTTGATCTGCGACTTGAACAGTTTCTTCCTGTCCTTGCCTCCGGCCACCGCAGAACTGGGTTGCAGAAGGACGATCTCCATTGGATCGAAGTCCCCCCCTCCCGGCAGCTCAATCCTCAAGTCGTTCACTAGGCCGATGAGCGTCGTGATGCATGGCTGGTCGGGCCCCAAGTTGCTACGCACAACCTTGGATAGGTCCAGCGCGCTGAATCGCAAGCAAGCCCCATTGTAGGCGCCCAAAACGTTGGTTTTCTTGATGGCGTCGTGGAACAGGGCCTGCAGTTTTATACCGTACGGCAGCACCCACTTGTCATCCATCCAAGTCTCGAAGTCGACCAATGAGACACCACCCAGGCCCTTCTGAAAAGCCTGCGATTTGGCGGCGAGCTTGCTGAGTTCTTCAGCTGGGATTGCCATGGCGGGCTCCTTGTCTAAAGACTCAGCTTAGGCGCAGCAGGCGCGCGGAACAACTACTTCAATGGCCGATGCGTGGATGCGTAGCGCCCCCTCTTGACCGCTGCTGGCCGCGCTGTCGCACACCAGGCCGTAATGCCCCTCGAGCGGCCAGTGCGCGAGGGGGTGGCGTTGATGAAATGAACCGAGGGAAGTGCTTTTCGACTTCGATGTTCGCGAAGCGTTGAGGCGACGTATTCCTTCAGTCTGCGCAGTAGGGTACGGCAGCAGGGTAATCGTCGATCGGCTCAGGCGGAAAGCTCGCGCAGCACTTTCTTGTTGATCTTTCCGACACTTGTTTTCGGGATCTCGGAAACAAAGGCGATGCGCTCCGGTTCCGGGACGGAAAATTTGCTGATTCGCTTCGAC
>DATILH010000187.1:0-21732 GCA_035476655.1 Variovorax sp.
CCCGCATGACGCGGTGCCATGGTTCTGGTCGGATCAGGGCAGTCTGCGCCTGCAGATGGCAGGCCTCGTGCCGGCGGAAGGCACACCCGGGCTGACCAGCGTGCGCCGGCCGGGCGCCAACGACAGCGCCTTTTCGCTGCTGCACTACGTCAATGGCCAGTTGACCTGCGTCGAATCGGTCAACGCTCCGGTCGATCACATGATGAGCCGCAAGCTCCTGGAAGCGGGCCGCAACCCGGCGCCGGAGCAGGCAGCAGACCCGGCGGTGCCGCTCAAGAGCCTGCTGGCCTGAGGGGCTAGCGCGTTACTGGCGCCAGCAGCACCAGCATCGCGCCGGCGCCGCCCTCGGCTGGCTTGGCCTGCACGAAGGCCAGCACTTCGCTCTTCTGGATCAGCCAGCGCTGCGCCTTGGTCTTGAGTACCGGCTGCTTGCCGGGCGAGCCCAGGCCCTTGCCGTGCACCACGCGCACGCAGCGCAGGCCCTGCTTGTGGGCGCCGCGGATGAATTTCGACAGGGCTTCGCGCGCGTCGTCGCTGCGCAGGCCGTGCAGGTCGATCTCGCGCTGGATGGACCATTCGCCCGCGCGCAGCTTGCGCGTGACATCGGTGCCGATGCCGGGGCGACGAAAGCTCATGGCGTCGTCGGCGTCGAGCAGGGTGGTCACGTCGAACTCGTCGGACAGCGATTCGCGCAGCACGCGCTGTTCGTCGAGCTGATGCTGCACGGGGATGGGAGCCGGCGGCTCGGGCGCGAGCGCCACCGCTACCTTGCGCTTGGCCAGCGGTTGGGTGGCGCCGATGGCGCGGGCGAACAGGTTCTGGTCGGACTGCTGCTTCTGCTGTGCGGCGGCGCGTGCGGCCGCTTCGGCCGCTTCGCGTTCGCGCTGCTCGGCGAGTTGGCGCGCAATGGTCTTGAGCTCGGCCAGATTCTTGAGTGGGGGTCCTTTGGAGGCCATGGCCGGATCGTACGGGACTAGACCAACCCCCGTTCCGCCATCGAGAGCGCCACGCCCTGGCCGACGATCACATGGTCGAGCACCCGCACATCCACCAGCGCCAGCGCGGCCTTCAGGTTCTGCGTGAGCGCCTCGTCGGCGCGCGAGGGCTCGGCGCAGCCGCTGGGGTGTTGTGCGCCAGCACCACCGCTGCCGCATGCAAGTGCAGGGCGCGCGCCACGACTTCACGCGGGTAGACGCTGGTCTGTGTCAGCGTGCCGCGAAACAGCTCTTCGACAGCAATCAGCCGATGCTGCGCGTCCAGGAAGAGCACGGCAAAGACTTCATGCGGGCGGGCGCCGATGGCCAGGCGCAGGTAGTTCTTGACGGCATCCGGCATATCGAAGGCCGGGCGCTCCTTCAACTGTTCGGCCAGCGCGCGGCGCGCCAGTTCGAGCACCGCGCTGAGTTCGGCCCGCTTGGCGCTGCCGCCCAGGCCCTTGATGCGGGCCAGGTCCGCCAGGCTGGCGTGCAGCCGGCCCGCCAGGCCGCCGAACTGCTCCAACAGCTCTTGTGTGAGCTGCAGCACGTTCTTGCCGGCGATTCCGGTGCGCAGCAGCAGGGCCAGCAGTTCCGCGTCGCCCAGTGCGGCGGGGCCGCGCGCAATGAGCTTTTCGCGCGGACGCGCATCCAGCGGCAAATCCCTGAAAGACATGATTGTTCGGGGCCTTTGACCCCTCCCTAAAATACGCGGTTCAGTTTAAAAGGGACTTCCCACCTTGTCCGCGACAACCTCTGCTGCCGTCGTCATCCCCGGCTCTTTTCTCACGCTGCACTACCGGCTGGCCGGTCCGGCGGGCGACGTCATCAACACCTTCAACGACAAGCCGGCCACCTTGTCGCTGGGCACGGGCGAGCTGTCGCCGGCCGTCGAGCAGCGCCTGCTCGGCCTGGCCGAGGGCACGCACACCACTTTCGAGCTGGCGCCAGGCGAGGCTTTCGGCGAGCGCAACCCCGAGATGCTGCAATGGGTGGCGCGCAAGCTGCTTGCGCAGATGGGCGACCCGCTGGAGAAGTACGCCGTCGGCGACGTGGTGCAATTTCCCACGCCCGACGGGCAGGGCAGCTATGCCGGGGCGGTGATCGAGACCAGCGACACGGCGGTGCGCTTGGACTTCAACCACCCGCTCGCGGGGCAGGCCGTGACCTTCGAGGTCCGGCTGATCGGAGTGCTATGAGCGCGGTCAACGAGATCGTCCTGGCCGAGCCTCGCGGCTTTTGCGCCGGCGTGGACCGCGCCATCGAGATCGTCGAGCGGGCGCTGGCCAAGTTCGGCGCGCCGATCTACGTGCGCCACGAGATCGTTCACAACACCTACGTGGTGAACGAGCTCAAGGGCAAGGGCGCGATCTTCATCGAGGAACTGGACGAGGTGCCGGCAGGCAGCACCCTGGTGTTCAGCGCCCATGGCGTGAGCAAGGCGGTGCAGGCCGAGGCCCGCGCCCGCGGTTTTTCCATCTTCGATGCCACCTGTCCCTTGGTGACCAAGGTGCACGTGGAAGTCGCCAAGCTCGCCAAGGAAGGCTTCGAGTTCATCATGATCGGCCACAAGGGCCACCCCGAGGTCGAGGGCACCATGGGCCAGCTCTCCCGCGGCATCCACCTGGTGGAAGACGTGCAAGACGTGGCCCGTGTGCAGCCGGCGCAGGCCGAGAAGCTGGCCGTGGTGACGCAGACCACCCTGTCGGTGGATGACGCGGCCGAGATCGCAGCTGCCGTGCGCGCGCGCTTTCCCAAGGTGCGCGAGCCCAAGCAGCAGGACATCTGCTATGCCACGCAGAACCGCCAGGACGCGGTGAAGATCCTCAGCCCGCAGGTCGACCTGGTGATCGTGGTCGGCAGCCCCACCAGCTCCAACAGCAACCGCCTGCGCGAGCTGGCGCAGCGCCTGGGCACCGAAAGCTACATGGTCGATTCGGCCGATGAACTGCAGCCCCAGTGGTTCGAAGGCAAGACCCGTGTCGGCCTCACCGCCGGTGCTTCCGCGCCCGAGGTGCTGGTGACACAGGTGATCGAGCGCATCCGCGCCCTCGGCGCGGTGTCCGTGCGCAAGATGAGCGGCATCGAGGAAACCATCAAGTTCCCACTGCCCAAGGGGCTGAAGCTGGATCACCAGGTCGCGCCGGGGCATATCTCGTGAGCCGGCGCGAGGCGGTCGAGCAGGCGGCGCAGCGCCTGCAAGCGCATGGCCGTGGCTTCGTGCGCCAGACGCCGCTGTGGAAGCTGCCGGCGCAGGCTTTCGGCATCGCGCAGGCCGGAGTCGAGATCTGGCTCAAGCTGGAGCATCTGCAGGCCAGCGGCAGCTTCAAGGCGCGCGGCATGATGAACCGGCTGCTCTCGCATCCCATCGGGCAGGACGCCGGCGTGGTCGTCGCTTCGGGCGGCAATGCCGGCATCGCCACAGCGGCGGCCGCCCAGGCCCTGGGCGTGCCTTGCGAAGTTTTCCTGCCCGCCATATCGACCGAGGCCAAGCGTGCACGCCTGCGTTCGCTGGGCGCGCGCGTGGTGGTCGAAGGCGCGGCCTATGCCGACGCCCTGGCCGCCTGCCTGGCGCACCAGCGCGAGACTGGCGCACTGCTCACCCATGCCTATGACCAGGAAGAAGTGGTGGCCGGAGCCGGCACCCTGGGCCGCGAGATCGAAACCCAGGGCGGCCTGCCCGACACGGTGCTGGTCAGCGTGGGCGGCGGCGGCCTGATCGGCGGCCTGGCCGCCTGGTTCGAAACGAGGAGCCGCATCGTCGCGCTCGAGCCCGAGCGCGCGCCCACGCTCTACCGCGCCCGCGAAGCCGGCGAGCCGGTGGATGTCGAGGTCGGCGGCATCGCCGCCGATTCGCTGGGCGCCCGCCGCATCGGCGCCATCTCCTGGGAACTCACCCAGGCCCATGTGCGCGATGCGCTGCTGTTGCCCGACGAGGCCATCCGCGCGGCCCAGCAATGGCTGTGGCAGGAACTCAAGCTGGCGGTGGAGCCGGCCGCCGCGCTGCCCCTGGCCGCGCTGCAAACCGGCGCCTACCAGCCGCGCGAAGGCGAGAAGATCTGCCTGATCGTCTGCGGCGCCAACGTGGACCCGGCCACCCTCAGTTGAGGCTTTGCGTCGGTTAGTGTTCGCAGTTGACCATCCACGGCACGCCGAACTTGTCTTCCAGCATGCCGAAGCCCTTGGCCCAGAAGGTCTCGGCAAATGGCATGGTCACCTTGCCGCCGGCCGAGAGCGCGTCGAAGAGCTTCTTGCCTTCTGCCACGTCCTTGCCTTGCACCGACAGTGAAAAGCCCTTGAAGCCCTCGTGCGGCATGCCCGGCGGCATGTCGGAGGCCATCAGCTGCTGGCCGCGCGCTTCCAGGGTTGCATGCATGATCTTCTTCTTGTGGCTGTCGGGCGTGTCGGCCGCCATCGGGCTTTCGGCGAAGGTCATCGAAAAGGCGATCTTTCCGTTCAGGCACTTCGCATAGAAGGACAGGGCCTCGGCCGCGTTGCCGTCAAAGCTGAGATAGGCTTGCATTTCACGTGCTCCTTGTGGGGGTGGGAAAAGCGATGAAGGCCCGCATCCTAGCCGCTGTCCCCGCCACCTAAAATCGGACGCATGCTCGATATCACTCTGTTACGCAAAGACCTCGCCGGCGCCGTGGCCGGCCTGGAAAGGCGCAAGAACCCCCAGCCCTATCTCGACGTCGCCGCCTTCAGCGCGCTCGAGTCCGAACGCAAGCGCCTGCAAACCCGCACCGAGGAGATCCAGGCCAAGCGCAATGCGCTGAACAAGCAGATCGGGCCGCTCAAGGCCAAGGGCGAATCGGTGGACGCGCTCATGGCCGAGGTCAACGCGCTCAAGAGCGAGCAGGAATCCTCTGCCGTGCGCCTGGACGAGATCCAGCCCGAACTGCAGGCACTGCTGCTGGCGGTGCCCAATCTGCCGCACGCCAGCGTGCCGGTGGGCGAGGACGAAACGGCCAATGTCGAAGTGCGGCGCTGGAGCCCGCAGGGCGGTGCCGGCGGGGCCGCTACGCCGCTGGGCTTCGCGCCCGCGGATCATGTCGAACTCGGCGCCCCGCTGGGCCTGGACTTCGAAACCGGCGTCAAGCTGGCCGGCTCGCGCTTCACCGTGATGAAGGGCACGATCGCCCGGCTGCACCGCGCGCTCGCGCAGTTCATGCTGGACATGCAGACCGAGCAGCATGGCTACACCGAGTGCTATGTGCCCTACATCGTCAACGGCGAGACCTTGCGCGGCACCGGGCAACTGCCCAAGTTCGAGGGCGACCTGTTCGCCGCCAGGAAGGGCGGGCAGGAGGGCGAGGCCATGCCCGACCTGTCGGCGCTCTACCTGATCCCCACGGCCGAGGTGCCGCTGACCAACTTCGTGCGCGACGAGGTGTTGCCCGAGGCGCAGTTGCCGATCAAGCTGACGGCGCACAGCCCGTGCTTCCGCTCCGAGGCCGGCAGCGCGGGGCGCGACACGCGCGGCATGATCCGCCAGCACCAGTTCGACAAGGTCGAAATGGTGCAGATCACGCATCCCGAAAAGAGCTACGCGGCGCTGGAGGAAATGACCGGCCATGCCGAGGCCGTGCTGCAAGCGCTGGAGCTGCCTTACCGCGTGGTGCTGCTGTGCACCGGCGACATGGGTTTCTGTTCTTCCAAGACCTACGACCTGGAAGTCTGGCTGCCAGCGCAGGACACCTACCGAGAGATCAGTTCGGTCTCCAACTGCGAGGCCTTCCAGGCCCGGCGCCTGCAAGCGCGCTTCAAGAACGCGCAGGGCAAGAACGAACTGGTGCACACCCTCAACGGCTCCGGCCTGGCGGTGGGGCGCACCTTGGTTGCGGTGCTGGAAAACCACCAGCAGGCCGATGGCTCGATCAAGGTGCCGCAGGCGCTGCGACCCTACCTGCGCGGGGTGGAAGTGCTCAAGCCCTGATGAAAATCGGGAGGGCGAAAAAGCTCTGCTAGAATCTTGGGCTCGACAGACACACACCGGAGAGGTGGCAGAGTGGTCTAATGTACCTGACTCGAAATCAGGCGTGGGTTCATAGCCCACCGAGGGTTCGAATCCCTCCCTCTCCTCCAAATGAAAACGGCGCCTTGATCGGCGCCGTTTTTCATTCCAGTTCCCCGTATTGCGTGCTGCCGGTGTGCGGCCGCGCTTGCCATTCGGACAGCCAGTACGCAATGCGCGAATTGACACGCTGCACCGCCGCGGCGCGGTCCTGGCCGTAACGCGTGAGCACCAGGCGGCAGCGCAGGTCCTGGCCTTCCCACAGCTCCGCCACGCCGCCCAGTTCGCCTTGCGCGTCGGCTCCAAGTTTCATGTCCAGGCGCCAGCCGATTGGCAGGACAGGGTTGGCGTCGTACTGTTGCGCCTGTTGCTTGTTGTTGTCGTCTACTTCCAAGGTTCCGTCCTATCGCCCGGAGGGCATGGCGAAGCTTACGCCGAGTGAGGCTGCGCAAACCATCCATCCTATTAGGGACAAACTTGCGCTGGCGCCGGTCGCGGCGAGAACATCAACAATCGTGTGATCCACCAAAGGAGACTTCTGACATGCCTATGGAGCTTTTGCGGCAGTTGGCCGACAAGGAGTTGCCCATGGCGCTGTATGCACCGGCAGACATCGATCGCCTGCGGGTGCTGCGTGCGGCGGGACTGGTCGAGGCCTTGATTCCTCCCGTCGATACCCTGGAAGGTGGCGCTCAGCTCCACAAGGCGGCGCAGGTGCTGTGCGTCACTGCCAAGGGGCGGCAGGAGCTCGTGCGTGAATCAGAGTCCACGGGCGGCTGACGCCGCCAACCGCCCTAGGCAGCCCGGCAGCGACGAGCCGCCGCCCGAGCCGATGCCGGGCCAGGACGATCCCAATCCCCAGCCGGCAAACCCGCCCGGCCCCTCGACGGAAAGGCCGCCCGCGCCCCCGCAGGGGGCGGGCCGCGCCGCCTTGCATGCGTCGCGTGTCAGCCAATTCCGACAACGATCTGCGGCCTCGAAGCGGACAAGGCTTTCGATTCACGGCTGACGACGCGAACCGCCGCCCGCCGCTGCCGGCCGCGCGGCAATTGGCCTATACCTCCTACCAACGGACTTTCCGAAACTAGGAGCAAGCCATGAAACAGAACAAGAACCTGGATGAGGATGCAGATGGCCTCGGTTGGCGCATCTGCTACGAGTGCGTGTCTCCCACCACCGGTTCGCGCCTGCGCGTCGTGAACGAGGCCGAGGCCTATTTCTGGCACTTGCTCGGCTACGAGATCCGCAGAATGCTCGAACCGGCGCCTTGAGTTGGAGGGAGATCATCATGCTGATACGCCTCAGTGCCGTTCCACCGGTCACAGATCCGCGCATCGTGATCGCCTGCATCCGCGCCTGCATCTGGGCCGACGTGGAGGGCCGCCCCTTCTGCGCGCTGCGCTGAGCGGAGCTTCAGGCGCCGTCGCAGGCTTTCTGCAGGCCGGCGATGTCGATCTTCACCATCTGCAGCATGGCCTGCATCGCCCGGCCGGCGCGGGCGCTGTCCTTGTCCTGCAGCATCCGGCTCAGCACGGAGGGGATGATCTGCCAGGAGAGGCCGAACTTGTCTTTCAGCCAACCGCATTGCTGCTCGGTGCCGCCTGCTCCCAGGCGCGACCAGTAGTAGTCGACCTCTTCCTGCGACTCGCAGTTCACATGGAAGGAGATGGCTTCGGTGAACTTGAACATCGGGCCGCCGTTGAGCGCCATGAACTCCTGGCCCTCGAGCGTGAAAGAGGCGCCCATCGGCTTGCCCCCGGGCCCGGGAATCGTGCTGGTGACGCGCGCGTTCTTGAAGATCGAGGTGTAGAACTCGATCGCTTCTTCGGCGTTGCCGTCGAACCACAGGAAGGGTGAAATCTTCTGCATGGGATGGCTCCTTTCTTCAGCCGCAGCAGGCGTGCGGCATTGTCTGGGAACCTGGGACGTACTCGTCGTGGCGCTTGACCCAGCTCGTCATCTTGGCGCCCTCGGCCGGCTCGCGCCGACCCAGCGGCGTCATGTCGAGCAGGGCGTAGGCGGGCAGCAGCACCTCGCCGCCGCGGCCGTAGGAGGAGTAGGTGTGAAAGATCCGGCCCTCGCCGTCCTTCAGGAAGGCGCTGACGCCGGAGGCCTCTTCGCCCCAGGGCGCCTGCCGCTTGAAGTTGTAGTCGACTTCGCCGGCCACGACGTCCTCCAGTCGGAAGGACACGTGATAGTCGTAGTTGAAGTCGCTGCCGTGCGACG
Organism: Variovorax sp.; assembly: GCA_035476655.1. Classification (GTDB taxonomy): domain Bacteria; phylum Pseudomonadota; class Gammaproteobacteria; order Burkholderiales; family Burkholderiaceae_C; genus Variovorax. The sequence continues at coordinate 8,215 of DATILH010000187.1, forward strand.
ACACCCAATTCACGCCCCAGCCCATGCGCGTCCGGTAGCGCGCGATCTCGTCAAGAGGCGCGCGCGACACCACCACCACGCTCACGCCGTGGTGCTGCAGATGGACCACCGCGCCGTCGACATGGTCGAGCACGAAGGAGCAGCCGATGCAGCCATCCTTCTGACCCGGCGCCAGCATGAAGTGGTAGATGATCAACTGCTCGTTGCCGCCGAACAGATCGGCCAGGCTGCGGGTGCCTTCGTGCGTCTGGAAGCGGTAATCCTTTTCGACCTGCACCCAGGGCAGCTCGCGCCGCTCTTGGGCCAGCAGATCGCGCTGGCGCGTCAGCTCTTTCTCGCGCGCCAGCAGGCGGCTCGCCGCCTTGACCCACTCGCCCCGCGAGACCACGGGGTGCTTTTCCTCGATCCGCATGTTCATGATTTCCGTCCTTGTGTGCGCAGGAAGCGCGCCAGCTTGTCGAAGGTCGGCCGCCAGCCGCCCTCGTGGTCGTCGCGCGCGGCCTCGTCCCAGAACTGCTCATGCAGAAAGTCCATCTGCGTGCCGCCGGCAGTGGGCGTGAGCAGCACCGTCACCAGCGATTCGCGCTCTGGCGTACTGCGCCAGGCCCAGGTGAAGACCAGTTTCCGGTCCGGCACGACCTCGCGGTAGATCCCGCTCACGTCGTGCTCGTCGCCGTTGGCCATGCGAAAGGCCACGCGAAATTCGCCACCCACGCGCAGCTCGGTGCGGGCATGGATCACCGAGTTGTCCTCGCCCGGGCCGAACCAGACACTCAGCGCTTTCGGGTCGGTCCAGGCGCGCCAGACTTGCGCGGGCGTGACTTCGTCGTAGTGGCGCGCGAGCCGGAGGGCGGGGCGCTCGCGGGCGGCGGGGCTGGCGTCTTGGGCCATGGGGTCAGCTCCTTTTGGTGATACAGGAATCGGCCGAGCGCATCGAAGCGTTCGGTCCAGAACTTTTCATAGCGCGACAACCACACGGCGGCCTCCTGCAAAGGCTGCGCGGAGAGCTCGCAGCGCACCACCCGCCCTTCCTTGGCGCGGGCAATCAAGCCGGCGTCTTCCAGCACCCGCAGGTGCTTCATGAAGCCCGTGAGCGACATTCCGTGCGGCTGCGCCAGCTCCGACACGCTGCGTTCGCCCTGGCCCAGGGCCAGCAGCACGTCGCGGCGGGTGCGGTCGGCCAGGGCGGCGAACACGCGGTCGAGGTCGATGGCATCGGGAGGTAATAACTGAACCATTGAGTTCAGTATTGATCGGCTTCGCGACACCTGTCAACAGCACTCGCTTCGCGACCCTGCCGCGCGCAGGGCGACACGCCTGTTCTCGCAGGGTGCGCGCTCTTGCTACAGTGCGGGAATGACCCGCGGCAAGCCAAATTCACCTTCCAGAAAATCGGTCGCGAATTCGGCGCCGGCCGCGCCTGCGCAGCCCTCGTCCAGCCGCCGCCTCTGGCTAGTGGGCGCTGCCGTCGTGGCATGCGCCGCAGCCGGCTATGGCGGCGCGCTGCTGCTCGGCGCCAAGCCCGCGCCCAAGGCGCCGCAGGTGTTGGTGGGCGACGGCAAGGCCGGCCCGGAGGGCATGGCCTGGGTGCCGGGCGGCGAGTTCCTGATGGGCAGCGACAGCAAGCTGGCGCAGGCCAACGAGAAGCCGGCGCACAAGGCGCGCGTCAAGGGTTTCTGGATGGACCGCCAGCACGTCACCAACGCGCAGTTCCACGCCTTCGTGCAGGCCACCGGCTTCAAGAGCACGGCCGAGCTGCCGCCCGACTGGGAAACCATCAAGGTGCAGGTGCCGCCCGGCACGCCGCGGCCTCCCGCGGGCGCGCTGGTGCCCGGGGCCATGGTCTTCGTCGGCACGCCGGCGGTGGTCGACTACAGCGACTTCTCGCGCTGGTGGCGCTATGTGCCCGGCGCCGACTGGCGCCATCCGCAGGGCCCCGGCAGCAACATCGAAGGCAAGGACGACCATCCGGTGGTGCAGGTGAGCTATGCCGACGCGCTGGCCTATGCGCAGTGGGCCGGCAAGCGCCTGCCAACCGAGGCCGAATGGGAATTCGCCGCGCGCGGCGGCCTGGAGCAGGCCACCTACGCCTGGGGCGAGGACTTCACGCCCGGCAAGCAGCAGATGGCCAACGTCTGGCAGGGCCAGCAGCAGCGCCAGTTTCCGGTGGTGAGCGCGAAGGCGGGCGGCGCCATCGGCACCAGCGCTGCCGGCACCTTCCCGGCCAACGGCTATGGCCTGTACGACATGACCGGCAATGCCTGGCAATGGGTGGCCGACTGGTACCGTGCCGACCAGTTCCAGCGCGAGGCCGCCACAAGCAAGCTGGCAGACGACCCGCGCGGCCCGCAAGACAGTTTCGATCCCAGCGAGCCGGGCGTGCCTGTCAACGCGCCCAAGCGCGTGACGCGCGGTGGCTCCTTTTTGTGCAATGAGGACTACTGCATGAGTTATCGACCCAGCGCTCGCCGTGGCACCGACCCCTACACGAGCATGTCGCACCTGGGCTTTCGCCTGGTGATGGACGAAGGCGCCTGGAAGACCCGTCAGAAGACGCAGACCTCGGCCGCGGCCGCAGGCGCGCGTGGCGGCTGACGTGAGGGGCAGTTCGGCCTTCGCCGGCCTCGGCAACTCCTCCTTTGCAAGCCTCACCCCGGCGCCGGCGACGGCGGACGAGGCAGAACCATGGGTGCGCGGCGAACTCATCCGCAGCCTGATGCGCGCGGCGCGCGGTTCCTACCTGCTGGCCGCCGCGCTCATGCCCGCCATGGTCAGCCTGAGCTGGGGCCATGTGCCGGTGTGGCAACTGATGGTGTGGCTGGCGCTGGGCGGCATCGCCACCGGCTTCCGGATCTGGGGCGAACGCGTCTACTCGACGCAGTACGCGGCGCGCGACTCGGCCGCGCAGCAACGCTTCATGGAGCGCTACCACCCGCTGTGGAGCGGCAGTGCCTTCGTCTGGGGCCTGTCGGTGCTGATCTTCTTCGAGCGCACGCCGCTCATGAGCCAGTTCATGAGCTGGCTGATCGTGGCCGGCGTGGCGACCTTTCCGCTCAACGGCCTGTCGCTGCATCCGCCGCTCCTGCATCGCTACGTCAATACGCTCTTCGTCACCATGCTGGCCTGCGTGGCGTTGCGGGTGCTGCAGATGGACCTGAGCAATCCGCATTTCAACTACGGCTTCCTGGCGCTGCCGCTCCTGCACTGGTGGATGCTGCTGCGCGCCGGCCGGCGCATTCACGAGACCGCGCGCAACAGCTTCGAGCTGCTCTATCACAACCACATCCTGATCAACTCGCTGACCCAGCAGCGGCAGGCTGCGGTTGCGGCGGTGGCGATGAAGAACCGCTTTCTGGCCAGTGCCGCGCACGACATGCGCCAGCCGGTGCTGGCCCTGTCGCTCTACGCCGACTGGCTGCGCAACGAACCTGAACTGGTGCAGGAGATTGCGCCCAAGATCGTGCGCGCTACGCATGCAGTGAACGCGCTCTTCGACTCGCTGTTCGACCTGGCGCGCATCGACTCGGGCCAGGTGCGGCTGCACATCGAGCGGGTCGATGTGAAGCAGCTCCTGCACGACCTGGAGCTGCAGTACCGCCCGGTGGCCGAGGCCAAGGGCCTGAGCTTTCGCGTGCATGCGCGCGCCGGCACCGTGCTCACCGACCCGATCCGCGTGCGCCGCATGATCGGCAACCTGATCGCCAACGCCATCAAGTACACGCCCGAGGGCGGGGTGCTGATCGCCTCGCGCCAGACCAGCGAGGGGCTGCGCGTGGAGGTGTGGGACACCGGCATCGGCATCGCGCGCGAACACCTGCGCGACGTGTTCCTGGAGTTCTACAAGGTGGCAGACCATGCCGGCACCTCGGACGGCTTCGGCCTGGGCCTGGCGATCGTGGCGCGCTTGTCGCATGCGCTGGGGCATCCGGTCAGCGTGCGCTCCCGCCTGGGGCGCGGCAGCGTGTTCCGGGTGGCGCTGCACGACGCCGACGAGGCGCAGGCGCAGACGCGCATTTCGGGCGCGGTCGGTTAGTTGGTGAACCGCCCAAAAGAAAACGCGCGCCAAGGGCGCGCGTTTTTCGTTGCGGAGCCGGCTGGCTCAGGCGTTGGTCGACAACAGCCCGTGGTTGCGAGCGTGGTGCAGCGCCTGGGTACGGCTCTTCACGCCCAGGCGGCGGAACAGGCGCCACAGGTGCACCTTCACCGTGTGCTCGCTGATCTCGAGCTGGGTCGCGATCTCGCGGTTGCTCATGCCCTTGTCGAGCATGGCGATGAGCTGCGTCTGGCGCTTGGAGAGCTTGCCGCTGCTGGCCGGGGCCACGTCCTCGCGCTCGTCGTCGGCCGAGAGCAGGCCGCGCAGCGCCGCGGTGAGTTCGGCCGAGCCGGCCGACTTCTCGATGTAGATGTCGGCGCCGGCTTCGATGCAGGCTTCTTCCATGTCGGCCGCCGGCGAGGCGGAATAGACCGCCACCGGAATGCCGGGATAGCTGTGCTTGACGGCCAGCACGCCGGAAACACCCGTGGTGTCGGGCAGCTTGAGGTCCAGGCAGAACAGGTCGGGCGTGCCGTGCTGACGGACCGCGGCAGCGAGCCGGTCGAGGCGCTCGAGTTCGACGATGTTCTCGGCGGGCCGCAGCCGGCGCAGCACCATCACGATGGCGTCACGCATCAGGGGGTGGTCGTCGATAACGTAAATGCTCATTGCTTGATCAGTTCAATCTCGTGCGCCGAACCGGCTTGGACCTATTGTTGTTCGGGGGAGCGGCGCGATTTCCTAGCCCTTCACTGTTCGCTTTTGGCGAGCGCTTCCAGCACTTGTACTGCTGCCAGCGCAGCTTGATTGTCGACGGGTTCGAGCTGGTCTGCGAAAGAATTCACGAAATCCCCGGGAATTTGTTGCATCGCGCCAATAACGCGGCCTGCTTCTTGCGGTGATTGGAAGCCGCGGCTTTGCAAAAGCGTACTTCCTTGTTCATCCAGCAGCTTGAAGTAAAACAAACCGTCGCGCTCGCGGTATTGCTTGAAGCCGGCTTTGGTCGATTTGGTGGCCTTGGCCGCCTTGCCGGCGGCAGGCTTGGCGCCCCCAGCCAGGCTGCGCAGGCCTACTGCGTGTCGCAAACGTGACATGAACGGGCGCGACAGAGCGCGTGCCTTCTCGGCGCCGGCCAGCAAGGTACGCTCGATCTCGTCGGGGTGGGCGATCAGTGCCTCGTAGCGCTCGCGCAGCGGCGCGATCTCGCGGTCGATGCGCTCGAACAGGAGCTGCTTGGCCTCGCCCCAGGCGATGCCCTGCGCATAGGCCTGGCGCAGCGCCTTGGTTTCCTCTTCGCTGGCAAAGGCCTGGAAGATCTGGAACAGGGCCGAGCCGTTGGCGTCCTTGGGCTCGCCCGGCGCGCGCGAGTCGGTGACGATGCCGGCGATCAGCTTCTGCAACTGGGCGCGCGGCGTGAAAAGCGGGATCGTGTTGTCGTAGCTCTTGCTCATCTTGCGGCCGTCCAGGCCGGGCAAGAGGGCGACCGCGTCGTCGATCACCACCTCGGGCAGCGTGAAGTGCTCGCCGTACAGGTGGTTGAAGCGCTGCGCGATGTCGCGCGTCATCTCCAGGTGCTGCACCTGGTCGCGCCCCACCGGCACCTTGTGCGCGTTGAACATCACGATGTCGGCGGCCATCAGCACCGGGTACATGAACAGGCCCGCGCTGACGTCGCCGTCCGGGTCCTCGCCCTTGGCCTCGTTCTTGTCCACCGCCGCCTTGTAGGCATGCGCGCGATTGAGCATGCCCTTGGCCGTGACGCAGGTCAGCAGCCAGGTCAGCTCCGGAATTTCCGGGATGTCCGATTGACGGTAGAAGGTGACGCGTTCGGGGTCCAGCCCGCAGGCCAGCCAGGTGGCGGCGATCTCCAGCGTGGAGCGCTGGATGCGCGAGGGCTCGTCGCACTTGATGAGCGCGTGGTAGTCGGCCAGGAAGTAGAAGCTCTGGACGTTGTCATGCCGGCTGAACTGAACCGAGGGGCGCACCGAGCCGACGTAGTTGCCCAGGTGCGGCGTGCCGGTGGTGGTGATGCCGGTGAGGTAGCGGGTGACGGAAGGAGAGGAGGCCATGAACGGGAACCGGTCAGCGCATCAGCGCGGCAAAGGGTGACAGAAGCAGGTTGATGACGTCGTAGCCGAAGCCCATGAGCGGACGCAGCCACCAGGTGCCGACCACGCCGGCAATCACCAGGCCCATCACGATGAAGAAGCCATAGGGCTCGATGCGCGCGAGCAGGTCCTGCGCGCCGCCGCGCGGCAAAAGACCGGCCAGCACGCGCCCGCCGTCCAGGGGCGGCAGCGGAAAGAGGTTGAAAGCCCACATCACCAGGTTGACCAGCACGCCGGCCTGGCACATCTCGATGAAGAACCGCTCCTGGATGCCCAAGGCCAGCAGGGCCACGAGCAGCAGCGCCCACAGGATGGCCTGGACGAAGTTGGAGGCCGGCCCGGCCAGTGCCACCCAGACCATGTCGCGCTTGGGATGCCGCAGCCGCCCGAAGTTCACCGGCACCGGCTTGGCATAGCCGAAGAGAAACGCGCCCGACGTGGCGAAGTACAGCAGCAGCGGCATCGCAATGGTGCCGATCGGGTCGATGTGCTTGATCGGATTGAGCGTGACCCGGCCGAGCATCCACGCCGTGTCGTCGCCCAGGTAGCGGGCCACGTAGCCGTGAGCCGCTTCGTGCACGGTGATCGCGAAGAGCACCGGCAGGGCGAAGATCAGGACTTTGAGAACGATTTGATTGATATCCACCCAATCATTCTCTCAGAGCGCCCAAGGGCGCCCCGGGCAGGGCTTTTATCAGAGCCCCAGGGCTGCCAGTGAGCCGCGGCCAACGCGCACCACCACCGGCTCGCCGCCAGTGCCCATGGGCGTGAGATCGACCACCGTGGTCGGCTGCGAGGGGCAGGCCCCGGCATCGATCACGCCGCCCACCTGCTTCTCGAAGCGCTCACGGATCGCCTCGGCATCGTTCATGGCCTCGATCTCGCCGGGCGGGATCAGCGTGGTAGCCAGCAGCGCTTCGCCGTGCAGCATCAGGAGTTCATTGAGCACCCGGTGCTCGGGCACGCGCAGGCCGATGGTCTTGCGCTGCGGATGGCTGACCCGGCGCGGCACTTCCTTGGTGGCTTCGAGCAGGAAGGTGTAGGGCCCCGGCGTGGCGGACTTGAGCAGGCGGTACTGCTTGTTGTCCACCCGTGCGTAGTTGGCCAGTTCGCTCAGGTCGCGGCACAGCAGCGTGAGGTGGTGCTTCTCGTCGACCTGGCGGATGCGCCGCAGTTGGTCGACCGCGTCCTTGTCGTCCAGGTGGCAGGCCAGGGCGTAGCTGGAATCGGTGGGCACGGCGATCACTTCGCCGCGGGCGAGCAGGGCAGCCGCCTGCTTGAGCAGGCGCTGCTGCGGGTTGTCGGGGTGGACTTCGAAGTACTGGGCCATGGTCAGGATTCTGCCGGTTCGATCGGCAGGCGCCGCTCCTTCACCGTGAGCCAGGCGCCGGCGGCGCCGCACACGGCGATCAGGCCGATGCCGACCAGCGACACCGCATCGGGCACGCGCGAGAACACCAGCCAGCCGCCCAGCATGGCGAAGCCGATCTGCGCATAGAGGTAGGGCGTGAGGGTGGAGGCCGGCGCGCGCTGGAAGGCCAGGATCAGGATGAAGTGCCCCACCGTGCCCATGAATCCCATCAGGCACAACAGGGCCCACCAGTGCCAGGAGGGCAGCGCGGTCCAGGCGAAGGGCAGGGCGATCGAGGCGATCAGGGCGCCCACCCAGCCGCTGTAGAAATTCATGGTCAGCGGGTTCTCGGTCTGCGCCAGCTTGCTGGTGAGCACCTGGAACCAGGCGTTGGTGACCACCAGGCCCAGGGGCAGCAGCGTGGCCCAGCTGAAGGCATCGCCGCCCGGGCGCAGGATGATCAAGGTGCCGGCGAAGCCCCCCGCCACCAGGCCCCAGCGCAGCGGCGAGACCTGTTCCTTGAGCTGGGTGGCTGCCAGCAGCGTGACCACCAGCGGCACCACCAGCACGATGGCGGTGAACTCCGCCATCGGCATGTAGCGCAGGCTCAGGAAGGCGAGGCTGCTGGACACCAGCAGCAGGGCGCCGCGCAGGATCTGGTACTTGGGATGCGCGGTGCGAAGCACCGCCATGCCGTGGCGCGGCAACAGCACCGCCGCCATGGCGACGGCCTGGAAGACGTAGCGGAACCACACGCCCATGATCACCGGCACGGCCACCGTGGAGAGCTTGGTGGAGGTGTCGAGGGTGGCGAAGCAGGCAGTGGCCAGGAGCACCAGGCCGATGCCTGCCAGGATGCGTTCGGATTCGAAGTCGCGCGTGCCGCGCGGCACCGACGGAACTGCACTCACTGGATGCGATGCTCCAACAATTCCCACACCGGTTTCAGGTTGCCGGGCAGCCAGGGCAACTGGCCGAGGTCGCAATGGCTTTCGTTGGGGCTGTGGAAGTCGCTGCCGCGCGAGGCGGCAAAGCCGAACTCGAGGGCCTTGTCGGCGTACTCCTGGAACTCGGCCGGCGAGTGGCTGCCGGTCACCACCTCGATGGCACGGCCGCCGTGGGCCTTGAACTCGAGGAAGAGCGCGTACTCCTCGTTGGCGGTGAACTTGTAGCGCCCCGGGTGGGCGATCACGGCCAGGCCGCCGGCCTCGGTGATCCATTGCACAGCGTCCTTCAGCGAGGCCCAGCGGTGTGGCACGTAGCCTGGCTTTCCTTCGGTGAGGTACTTGCGAAACACCTCGGAGGTGTCGCGGCAGTAGCCACCTTCGACCAGGAAGCGCGCGAAATGCGTGCGCGAGATGAGTTCCGGATTGCCGACGAACTTGAGCGCGCCCTCGTAGGCGCCCTGAATGCCGACCTTGGCCAGCCCTTCGGCCATCTCTTCCGCACGGCGGCCACGGCCCCCGCGGGTGTCGTACAAGCCCTGGCTCATCGCCGCATCGTCGGGGTCGAAGCCCAGGCCGACGATATGCACCGTCTCGTTGGCGAAGGTGACGGAGATCTCGGTGCCCGTCAGGTACTTCATGCCATGGGCCTTGGCGGCGGCGGCGGCGCGGTGCTGGCCGCCGATCTCGTCATGGTCGGTCAGGGCCCACAGCTGCACGCCATTGGCGGCGGCACGTGCGGCCAGTTCCTCGGGGGTGAGCGTGCCGTCGGACACCACGGAGTGGCAGTGCAGGTCGGCATTGAGGATGGAAGTCACGTGCTTGATCTTATGCTTTCCCGCAGGCGCCTGCCCGGCGGGGGCTTCTGACAGGCACATGCGCTGCACTCTGTCACCCCATGGTCACGCCATCGACACATGATGAGGATTTCCCCAGACCGCGAAGACCATGACCCTCCCCAGCCTGAACCGCGACCAGAGCGACATGATGGAGCGCATTGCGCGCGACCTTGTCGACAGCTATGACGAAGAGATCGAGCTTGAGCTCGAGGACCGCGAGATCGACGAAGCCGGCGTGGTGAGCGGCTTCGACAAGGAAGCGCGGCGCCTCTATTTCCGCGAACTGTTCCGCCTCCAGGGTGAGCTGGTGAAGCTGCAGGACTGGGTCCAGCACAGCGGCCAGCGGGTGGTGATCCTGTTCGAGGGGCGCGACGCGGCCGGCAAGGGCGGCGTCATCAAGCGCATCACGCAACGGCTCAACCCACGCGTGGTGCGGGTGGCGGCGCTGCCGGCGCCGAACGACCGCGAGCGCACGCAGTGGTACTTCCAGCGCTACGTGGCGCATCTGCCCGCGGCCGGCGAGATGGTGCTGTTCGACCGCAGCTGGTACAACCGCGCCGGCGTCGAGCGCGTCATGGGCTTTTGCACCGACGAGGACTACGAGGAGTTCTTCCGCAGCGTGCCCGAGTTCGAGCGCATGCTGGTGCGATCGGGCATCCGACTCATCAAGTACTGGTTCTCCATCACCGACGAAGAGCAGCACATGCGCTTCCTGGGGCGCATCCATGACCCGCTCAAGCAATGGAAGCTCAGCCCCATGGATCTGGAAAGCCGGCGCCTGTGGGAGGAGTACACCAAGGCCAAGGAAACCATGCTGGAGCGCACCCACATCCCCGAGGCGCCCTGGTGGGTGGTGCAGGCGGTCGACAAGAAGAAGGCGCGGCTCAACTGCATCCACCACCTCTTGCAGCAGATGCCCTACCACGAGGTCGAGCATGCGCCCGTGGCGCTGCCGGCTCGGGTGCGCAACGCCGACTACCTGCGCAACCCCGTGCCCGACGACATGATCGTGCCGGAGGTTTACTGACGAAGGGCAAGAGCCGGTGCGGAAGCTGCTAAGGTGTGTCGAACCCGTTTCGACGCACCTGCATGGCCCGCCGCCGCTCCTCGTCCTCCGCTTCAGTTCTCGCCAAGGCCTACGAACGCAACCTGAAGGCGATGACGCGCGCCACCCTGGCGGGCAGCAAGCGCCTGGCCGGCCAGGTGCAGCGCGCCACGGCGCGCATCAACCGGCCGCCGCCGGGGGCGGGTGACTGGCTTCCGGGTGTGGCGCTGGGTCCCGCCGGGGCGCGACGCTTTCACCTGTACCGTCCGCCGGCGCTGGAGCTCGCGCCCGGCGAGAAGCTGCCGCTCATGGTGATGCTGCATGGCTGCGGCCAGACCGGGCGCGACTTTGCCGTCAGCACCCGCATGAACCGGCTGGCGGCGCGCGAGCGCTTCCTGGTGCTTTATCCCGAGCAGGACCGCATCGCCAACGCACATGGCTGCTGGAACTGGTTCGAGCGGCGCTCGGGCAAGGCCGACGCCGAGGTCGCCACCCTGATGGCGGCCATCGACCAGGTGCTGCTGCTCTACCCGGTGGACCGCGAGCGCATCGCCATCGCCGGCCTCTCGGCCGGTGCCAGCATGGCGGCGCTGGTGGCCACGCGGCATCCCTCGCGCTTCCAGGCGGTGGCGGCGCATTCAGGCGTGGCGCCTGGCGCCGCCAGGTCTGCCAGCACCGCGCTGGGGGCCATGCGCGGCAGGCATATGCCGCCGGTGCTCACCACCGCCGTCGGCAAGGCCATGGGCGCGGCGGCGCAGTTCACCACCTTGCCGCCCCTCCTGGTGCTGCATGGCGACGATGACCGGGTGGTAGCCGCCGCCAACGCGCAGAGCATCGCCAGCGTCTGGGCCGCCGCCACTGGGGCGCGGCCGGGCAGCGTGCGCCAGCTACAGCGCGGCAAGCGCTATCCCACCCGCCTGACCGACTACCAGCGCAAGGGCCGCACCATGGTGACGGTCTGCGAGATCGCCGGGCTGGACCATGCCTGGAGCGGCGGCCTGGGCAGCCAGCCCTTCAGCGATGCCGCCGGGCCGGACGCCACGCGCATGGTGTGGGCCTTCGCGCAGAAGGCCTTTCGCGCGAAGGAGTGATCAGGCTCGTTTCGCACCGCCCGCATCGGGTTTCGGGCCGGTGGAGCGCAACTGCACCACGCGCTGCAGCAGGTCGAACCAGAAGGGCGCGCCGAACAGCGCGGCCGAGGCGGTAAGCAGCCAGCCGATCAGCTTGGCGGCATCCAGGCGGCCGGCCGCCCCGGTGCTCCAGCCGATCGGCAGGGGCTGCAACTGCGTCAGCGCTGCGCTGGCATCGACCGGTACGCCGGGCGGCTGCAGGATGGGTTGCTGCCACAGCACGGTTGCCAGGTGCGTGGCGTCCACGTTCAGCAGCACGGCCACCAGCAGGCCGAAGAGGAAGGTGTAGAGCTGCGCCCGCCTCTTGTAGGTGCCTGAGGTCCGGTCCATGGCCCGGTCGAACCAGGCGGCCACCCCGCATTCGAAGCGTTCGATCTCGCCCTCGGCGCGCTGCAGCAGTTGCGTCAGGGCGCCGCGCAACTGCGGGTCCTGGATGCGGCCGATGGCCGCCTCGATCGAGCCAAGGTCGCGCTGGCGGGCGCCGATGCTGTCGATCAGCGCGACGGCGAAGGCGCGTGATTCGATGTACGAAGGCACCTTGGCAAAGGGCAGGCCACCCGCCATGCGGCCGCGCAGCATGCCCCACAGCCCGTCGTGCGCCAGCCAGGCGGGCCGGGCGGCGACGTCCTTGCCTAGCGTCTGCAGGGGCTCCATCGGGTTCACCACCGCATTCGTATAGATCGACTTGATCAAGGCCGGGTCGCGGTTGAGCAGGTGCTTCAGGCCGTCGAGCAGCAGCCGCCCGCGCAGCTTCAGCAGGCTGGCGAAGGCCTCGTTCAGCGACGAGGCGATCAGGGCGACGGCGCCAAAGGTGAAGCAAAGACCCATGGCGACGGAGATGACGGGCGTCTGGAACATGTCCGGCCTCCTCTGGAAGAAGAAGGAAAAGAGGCTAGGGCCGCAGGCGCTCTTCGTCATCCACCAAGGCGGCTATGTCCTTCAGGCGAAGCGCGGCCGCGGCATCCGTGTACGCCACCGGGCGTATTGGCCGCTTCGGGCCTGCTCCGCAGACTGCGATGCATCCGATTTTTCATCACAACAGGAGAAGGTCTCATGCAACAACGTCGTTCCACCCTCAAGGCGCTGAGCGCTGCGGCCGCCCTGGCTGCCGTGGGCCTCGCTTCGCTGCCGGCGCAGGCGGCCGACACCATCAAGGTGGGTGTGCTGCACTCGCTGTCTGGCACCATGGCCATCTCGGAGACGGTGCTCAAGGACACCGTGCTGATGGCCATCGACGACATCAACGCCAAGGGCGGCGTGCTGGGCAAGAAGCTCGAGCCGGTGGTGGTCGACCCGGCCTCCAACTGGCCGCTGTTCGCTGAAAAGACCAAGCAGCTGCTGGGCCAGGACAAGGTCTCGGTGATCTTCGGCTGCTGGACCTCGGTGTCGCGCAAGTCGGTGCTGCCGGTCGTAGAGGAAATGAACGGCCTCTTGTTCTACCCCGTGCAGTACGAGGGTGAAGAGCTGTCGAAGAACGTCTTCTACACCGGCGCCGCGCCCAACCAGCAGGCCATTCCGGCCGTCGACTACCTGATGAGCAAGGAAGGCGGCGGCGCCAAGCGCTGGGTGCTGCTGGGCACCGATTACGTCTATCCCCGCACCACCAACAAGATCCTGCGTGCCTACCTCAAGAGCAAGGGCGTGAAGGACAGCGACATCGACGAGAAGTACACCCCCTTCGGCCACAGCGATTACCAGACCATCGTGGCCGACGTCAAGAAGTTCTCGGCCGGAGGCAAGACCGCGGTGGTCTCCACCATCAACGGCGACTCCAACGTGCCCTTCTACAAGGAACTGGGCAATGCCGGCCTGAAGGCCAAGGACGTGCCGGTGGTTGCCTTCTCGGTGGGCGAGGAAGAGCTGCGCGGCGTCGACACCAAGCCGCTGGTGGGCCACCTGGCCGCATGGAACTACTTCATGTCGATCAAGAACCCGACCAACACCGCCTTCATCAAGCAGTGGAGCGACTACGCCAAGGCCAAGAACATCGCCGGCCACAAGGACAAGCCGCTCACCAACGACCCAATGGAAGCCACCTGGATCGGCATCCACATGTGGAAGCAAGCGG
>DATILH010000188.1:0-1961 GCA_035476655.1 Variovorax sp.
CTGGAGATCCAGGGCGTGAAGGTTGCCTGCCACGCCGTGGAGGAGGGCCGCATCTAGCTCTAGCGCCTTTCCGGGCGCGCGGTTCAGGCGTAACGCTTGTTGCGCAGGTTGTTCTTCATCTCGCGCAGCAGCGGCTGCAGGCGCGTGCCGCCGATGCGCAGGGCCACGGTGGTGGCCAGCACGTCGATGATCATCAGGTGCAGCAGGCGCGACACCATCGGGCTGTAGCGGTCGTAGCCCTCGGGGTGGTCGGCCGCCAAATGGATGTGGCCGGCCGAGGCCAGCGGCGAGCCGGTGGCGGTGATGACGATGGTGGTCGCGCCGTTCTTGCTCGCGATGTCGCAGGCGTCCATCAGGTCGCGGGTGCGGCCCGAGTTGGAGACCACCACCAGGCAGTCGCCCGGGCCCAGCATCGAGGCGCTCATCACCTGCATGTGGCCGTCGCTGTAGGCGATGGTGTTGACGCCCAGGCGGAAGAACTTGTGCTGTGCGTCCTGGGCCACGATGCCGGAATTGCCGGCGCCGTAGAACTCGATGCGCCGTCCGGTCTGGTAGGTGCCGGCCAGCGCCTCGACCGCCTTTTCGATGGCGAAGGTGGAGGCGTCGTTGCGGTACTTCAGGAAGGCCGCCACCGTGTTGTCGATCACCTTGACCAGCACGTCGCCGGTCTTGTCGTCGACGTCGACGCTGCGGTGGATGAAGGGCACGCCCTCGCTGACGCTGCCGGCCAGCTTGAGCTTGAAGTCCGACAGGCCGTCGTAACCCATGCTGCGGCAAAAGCGCACGACGGTGGGCTTGCTCACATGGGCCCGGTCGGCCAGCTCGCTGACCGGCAGATTGGCGAAGGCGCGCGGGTCGCCCAGCACCAGCCGGCCGACGCGCTGCTCGGCCGGGGCCAAGGAAGGAAGAGAGGCCTTGATGCGGTCTAGCATTCTTCCGACCAGCAGTGCTCATCGCGCGCGATCATGGCGCTTGCCGCGCTCGGGCCCCAGGTGCCCGCCGCGTACATGCGCAGGCCGTCGCCGGTGCCGCGCCAATGGTCCATGATGGGCTCGACCCAGCGCCAGGCTTCCTCCTGTTCGTCGCTGCGCACGAACAGGTTGAGCCGGCCGTCGATCACGTCGAGCAAGAGGCGCTCGTAGGCGCCCACCCGCTCGGAGCCGAAGCGCTTGTCGAAATCCAGGTCCAGGTGCACCGGCGACAGCAGCTGGCTGGCGCCCTTGGCCTGCTGGCGGTTGTCCTGGCCCTGGGCCAGCAGGTGCAGCTCGAGCCCGTCCTTGGGCTGCATGTGGATCACCAGCCGGTTGGCCGCGCCCAGCGGCGAGCGGAAGATGGCGTGCGGCGCCGGCCGGAAATTGACGACGATGCGGGCGTCGCGGGCCGCCAGCCGCTTGCCGGTGCGGATGTAAAAGGGCACGCCGGCCCAGCGCCAGTTGGCGATTTCGGTGCGCAGCGCCACGAAGGTCTCGGTCATGCTGTCAGGCCGCACGCCCGGCTCGTCGCGGTAGGCCGGCACCGGCTCGCCGCCGCCATTGCCAGGGCCGTACTGGCCGCGGATCACGTGCTGGTCCAGCGTCTCGGGCGTCCAGGGCTTGAGCGAGCGCAGTACCTTGAGCTTTTCGTCGCGGATGGCGTCGGCATGGGCATTGATCGGCGGCTCCATGGCCAGCGCGCACAGCAGCTGCAGCGCATGGTTCTGCACCATGTCGCGCAGGGCGCCGGTCTGGTCGTAGAAGGCGCCGCGCTTTTCCACGCCCAGGTCTTCGGCGATGGTGATCTGGATGTTGGCGATGGTCTCGCGCCGCCACAAGGGCTCGAACAGCGAATTGCCGAAGCGCAGCGCGAACAGGTTCTGCACCGACGGCTTGCCCAGGTAGTGGTCGATGCGGAAGATCTGCTTCTCACTGAACACGCGCCTCACCGTTTCGTTGATCGCGCGGTTCGAGGCCAGGTCGTGGCCC
>DATILH010000189.1:0-30763 GCA_035476655.1 Variovorax sp.
GCCGAGCGCGCGCGCCACAGCCCGGTTGCCACAGCGCGAGGCGGCCTCGAGAGCGGTGAGGTGCAGCAGGTCGCGTTGCGCATAGCTGCCGCCCAGCGCCTGGTGGTGAGCCAGCAGCGGGAGCAGCAACTCCATGGCATGCGCATGGCGTCCGGCGACGAAGGCCTGGATGGCCTGGCAGGCGGGCAGGGCGACGGTGCGCCATGCCTGCGTGCCCCGAGGCGCGTGCGCAGCCGTGGTGATGGCCGCCAGGCCCGCGCGCGCCGCCGCTTCGTCGCCGGCCGCAACCAGCGCCAGCATGGCATGCATGTCGTTGAAGGCGTAGCAACCCCAGGCGGCCTGTTGCCTCCAGCGGGCTGCCAGCGCCTGCCAGCGCTCGGCTACATCGACCTGGCGCAAGCTCAGGCGCCACAGCAGGGCGCTGGCATCGCTGAGGTTGAGCGCGATGGCTTCCGGCGCCGGCGCCACCGCCTGGTCGTAGAGCGCGAGCGCGGCGTCGGTGTCGCCGCGATTCATCTGCATGAGCGCCAGGTGCCAGTGGTTGTGCACCGCAAGGCTGCAATCGCGCCCCCAGTGCGGCTGCGTGGCCTGCATCCAGGCGATGCCGTCGGCCACCCGGCCCTGCATCTCGCAGACATGCGCGACCGCGTGCACGCCCCACGCATCGTGCGGCTGCAGTTCGACGGCGCGGCGGCCCACGGCCTCGGCGCGTGCGTACTCGCTGCATTCCTCCAGGCCGAAGGCATGCATGCCCAGGACATAGCCATAGGCCTTGTCCTGCGCGCCCCAGCGGGTGAGGGTGCGCGCGACGCGGTCGCGCAGCATGAAGCTCTGGCCCAGCACCAGGTCGCCCACATGCGCCAGCTGCAGCGCCAGGATGTCGCGCGGATGCTCGAGCAGGTGCCGGCCCAGCAACTGGTTGGCGCGCAGCAGGTCGCCGCTGCTCCAGGCGGCCAGCGCGGCCAGCAGCGACTGCTCGCGCGCGTTGGCCTTCTGCCGGCTGGCGGCCGCGGCGTCCAGGCAGGCCTTCGCCATGCCGTGCAGTTGGGGGTCGACGGCGGACAGCATGAGGCCGGCCATCAGCAGCTGGCCGGAGACGAACTGCGGATCGCGCGCCAGCGCCGGGGTGAGCACCGCCACCGGGTCCATGCGGTAGCTGTTGAAGAGGTCCAGCGCCTGGTCGTAGGCGGCGAGCGAGGCGCGGTCGGTGGTGGAAAGCGATTCCCCCTGGGCATCGCGAAGCAGCGTGGTCATCTTGAAAGTCCTTTGTTGCAAGTCGAATGGAGGATTGCCGTCCAGGGCGCAAGCGCTAACAATTTCGACTGCGCTGTCCGCTCTTCGACGGTGCCTCGAGGCTAAAGCCGACGCTCGTTCCAGACGGAAGCCATTCCAGCAACAACCCTGACAAATCAGCCATGAGCGCCGGTTCGCCGTTGCCGAAGATCGCCATCGTTGCCACGCCGCTGAGTTCTGCCTCCGTGGTCTATGGCATGTACGAGCTGTTTAAAGGCGCCGGGCGCGACTGGCCGCTGCTGCTGAACGGGCAGCCCGGCCAGGCGGTGCTCGACCCCGTCATCGTGGCGGCCCGCCCTGGCGTGGTGATCGGCTGCAACGACCTGCCCATCCGCATCGACATGGCAATGGCCGATTGCCCTGCGCCCGATGTCGTCTGCGTGCCCGAGTCGGTGCTGGTGCCCCATCTGTCGGAGCTCTTCGACTTCCAGGTCGAGGTGGACTGGCTGCGCGCCTGCCATGCGCGCGGCGCCTTGATGACCTCGGCCTGTTCGGGCGCCATGCTGCTGGCCGCGGCCGGCCTGCTCGATGGCCACGAGGCCACCACCCACTGGGCCTTTTGCGACGCGATGCGCCAGCGCCACCCAGCGGTACGGGTGCAGTCGCAGCGCGCGCTGGTGGCCACCGGCGAAGGCCATCGGCTGGTGATGGCGGGCGGCGGCAGCTCGTGGATGGACCTGGCGCTCTACATCATCGCGCGCTGCGTCGACGTGGAAACCGCCATGCAGGTCGCGCGCGTGGTGCTGATCGACTGGCACGACGTCGGGCAGCAGCCCTTTGCACGGGTGGCGCGCTCGGTGCAGGTGGACGATGCGCTGATCGGACGCTGCCAGAACTGGGTGGCGGACCACTATGCGCATCCGGCGCCGGTGGCGGCGATGGTCGAACAGTGCGGTCTGCCGAAGCGCTCCTTCCAGCGCCGCTTCAAGGCGGCCACCGGCATGGCGCCGCTCGAGTATGTGCACACCCTGCGCATCGAGGAGGCCAAGCACCTGCTGGAAACCGGCGAGTTGCCACTCGCCGCGGTGGCGCAGGACGTGGGCTACGAGGACCCCGCCTACTTCGGCCGCTTGTTCCGCCGGCAGGTGAACATGAGCCCGGCGCAATACCGGCGCCGCTTCGGCGGCATGCGTGCGGCGCTGTCGGCCCACGGCCAGCGCATGACCTCGTCGCCGGCAGTGCAGGCCAGCGTCGCCTAAAGTGCGGGGATGTCCCACGCATCGCTCCAACAGGCCGAAGCCTCGCTGCGCCGCTATGCCGGCGAGTACGGCACGCACGAGCACGCGCATGCCCAGGTGCTGGTCGGCCTGAGCGGGCGGCTGGAGCTGGAACTCGACGGGCGTGGCGCCTATGTCGATGCCTCCTGCGGCCTGATCGTGCCGGCCGGGGTGGCGCACGGCTACCTGGCCGATGCGCCGGCCCGGGTGCTGGTGCTCGAGAGCCCCATGCGCGCCGGCCTGGCGCGGGTGCGCCGCTTCGCGCCGCCGCCGCACTGGAAGGTTGCGGGCCGCGTCGTGATCGATGCCGCCAGCGCAGTGGAGGAGGTGGCCGGCGCCGACACCCTGCTCCAGCGCCGGCCCATCGACCTGGCGCTGCTCGAATCGCGCATTGATGGCGAACTGCACGGAGACTGGACCACCGCGCGGCTGGCGGCCCTGTGCCAGCTGAGCCCGCAGCGCTTCCACGCGCGCTTCCTGGAGCTCACCGGCCAGGGTCCGGCCGCCTTCGTGCGACGGCGCCGCCTGGACGAAGCTCAGCGCCTGCTGCGCGCCGGCCTCTCGCTGGAGGCCGCGGCCCTGCAGGTGGGCTACGCCAGCGCCAGCGCGCTGGCCTATGCGCTGCGGCGCGAGCGCGGCCTGGGCGCACGGGCGCTGCGCTAGCACGAGAGTTTCTCGACATTTGGCCCGCGCCGCGGGCGCAGGATGGCGGCATGAGACATGCACATCCTGGAATCGGCGTCGCCATGGTGCTGGGCGCGGCAGCCTTGTGGGGCACCACCGGCACCGCGCAGAGCCTCGCCGGCGGCGGCCTGTCGGCCGCCTGGTTCGGCGCGTTGCGCCTCGCAGTGGCGGCCATCTTCTTTGCGCTTTATGCCTGGGCGACCTTGCCGCGTGACCGGCAGGGACGCGGCGCATCGCGCTTGCCCCTGGCACCGGTACTGGCCGCGGGCCTGTGCATGGCGGTCTACAACCTCGCCTTCTTTGCGGGGGTGCGGCAGACCGGCGTGGCACTGGGCACGGCCGTGGCGCTGGGCAGTGGCCCGCTGTGGGCTGGCCTGCTGCAAGCGGTGGTGACCCGCCAGCTGCCCGCTGCCACCTGGTGGCTGGGCACGGGCGTTGCAATTGCCGGCGGTGCGTTGATGACGCTGGCCGGGGGCACCGGCGCCACGGAGGCCAGCGCATGGGGCATTGCGCTGTGCCTGGCTTCCGGACTGTCGTACGCGGGTTACTCGCTGCTCAACAAGTCACTGGTGCACAGCGCGCCTGCCGCCAGCGTGACCTTGCGTGTCTTCGCCTTCGCCGCGCTGCTGGCGTTGCCGGCGGCCTGGATCGACAGCGGCGGCGCTCCCGCGCTGTCGGTGCGCGACCTGGTGGCGGTTGTCTACGTGGGCGTGGTGACGGCCGGCGTCGCCTACCTGCTGTTCAGCCACGCGCTGCGCCACATCTCGGCGGCGACAGGCGTCACCCTGGCGCTGGGCGAGCCGGTGGTGGCCTTCGTGCTGGCGATCCTGGTGGTGGGCGAGCAGCCCGCGCCCATCGCCTTCGGCGGACTGCTGCTGGTGATTGCCGGGGTTTGGCTGGTGGTGCGGGCCGAACTGCGGGCTGGCGCTGGCGCTCAGGCCAGCACGTCGAATCTGCGCAGGATCCAGGAAAGCTGATAGACGAGGTTGCCGGCCGCGAAGGCGGCATGGAAGCGCCGGTTCGGCGTCCAGGCGGCCACGCCCGCCAGCACCAGGTAGGCGCCGATCTGGATCGGGTACTCGGGGCCGAAGCTGTCGAAGTGCGCGCGGCCCTTGAGCAGCGTGTCGGTGGCATCGAAGACGATGGCGATCGCCCACAGGGTGAAGAACCAGCGCCTTCGCGACATGAAGTAATCGCGATAGTCCCGGTACTCGCGGATATCGGTGGGAAAGAGCAGCGCGCACATGAAGTAGTACAAGATGGCGAAGCTGATCACGAACAGGTAGAGCTCGAAGCGCCAGGCCGCGCTGGTGAGCCAGTACTCCCACCACCAGAAGTGCACCAGCGACAGCAGCATGGCCAGCGCCCAGGCCAGGTGGATCCAGTCGGGCTTGTGTCGGTCCGGGTGCTGCACGAAGCGCGCGACGCCGCTCAGTACGCTGGCGATCGCCAGCCCCACGACCATGCCGATGGCGACCCTGACGTGGATGAACACGGCCGGATCGGGTGCGCTGCTTTCCATCTCGCTGCCGTCCTCAGTCGCCTTGCAGCGCTGCCTTGACTTCGTCGCCCAGCTCCAGCACCGACATGGCGTAGTAGCTGCTCCAGTTGTAGCGGGTGATGACGTAGAAGTTCTGCGTGCCGGCCACGTAGCTGGGCGCCTCGTGGCCATTCTGCAGTTCGATCAGCGCCAGCAGGCCGCCGTAGCTGGCCGCATCGCGCGGCAGCACGCCGCCGGCGGCGCTGAAGCTGTCGGCGCTGAAGCTGGGCTTGATGTCCGGCGCCAGCAGCAGGGGCTTGTTCAGGCGCGCCTCGTCGAAGCTGACCGGAAAGATCGCCGGCCGGCCCGGCTGCCAGCCGAAGGCCTTGAAGTAGTTGGCCACCGAGCCGATCACGTCGGGGTGGCTGCGCACCAGGTCGATGCGCCCGTCGCCGTCGTAGTCGATGGCGTACTTGGCGATGCTGCTGGGCATGAACTGCAGCATGCCCATGGCGCCGGCATAGCTGCCCAGAGCCGCGAGCGGGTCTTCGGCGGTGCGGCTCTCGGTCGACAGGAAGCTCTCCAGTTCCTCGCGGAAGAAGGCGGTGCGCTGCGCGGCGCGCGGATGCCCATCCGGGAAGTCGAAGGACAGGGTGGCCAGCGCATCGATCACCCGGAAGCTCCCCATGTTGCGGCCGTAGATGGTCTCCACGCCGATGATGCCGACGATGATCTCGGCCGGTACGCCGAACTGCGCCTGTGCTTTCTCCAGCGTGGCCGCATTCGCGCGCCAGAAGCGCACGCCAGCGGCGATGCGGATCGGGTCGATGAAGCGGCTGCGATAGGCGCGCCAGTTCTTGGGCGCACCACCCTGGGCCGGCAACATCAGGCGCGGCACGTTGGGCAGGTAACGCGCGGCGCCAATGGTGGAACGCACCCATTCGCGGTCCAGGTTGCGGCGCGCTGCGACCTCGTCGGCAAAGCGCATCGCGTCGTCGCGTGTCGCGTAGGGCACGCCGACGGGCGCGCTGCGTCTGCCATCGGGATGAGAGGCCGCCTTCTTGGCTGCTGCCGGCTTGCGCTGAGTCGCGGCAGTGGCACAAAGGGAAATGCTCAGGAGCACGAGGGCAGTCAGGACGAGTCGGCGCATCGCCAGATTGTGCCGCCGCGCGAAGGCAATCGGCGCTGATGCGCAACCTAGAATGATCGACATGTAAATGCCAGCAACAAGAAGGATTGGGCTCACGTGAATCGACGACATCTGCTGCTCCTGGCCGGTCTCCCTACCCTCTTGACCATGGCAGCCTGCGGCAAGCGCCCGAAAGGCATGGCGCCGCTGAAGGCAGACGCCAGCGTGCTTGCCTTGGGCGACAGTCTCACCGCGGGGTACGGTGCGCTCCCCGAAGATGCCTGGCCGGCCAGGCTGGCGAAGGTGACCGGGTGGCAACTCGTGAACGAGGGGCTCAATGGCGATACGTCGGCGGGTGCGCTGCAACGCCTCGATGCACTGCTTGCCGCGGGCCGCTACGACGCCATCCTCGTTGGCATCGGCGGCAACGACATGCTTCGCGGCATTGCGCCGCAGGCCACCAGCGACAACCTTGCGGCCATCGTTCGACAGGCACGTGCTCACACGCCCTACGTGGCCGTGATCGCGACGCCAAAACCCGAATTGTTGGGCGCGGCGATGGGTTCGCTGGGCGACGCCGCCTTCTACGAGGAAGTGGCGAAGGCCGAGCAGGCGCTGTTGATCCCCGGCGTGTACGCACGCGTACTGTCGGATCCGTCCCTGCGTTCCGATCGCATCCATGCGAATGCGCAAGGCTATGGGGTGGTCGCGCAGCAGTTGGCAGACAGCCTCAAGGCAGCCGGCTGGCGCTGAACAGGGCTGGCGTTCAACGCGGCCAGTGCAAGCGGGCAAACTCCGAACGCAGCGCTGAGAGCCCCTGCGCCGGCTGCTCGCTGTAGCGCTGGCGCTCCAGGCGCAGCAGCCAGTCGTCGATGGCGCGCGCCGCCTCGTCGTCTTCGCCGAAATGCTCGCGCACCCGGCGTGCGATTTCGCGCGGCGGCATGGACTCGGGCAGTGGCAGGCCGGCGCGCTGCAGCCGGGTCCGTGTGCGTGCCAACAGGCGCAGCCAGGGGTCGTGCTGGCTGCGCTCCCACAGGGTCCAGAGCGCGCCCGCGAGGCTGGCGCCCACCAGCAGGGCCAGCAGCAGCATGATCAGGTCCTGCATGCTGGGTGCCTCGAAGCCGATGTTCTTCAACAGGTCGAGCTGCCGGCCCTGGGTGTAGTTGAGCACCCACTGGTTCCAGCCGTTGTTGACGGCCTCCCAGGCGGCGCGCACATGCTGTGCCAGCGTGGGGTTCACCGCATTGAAGGCGCCGGCCAGCACGCCGGTCGGCGCGGCCAGGCGCTGGAAAGTGCCGACGCGGTCCGGTGACACTGCGCCGGTGGGATCGATCCGCACCCAGCCCTCGCCGGCCTGCCACACCTCGGCCCAGGCATGGGCATCTCTGTTGCGCAGGGTCCAGTAGCCGTCCACCGGATTGATCTCGCCGCCCTGGAAGCCAGTGACGATGCGCGCCGGGATGCCCGCTGCGCGCATCAGCACCACGAAGGCCGAGGCGATGTGCTCGCAAAAGCCCTCCTTGCGGTCGAACCAGAATTCGTCGGCGGTGTGCTCGCCGTAGATGCCGGGGTCCAGGGTGTAGCTGTAGCCGCCGCTGCGCAGGCGCTGCAGCGCGGCGCGCACGAAGTCGGCGTTGCCGCCCTGGGCCAGGCGCGGGTCGGCGCGCAACTGAGCGGCCAACTCCGCCGTGCGCGGATTGCTGCCGGGCGGCAGCTGGGTGTAGGCCGCAAGGCCCGGCGCCTGTCGCTGCGGCCCGCTGCGAAAGCGCGGATGGCTTTCGGCCTTGTAGCGCAGCAATTCGTGCGTGGGGCGCTCGGCCAGCCATTGCAGGTCGGGGGTTTGCCGCGGCGGCGCCATGCCGGGCACCTCGGGGGCGGTGGGGGCCGCATCCAGGGTCAGCAGCCAGGGTCGCTGGCTGGGCTCCAGTGTCACCTCGTAGCGCACCGGCTCGCCCTGTACCTGCAGGTTGGCCGGCAGCCGGCCCAGCACGAAGGGCGAAAGGGCGGTCCACTCGCGGCCGTCGAACTGGGCCAGTACCGGCCCGCGGAAGTACAGCTCGCGCTGCGGCGGCACCTTGTCGTTCTCGAACTTCACGCGCGCGGCAATGCCGTCGTCCAGCGCGAGTTCTGCCACCGAGCCCACGCGCATGGTGTTCGACAGGCCGCTGCGCCCGGTCATGGCATCGCTGGGCGTGCCCCATAGCGGTGCCATGCGCGGGAACAGCACGAACAGCGCCAGCATGATCGGCGCACCCAGGACGGCCATGCGCCCGGCCATGCGCGCCGCCTGCATCAGTGGCGGCCGGCCGACCGGCATGTGGGCGTTGACCAGCGCAGTGAGCAGGCCCAGCAGCGCCACCAGCATCGCCAGCGCCGTCAGGAGCGACTGCGAATAGAAGAAGTTGGTGAGCATCGCGAAGAAGCCCAGGAAGAAGACCACGAAGGCATCGCGCCGGGCGCGCAGCTCCAGGGTCTTGAGCGCGAGCAGCAGCACCACCAGCGTGACGCCGGCGTCGCGCCCGAGCAAAGTGCGATACGTGATCGCAGTGCCTGCCAGCGCCAGGGCAAGCAGGACGATGCGCCACCACTTGCTCGGAAGCGGCTGCGAGCGCACGGCCAGCGCGCCGCGCCAGAGCAGGATGACGGCGGTGAGGGCGCTGCACCAGAAGGGCAGCTTGCCGACCTGCGGCAGCACGATGATGGCGATCACGCAAAGCAGGAACAGCGTGTCGCGCGCATCGCGCGGCAGGGCCGACAAGTTCGGGAGTTTCATTTCAATTCTTCACGGCGCCCTCGCGCGACCCATGGGCGTTGAACGGCGCGGCCAGGTCGGGAAACACCGTGGAACTGGCTTTGCCAGGCCGCTGGTGTTGCCCCCTCGAGGGGGTACTCGGCTACACGAAGTGAGCCGATACAGGGGTGGACCGGGTTCAGCATGTGGCGAGGAGTTCCAGGCATTGGCGCTTGTGCGCTTCGCCCTGCGCCGGTGTCAGGGTGCGACCGGCCACGCGCAGGCCGTAGTCGAGGCCGAGGCGGTCGGCCATCAGCACCCAGGCGGTGAGGCGCGACAGCCGCGCTTCGTGTTCCGGCAGGCCGGCGTGCTGCGCGTCCAGCCAAAGCTCCTGGCGCTGCGCCTGCTGGGTATCGCGGCTGAACAGTTCGTCGGACCCGGTCGCCTGCGCCCGCGCCACCTTTCTCCACACGACCATCTTCAGTGGATCACCGGGACGGTAGGCCCGGATGCCGTCGTATTCGCCGGACTGGTGCGCGCGCGCACCGGCCAGTTGCGGCGCGTCGGTGCGCGGCTCGCCGGGCGGCAGCGGCGGCGGATGCGGCTCTGGCGCCGGGTAGACCAGCACGCGCGCGGCCGGGCGCCAGACCGTCCAGACCCGGAAGGTGCCGAGCGGAAAGCGCGTCTCGGCCACCAGGGGCGGCACCGGGTGCAGGCCGCGACGCTCGGGCTGGAAGGCGATGTCCAGGGTGGCGCTGCCCTGGGCCGGCACGTCGCACCAGGCCCATTGGCCGCTGCCGCGCACCGCCATGCCGATGCCGTAGCGAACGCCGTGCCGGGTGTTGTCCAGCACCACGCGAAACACGGCGGCGGTGCCGGCGAACTGCGCATCCGGCTGCTTGAGGTGCATGGCCAGGCCGCGCAGGGTGGCATGGCAGGTGTACATGCCGACCGTCACGCTGCCGGCCAGGAGGAAGGTCAGCAGGTAGCCCAGGTTGAGCTGGTAGTTGATGGAGGCGATCAGCAGCACCAGCACGGTGGCGCCCAGCATCCAGCCGGCCTTGGTCGGCAGGATGTAGACGTTGCGCTGCGTGAGCTCGATGCGGTCCGAGGGCGGCCGGCGCGTGAGGAACCAGCCGTCGATGCGCTGGCGCAGGGCGGCGATCATGGGTTCATCAAGGCAGGGGGATCGCGGCCATCATGGCGCGCACCTGTTCCACTGCACCGCGGCCGGCGCCGCCCACCGGCGTCAGGCGGTGGGCGATGGTCTGCGGCAGCACTGCCTGCACATCGTCGGGCGCCACGTAGTCGCGGTTGGCCAGGAGGGCTTGCGCCTTGGCGGCGCGCAACAGCGCGATGCCGGCGCGTGGTGACAGGCCCTGCAGGAACCAGCGGCCCGAGCGCGTCGCGGCCATCAGGTCCTGTACATAGTTGAGCAGTGGCTCGGCGGCGTGGATCTGCTGCACCCGCTGCTGCAGCGCATGCAGTTCGCCGGGCGTGAGCAAGGCAGGCAGGCTGGCCAGCAACTCGCGCCGGTCGGCGCCCGCCAGCAGGGCGCGTTCGGCCGCGCGATCGGGGTAGCCCAGCGAGATGCGCATCAGGAAGCGGTCGAGCTGCGACTCGGGCAGGGCGAAGGTGCCGAGCTGGTCATTGGGGTTCTGCGTGGCGATCACGAAGAAGGGCGAGGGCAGGGGGCGCGTCTCGCCCTCGATGCTGACCTGCTTTTCTTCCATCGCCTCCAGGAGCGCGCTTTGCGTCTTCGGGCTGGCGCGGTTGATCTCGTCGGCCAGCAGCACCTGCGCAAAGATCGGACCGGGATGGAAGACGAACGTCTGCTGTCCGCGGTCGTAGATCGCCACGCCCGACAGGTCGCCGGGCATCAGGTCGGCGGTGAACTGCACCCGCGAGAACTGCAGGCCGAAGGTGTGGGACAGGGCATGCGCCAGGGTGGTCTTACCCACCCCCGGCACGTCTTCGATCAAGAGGTGTCCGCCGGCCAGAAGGCAGGCCACGCAGTCGCGCACTTGCGCCTCTTTGCCCACGATCACCGTGTTAAGCTGACCCAGCAAACTGGCGAGCTTGGCCGCCACGTCCATTTTTGTATCCATATGCAAACCATACCGCAGGCTGCGGCCCGCCGCTGTCATTGACCATGGGCAAGACCGGTTACTTCACCCACCGCGATTGCTGGAAACACGAGATGGGCAGGGGACACCCGGAGTGCCCGGAGCGATTGGACGCCATCGAGGATCGCCTGCTCGCGAGCGGGGTCGGCGATGCGCTGGAACGCGGCGAAGTGCCGCTGGCCACCCTGGAGCAACTGTTGCTTGCGCACACCCGCGAGCATGTGGAGCACCTGCAGTCGCTGGCGCAGCGCCTGGTGGCCGACGCCCCGGCCGGCGGCCCCGGCCATGCGCAGATCGACCCTGACACCTCGATGAACGGCTACACCATGCTGGCCGCGCGGCGCGCCGCCGGCGCCCTGATCGCCGCCACCGACGCGGTCATGGCCGGCGAGCTGGAGAACGCCTTCTGCGCGGTGCGCCCGCCCGGCCACCATGCCTGCCACGACAAGGCGATGGGTTTTTGCTTCTTCAACAACGTCGCCATCGCGGCGAAGCATGCGCTGGAGCACCACGGCCTTTCGCGCGTGGCCATCGTCGACTTCGACGTGCACCATGGCAACGGCACCGAGGACATCCTCTCGAACGACCCGAGGGTGCTGATGGTGAGCATCTTCCAGCACCCGTTCTACCCCTTCAGCGGCACCGAGCACCCGGCGCCCAACATGCTCAACGTGCCGGTGCCGGCCTACACCCGCGGCATGGATGTGCGCGAGATCATCGAGATGATGTGGATGCCCCGACTCGAGGACTTCAAGCCGCAGATGATCTTCGTCAGCGCCGGCTTCGACGCGCACCGCGACGACGAACTGGGTCAACTGGGCCTGAACGAGAACGACTACTACTGGATCACCAGCCGGGTGCGCGACATCGCCCGCCGGCATGCGCAGGGCCGAATCGTCTCGACCCTGGAGGGCGGCTACAGCCTCCATGCGCTGGCCGCCAGCGTGGAGGCGCATCTGCGCGTGCTGGCCGATCTCTGATTTCCTTTTCTCTTGAATGATGGATGAGTTCCTGAATCGCCTGGGCCAGGTCCAGGCGCGCTCGGTCTGGATCGAACTCGCCGCGCTGGTTGGCTG
Source organism: Variovorax sp. (assembly GCA_035476655.1). Taxonomy (GTDB): domain Bacteria; phylum Pseudomonadota; class Gammaproteobacteria; order Burkholderiales; family Burkholderiaceae_C; genus Variovorax. Next base: position 11,737 of record DATILH010000189.1, read on the forward strand.
CGTCTTGCTGGCCTGGGGCGCGTGCCGCTGGTTCGGCCGCGACCAGCCCAAGGATTCGATCTGGTTCGGCCGGCGCATCTTCGACGGCCTCTTGTTCCCGCTGCTGGCGCTGGTGTTCACCGACCTGGCGCGCCGGGGCCTGCTCGAACTCCAGCCGGTGCTGGTGCTGCGGGTGGCGGTCTCGGTGTTCGTGGCGCTCCTGGCCATCCGCTTCGTGGCGCGGGTGCTGGCGGCCGTGTTTCCGGGCTCGGCACTGGTGCGGCTGGTGGAGCGCACCGTGTCCTGGCTGGCCTGGATCGCCGCCATCCTCTGGATCGTCGGCCTGCTGCAGCCGGTGCTGCAGGAGCTCGACGCCATCCACCTGGCCTTCGGCAAGACGCAGGTCAGCATCCGCACCATTCTTGAAGGCCTGGCCTCGGCCGGACTGGTGCTGATGATCGCGCTGTGGATCTCGGCCACCATCGAAAAGCGCTTGCTGGCCGAGGCGGTGCAGGACCTGTCGATGCGCAAGGTGGCGGCCAACGCGACGCGCGCGGTCATGATCCTGATCGGCCTCTTGTTCGCGCTGTCGGCGGTGGGGGTCGACCTGACGGCGCTGTCGGTGCTGGGTGGCGCGCTGGGCGTGGGCCTGGGCTTCGGCCTGCAGAAGCTCGCGGCCAACTATGTCAGCGGCTTCGTGATCCTGCTGGAACGTTCGATCCGCATCGGCGACAACGTCAAGGTCGACAACTTCGAGGGCCGCATCACCGACATCAAGACCCGCTACACCCTGATCCGCGCCGGCAACGGCCGCGAGGCCATCGTGCCGAACGAGTCGATCATCACCAGCCGGGTCGAGAACCTTTCGCTGGCGGACCGCAAGTTCAACATCACGACCAACATCGTGGTGGGCTACGACAGCAACGTGGCGCAGGTGCAGGAACTGTTGTGCGCGGCGGCGCGCGCCCAGCCGCGGGTGATGAGCGACCCGGCGCCGGTGGCCTTCCTGCTCAACTTCGTGCCCGACGGGCTGGAGTTCAACCTCAACGTGTGGGTGTCCGATCCGGACAAGGGGCAGGCCAACCTGCGCTCGGATCTCAATATCGCCATCCTCGAGGCGCTGCGCGGCGCGAACATCGACATTCCGGGGCCGCGGCGCACCCTGCGTATCGAATCCTTACCTTTGGCCGCACCTTCGGGCAGCTTGCCGGGCGCCGATGCTCGCCTATAATCTATAGAAAAAGCACGACCGTTCGTTTTTGGCGGGCGGTGCCTGGCAGGTGATTGAAATGAGCAGTTGCGCGGGGAGGGCCGACCTAAAATGTCGGGCTGCCTCGCTGCACTTCCTCCCCCCGGTTTCGCAAATCAATGGAGTCAACCCATGAAGGTATTGGTCCCCGTCAAGCGGGTCGTCGATTTCAACGTCAAGGTCCGCGTCAAGTCTGACGGCACGGGCGTGGACATCGCCAACGTCAAGATGAGCATGAACCCCTTCGACGAGATCGCCGTCGAAGAAGCCGTGCGCCTGAAGGAGAAGGGCGTGGTCACCGAGATCATCGCCGTGTCCTGCGGCGAGGCGAAATGCCAGGAGACCCTGCGCACCGCCATGGCCATCGGTGCCGACCGCGGCATCCTGGTCGAGACCAATGAAGAGCTGCAGCCCCTGGCCGTGGCCAAGCTCCTGAAGGCCCTGGTCGACAAGGAACAGCCCCAGCTCGTGATCCTGGGCAAGCAGGCGATCGACGACGACGCCAACCAGACCGGCCAGATGCTGGCTGCCCTGGCCGATCTGCCGCAAGCCACCTTCGCCTCCAAGGTCGAAGTGGCGGGCGACAAGGTCAACGTCACCCGCGAAGTGGACGGCGGCCTGGAGACCATCTCCCTGACGCTGCCCGCGGTCATCACCACCGACCTGCGCCTCAATGAGCCGCGCTACGTGACGCTGCCCAACATCATGAAGGCCAAGAAGAAGCAGCTGGACACCTTCAAGCCCGAGGACCTGGGCGTGGACGTGGCCCCGCGCCTGAAGACGCTCAAGGTGGCCGAGCCCGCCAAGCGCGGCGCCGGCATCAAGGTGCCCGACGTGGCCACCCTGGTGGACAAGCTCAAGAACGAAGCCAAAGTGATCTAAGGGAAGGGACAGAGAAATGACCGTACTCGTTATTGCCGAACACGACCACGCCACCGTCAAGCCGGCGACCCTGAACACCGTGACCGCGGCACTCGCCTGCGGTGGCGACGTGCATGTGCTGGTGGCCGGCGCCAACGCCGCCGAAGCCGCGGCCTCCGCCGCCAAGATCGCCGGCGTTGCCAAGGTGATCGCCGCCGACAGCCCGAGCCTGGCCGAGAACCTGGCCGAGAACGTCGCCGCGCAGGTGCTGGCGATTGCTTCGAACTACACCCACATCCTGTTCCCCGCTACCGCCAACGGCAAGAACGTCGCCCCGCGCGTGGCCGCCAAGCTGGACGTGGCCCAGATCAGCGACATCACCAAGGTGATCGCCGCCGACACCTTCGAGCGCCCGATCTACGCGGGCAACGCGATTGCCACGGTGCAAAGCGCCGATGCGATCAAGGTCGTCACCGTGCGCACCACCGGCTTTGACGCTGCGGCCAAGGAAGGCGGCAGCGCCTCGGTCGAGAACGCCGCGGGCGTCGCGGACAGTGGCAAGAGCGCCTTCGTGGGCCGCGAAGTCACCAAGAGCGAACGCCCCGAACTGACGGCCGCCAAGATCATCGTCTCGGGTGGCCGCGCCTTGGGCAGCGCCGAGAAGTTCCAGGAAGTGATGGCGCCTCTGGCCGACAAGCTCAACGCAGGCCTGGGTGCCAGCCGCGCCGCGGTCGACGCGGGCTATGCCCCCAACGACTGGCAAGTGGGCCAGACCGGCAAGAGCGTCGCCCCGCAGCTGTACATCGCAGCGGGCATCTCGGGCGCCATCCAGCACCTGGCCGGCATGAAGGATTCGAAGGTGATCGTGGCGATCAACAAGGACCCGGAAGCCCCGATCTTCTCGGTGGCCGACTACGGCCTGGAAGCCGACCTGTTCACGGCCGTGCCGGAGCTGGTCAAGGCGCTCTGATAGAAAACAAGGAAGCGCTCAACATCGAGCCGCAAGAGGGCATCGTTCGCGATGCCCTTTTTTTCGCACTGATTGGAGGACACAAATGAGTTACACCGCCCCCCTCAAGGACATGCTGTTCGACATCGAACACCTGGCCCGCATCGACGAAGTCGCCAAGCTCCCGCCCTTCGCGGACGCCGGCCTGGAAACCGCCCAGGCCGTGCTGGAAGAGTGCGCCAAGTTCAACCAGGACGTGGTCGCGCCGCTGAATGTCGAAGGCGACCGCAATCCCTCTTCGCTGAAGGACGGCATCGTCACCACCACCCCCGGATTCAAGGAAGCCTATGCCCAGTACGCCAGCGGCGGCTGGCAGGGCCTGCAGCAGCCCACCGATTTCGGCGGCCAGGGCCTGCCCAAGACCATCGGCGCGGCCTGCACCGAGATGCTCAACTCGGCCAACCTGAGCTTCGCGCTGTGTCCGCTGCTGTCCGACGGCGCCACCGAGGCGCTGCTGATGGCCGGCTCCGACGAGCTGAAGGCCACCTACCTGGAGAAGCTGGTCACCGGCCAGTGGACCGGCACCATGAACCTGACCGAGCCGCAGGCCGGCAGCGACCTTGCGCTGGTGCGCAGCCGTGCCGAGCCGCAGGGCGACGGCACCTACAAGGTCTTCGGCACCAAGATCTTCATCACCTATGGCGAGCACGACATGGCGCAGAACATCGTGCACCTGGTGCTGGCCCGCGTGGCCGGCGCGCCGGAGGGGGTGAAGGGCATCAGCCTGTTCATCTGCCCCAAGTTCCTGGTGAACAAGGACGGCTCGCTGGGTGCGCGCAACGACGTGCACTGCGTGAGCATCGAGCACAAGCTGGGCATCAAGGCCTCGCCGACCGCCGTGCTGCAGTACGGCGACCACGGCGGTGCCGTGGGCTATCTGGTCGGCCAGGAGAACCGCGGCCTGGAGTACATGTTCATCATGATGAACTCGGCCCGCTTCGCCGTCGGCGTGCAGGGCATCGCGGTGGCCGAGCGCGCCTACCAGCACGCGGTGGCCTATGCCAAGGAGCGGGTGCAGAGCCGCCCGGTCGATGGCTCGATGAACGCCAGCGCGCCCATCATTCACCACCCGGACGTCAAGCGCATGCTGATGACGATGCGCGCCCACACCGAGGCCTGCCGCGCCATGGCCACCGTGGCCGCTTCGGCCTACGACGCCGCGCACCATCATCCGGACGCCGACACGCGCAAGCAGAACCAGGCCTTCTACGAATTCATGGTGCCGCTGGTCAAGGGCTACAGCACCGAGATGAGCCTGGATGTCGCCTCGCTGGGCGTGCAGGTGCACGGCGGCATGGGCTTCATCGAGGAAACCGGCGCGGCGCAGTACCTGCGCGACGCCAAGATCCTGACCATCTACGAAGGCACCACTGCGATCCAGGCCAACGACCTGGTGGGGCGCAAGACGGTGCGCGACGGCGGCCAGGTGGCCAAGGCGATCGCCGCGCAGATCGAGAAGACGGAAGGCCAGCTGGCCAAGGCGGACGGCGACGCCGCGCGCTCGATGGCCAAGCAGCTGCGCGCCGCGCGCGAGGCCTTCCTGACGGTGGTCGACTTCGTCGCCGGCCAGACCAAGACATCGCCCAACGCGGTGTTCGCCGGCAGCGTGCCCTACCTGCTGGCCGCCGGCAAGCTGGTGGGCGGCTGGCAGCTTGCGCGCTCGCTGCTGATCGCGCAGCAACTCGTCGCCAAGGGCGAGGACGTGCTCTTCATGCAGGCCAAGATCGCCACTGCGCGCTTCTACGCCGAGCACATCCTGAACGGCGTGCCGGCCATGGCTCAGAGCATCGTCGAGGGCGCGCAAAGCGTCACGGCGCTGCCGGTCGAAGCCTTCTGATCGCCACGACCCTCGTGGCTGCCGCCCCTGTCGCGCAATGGACGGGGTGGCGCGCCTTCAGCGCATATAAACCTTCGTTCTGATTCTTTCGGAGACTCCATGTCCAAGCTGCCGCCCGTGCTCGCGAACCTGCCCCTGCCCATCATCGGTTCGCCGCTCTTCATCATCAGCAACCCCAAGCTGGTCATTGCCCAGTGCAAGGCCGGCGTGGTGGGTGCCATGCCTGCGCTCAACGCGCGCCCGGCCTCGCAGCTGGAAGATTGGCTGGCCGAGATCACCGAGGAGCTGGCCGCCTACAACAAGGCCAACCCCGACAAGCCGGCCGCCCCCTTCGCCATCAACCAGATCGTGCACAAGAGCAATGACCGCCTCGAGCACGACATGGAGATGGTGGTCAAGTACAAGGTGCCGATCGTCATCACCTCGCTGGGCGCGCGCACCGACGTCAACGACGCGGTGCACAGCTACGGCGGCGTGACCCTGCACGACGTGATCAGCAACAAGTTCGCGCAGAAGGCGATCGAGAAGGGCGCCGACGGCATCATCGCGGTGGCGGCCGGTGCCGGCGGCCATGCGGGCGTGAAGAGCCCCTTCGCGCTGGTGCACGAGATCCGCCAGTGGTTCGACGGCCCCATCGCGTTGAGCGGCTCCATCGCCACCGGCGGCGCGGTGCTGGCGGCCCAGGCCATGGGCGCCGACTTCGCCTACATCGGCACGGCCTTCATCGCCACCCACGAGGCGCGCGCCAGCGAGGAATACAAGAAGGCCATCGTCGAAGGCAGCTCGGACGACATCGTCTACTCAAGCCTGTTCACCGGCGTTCACGGCAACTACCTGGCGCCCTCGATCCGAGCCGCCGGCATGGACCCGGACAACCTGCCCGAAGGCGATGTGAAGACCATGGACTTCGGCGGCGGCGAAGGCTCCAAGAAGAAGGCCTGGAAGGACATCTGGGGCTCGGGCCAGGGCATCGGCGCCATCACCGAAGTGACCGGCGCTGCCGCCTTCGTCGAGAAACTCAAGGGCGAGTACTTCGAGGCTCGCAAGCGCCTGGCGCTTTGAGCGCGACGGCGCTCGCACGACAAATACCGTCGCCTTCGGCAGGCGCTGGTCGCATGCCGCTGCTCGATGCGGCCAAGGGCATCGCCTGCCTGTTCATCGTCGGCCATCACCTGTGCCGCTATGGCCCACTGCCCGAAGGGGCGGCGCTGCTGGCGCCGGCGCTGGTCGGCTGGCTGGGGCAGGACGGGCGCCTGGCGGTACAGGTCTTCCTGGTGATCGCCGGCTTCCTGGCGGCAGCCTCGCTGGCGCCTGAGGGCGTTCTGCGCACCCGGCAAAGTCCCTGGAAGCGCATCTGGCAGCGTTACGCGCGGCTGGCCATGCCCTACCTGGCGGCGCTGTGCTTTGCCGTGCTGGTGGCGGCGGCGATCCGGCCCTGGTTCGACCACGAAGCGGTACCCACGCCGCCGGGCTTTGCGCAATTGCTGGCGCATGGCCTGCTGCTGCAGGACCTGCTGGGCTACGAGGCGCTGTCCACCGGCGTCTGGTATGTGGCCATCGACTTCCAGCTCTTCGTGCTGGCGCTGGCACTGATCGTGTTGGCCGAGTGGCTGCAGCGGCGCTGGCAGCTGAGCGCCGAACGCGCACTCTGGTTGACCGGTGCACTCGTGCTGGCGCTGGCAGCAGCTTCGCTGGCACTGTTCAACCTGAAGGCCGAGCTGGACAGCACGGCCATCTATTTCTTCGGCGCCTACGGCCTGGGCATGCTGGCCTTCTGGATCGGCCGCGCGCGCGATGACGGACGCTGGGGCACGGCCTTCGTGCTGCTGGCCGCGCTGGGTGCAGCGGCGCTGCTGTGGGAATGGCGCAGCCGCATTGCCATTGCCGTGGTGGTGGCCTTGAGCCTGGCGCTGGCCCAGCGGCGCGGCTGGCTGGGTGTGCCTCCGGCGCTGCTGTCGGCGCGGCCGCTGCTGTGGCTGGGGCGCATTTCCTATTCGCTGTTCCTGATCCACTTCCCGGTCATCCTGCTTGTCAATGCGGTGGTGGCACGCATCGGACCCCATTCGCCCTGGGTCGATGTGCTGGGCATGGCGGCCGCGGTCGCGCTGGCCATCGCGGCGGCGGCGCTGCTGCATCGCTGGGTCGAGTCGCGCCCGGCCTCCTGGCGCATCACTGCGGCCCTGTTCGCCGGCCTGTTGGCTTGTGGCGCGCTCGCCAGCTGAGCGGCTTCCTTCTCCCTCCGATTGCAATAGCCCACTGAAGCGGTGTGCCTGTCACACCGCGGGGCGAGTCCGTGCGCACAATGCGGGCAGGCTTGGTTGCCTGTATGATTTCTCGTAATTTCAGAAAACACTGAAAATTCAGAAAGCATTGACCGCCTCGCACGATCTTCCCGCCACGCAGCAACTGCGACGCTGGGCCACCCGCATGCCGCCCGGCACCGCCTGGCAGGTACTGGCCTCGCTGCTGTGGATCCCGCAGGCCGCGCTGGTGGCGTTGGCGGTGCAGGGCATGGCGGACGGGCGCGGCTTGGCAGCCGCCTGGTCGCCGGCCGGCGGCGTGTTGGCGCTGGGCCTGTTGCGCGCGGCGCTCGACGCGGCCGGCGCGCGCCGGGTCTACGCCGGTGCGCGCGCTCAACTGGGCGAACTGCGGGCGCAACTGGCTGCTGCGTTGGCGGCCCCCTCGCCGCTGGACCGGGCCCGGCCCGCATCGGGCCTGGCTGCCAGCGTGCTGGCCGAGCAGGCCGAGGCATTGATGCCCTACCTCACGCGCTACCAGCCGGCGCGCTGGCGCGTGCAACTGGTGCCGCTGGCCATCCTGGCGGCGGTGCTGTGCTTTTCGTGGACCGCGTCGCTGGTGCTGGCGGTCGCGGCGCCGCTGATTCCCCTGTTCATGGCCATCGTCGGCTGGCGTGCCAAGGCAGCCAGCGAGGCGCAGATGCTGGAGCAGGGCGGCATGAACGCCTTCCTGCTGGACCGGCTGCGCGGCCTGGCCAGCCTGCGCGCGCTGGGCGCTGTCGATGCCACCGCACTTCGCCTGCGCGCTTCTGCGCAATCGCTCAAGGTGCGCACGATGGCCGTGCTGCGCATCGCCTTCCTGGCCTCGGCGGTGCTGGAGCTCTTTGCCGCCCTGGGTGTCGCGATGGTGGCGGTGTATGTGGGCTTTCATCTGCTGGGGCAGCTCGAGTTCGGCGCCTGGCGCGGCCGGCTCACGCTTGGTGAGGGTCTCTTCATCCTGCTGCTGGCGCCAGCCTTCTTCGAGCCGCTGCGCGAGCTGTCGGCGGTCTGGCACGACCGCGCGGCGGGCGAGGCGGCGCTGGATGCGATCCATCAGCTGACGCAGGGCGCGGAGCCGCTGCCGGGGGCGACCGGAGCTGCGCAACTCCTGCTGCGCGGCGGGCCGCCGGCGATCGCGATCCACGAACTGCGGCTCGCGCATCGCGGCGAGTCTGCGGTGCAGGAAGGCATGTCCTTGCGCATCGCGGCCGGCGAACATGTGGCACTGTTTGGCCCGAGCGGTTGCGGCAAGAGCAGCCTGCTGGCCCTGATCGCCGGCCTGCTGCCGGCGCGCGCGGGGAGCGTCGAGATCGGCGGGGAGCGCATGAGCGATGACTCGGCCGCGGCCCTGCGCCAGCGCATGGCCTGGATGGGCCAGAAGCCACACGTGTTTGCCGGCACGGTGCAATCCAACGTGGCGCTGTCCCAGCCCGAGGCAACACGTGCGCAGGTGCGGGAGGCCGTGCGCATGGCCGGGCTGGAGACGGTGCAGCAGGCCCATCCGGCCGCTGCGCTGGGTGAAGGCGGGCAGGGCCTCTCGGGCGGCGAGGCGGTGCGTCTGGCGCTGGCGCGGCTCGCGCTGCGCAGCGATGCCGATCTGCTGCTGGTGGACGAGCCCACCGCCCATCTGGACAGCGAGACGGCACGGCAGGTGATGGACGCGCTGCTCGAACTCGCGCGCGGCAGGACGCTGGTCGTGGCCACGCACGATCCCTTGCTGGCCGCGCGCATGGACCGCGTGATCCACTTGGGCGTACAGCAGCCGGCAGCGATGGAGGTGGCCGATGCGATCGCCTGACCGCCATCGCGGTGAGCTGGCAGCGGTGCTGCGGCCTTACATGGCCGCGCGCCCCGACATGCTGGCGCTGGGCGCGGCGCTGGCCATGCTGACGGTGCTGATGGGCATGGCGCTGCTGGGCCTGTCGGGCTGGTTCATCACCGCTACCGCGCTGGCCGGGCTGCAGGCCGCCAGCGCCATTGCCTTCGACGTCTTCATGCCCTCGGCCGGCATTCGCCTGCTGGCCATCGGCCGCACCGCATCGCGCTATGGCGAGCGGCTGTTGACGCACGAGGCGACCTTGTCGGTGACGGCGCGCCTGCGCGAGCAGCTCTTTCGCGGCTGGGCGCGGCCAGAGGCGGCGCGGCGCCTGCTGGCCCGGCCGGCGCGCCTGCTGTTCCGCCTGACCGGCGACATCGATGCACTGGAGTCGCTCTATCTGCGCGTGCTGGTGCCGGCCGCGGCCGCCCTTGGTGCCGCCCTGTTGGCCGGGCTGCTGTTCGGCGTCTTCGCCGGCGCTTGGATCGGCCTGGCGCTCATGCTGTGGCTGCTGCTCACCGGCCTGGGCATCGCGTTGTTCGTCGGCATGCGTGCGCGCCGCGCCTCGATGCGGCGCGGGCTCGCCATGGAGGGGCTGCGCGCGTGCGTGATCGACCTGGTCGCCGGACAGACCGAGCTGGTGATGGCCGGCCGCATCGATGCCCAATGCGATGCCGTGGCCCGCGCCGACCAGCGCCTCGCCAGTGCCGAACTGCAACTGCATGGCCTGGAGACCCGCGCCGGCCTGGCCTGGGGCGGCAGCGGCGCGCTGCTCCTGAGCGCCACCGTGCTGGCCTGTGCCTGGCTGGTGGAGCAGCAGCACATCGGCGCACCGGTCGCGGCGCTGCTGGTGCTGCTGGCCCTCGGCGCTACCGAGCCCTTTGCCGCGCTGCGCCGCGGCGCCATCGAGCTGGGGCGCAGCTGGCTGGCCGTCCGCCGCATCGCGCCGCGCTTGGGCAGCGTGCAGGACGCATCAGAAGCGGTTGCCGCAAGCGACTCTGGCATCGCCGTCCAATGCGAAGGTCTGGCACTGGCCTATGCGGGCAGCGCATGCATCGCCGTGCCGCATCTCGATCTTCAGATCCGCGCCGGCGAGCGCGTGGCCCTGGTCGGCCCCAGCGGCGCCGGCAAGTCCACGCTGCTGGCGGCCATCGCCGGCGACCTGGCACCGCGTGCCGGCCATCTGCGCGCCTGGCCGGCCTGCTGGCTGATGCAGCGCACCGAACTCTTTCAGGACGACGTGCGCGGCAACCTGCGCCTGGCCGATCCGCAGGCCGATGACGCGCAGCTATGGGCCGCGCTCGAGGCCGCCGGCCTGGCCGATGACGTGCGCTCCATGCGCCAGGCCCTTGCCACGCGCCTGGGCGAGGGCGGGCTTGGCTTGTCGGGCGGGCAGTCGCGCCGCCTTGCCCTGGCACGCCTGCTGCTCAAGAAGAACACCCCCTTGTGGCTATTGGACGAACCCAGCGAAGGTTTGGACACGCGCACCGCGCACGACGTCCTCAAGCGTCTGGCGCATGAAGCGCGGCGGCAGCAGCGCGGCTTCGTCATCGCGACCCATCTGCGGCGCGAGGCGGCGCTCGCCGACCGCCTGCTGCGCATGGAAGGGGGGTGCCTGGTTGCCGACGCGCGCCGCGGAACACCTGCTTTTGTGGCAGCGCTCGCCGCGCTGCGGCAGGACTGAAGAGGACACACACAGAAAGGACCCCCATGGATCTGGACATCGTTGCGCTTTCACGATTGCAGTTCGCACTCACCGCGCTCTATCACTTCCTCTTCGTGCCGCTCACCATCGGCCTGTCGATCATCCTGGCCATCATGGAGACGGTCTATGTCATGACGGGGCGCAGCATCTGGCGCGACATGACCAAGTTCTGGGGCGTGCTCTTCGGCATCAACTTCGCCATGGGCGTGGCCACCGGCGTGGTGATGGAGTTCCAGTTCGGCATGAACTGGTCCTACTACAGCCACTACGTGGGCGACGTGTTCGGCGCGCCGCTGGCCATCGAGGGACTGATGGCCTTCTTCCTGGAAGCCACCTTCGTCGGGCTGTTCTTCTTCGGCTGGGACCGCATGTCGAAGGTGGGCCACCTGATCGCCACCTGGGCGGTGGCGCTGGGCTCCAACTTCTCGGCGCTGTGGATCCTGATCGCCAACGGCTGGATGCAGAACCCGGTGGGCGCGGCCTTCAATCCGCAGACCATGCGCATGGAGGTGACCGACTTCGGCGCGGTGCTCACCAACCCGGTGGCGCAGGCCAAGTTCGTGCACACCGTGTCGGCCGGCTACGTGGTGGCCGCCATCTTCGTGCTGGGCATCTCGGCCTGGTACCTGCTCAAGGGCCGGCACCTGGAACTGGCGAAGCGCTCGATGACGGTGGCCGCCTCCTTCGGCCTGGCCGCCTCCCTCTCGGTGGTGGTGCTGGGCGACGAGAGCGGCTACCTTTCGACCGAACACCAGAAGATGAAGCTGGCCGCGATCGAGGCCATGTGGAAGACCGAGCCGGCGCCGGCCGCCTTCACCGCATTTGGCTTCCCCGACCAGGAAGCGCGCGAGACCCACTACGCGGTGCACATCCCCTGGGTGATGGGCCTGATCGGCACGCGCTCGCTCACCACCGTGATCCCGGGCATCGAGGATCTGCAAAAGAGCGCTGAAAAGCGCATCGTCAACGGCCTCAAGGCCTATGACGCGCTGCAGAAGATCCGCGCCGCCGGCAGCACGGCCGCCATCCCGCCGCAGGCCAAGGCCGTCTTCGAAGAGCACGGCAACGACATGGGCTATGCGCTCTTGCTAAAGCGCTATGTGGACGACCCGCGCCAGGCGACGCCGGAGCAGATCACCAAGGCCGCCTGGGACACGGTGCCGCCGGTGGCGCCGCTGTACTGGACCTTCCGCATCATGGTGGGGCTGGGGATGTTCTTCATCCTGCTGACCTTCACCTTCTTCGTGCTCTCGGCCATGCGCCAGCTCGACCGCTACCGCTGGCTGCTGAAGGTGGCTGTGTGGAGCATTCCCTTGCCTTTCCTCGCCGCCGAATGCGGCTGGATCGTGGCCGAGCTGGGCCGCCAGCCCTGGGTGATCGAAGGCGTGCTGCCCACGGCCGTGGCGGTCTCCAACCTGGGTGCTGCCACCGTGCTGATGACCATCCTGGGCTTCACGCTGCTCTACACGGTGCTGATCGTGGTCGAGTGGAAGTTGCTGTTCAAGGCGATCCGCAAGGGCCCCGAGTTGCAGCCCGACACGCTGGCCGAGGGGCGCTCGCGCGGCCACAGCACCCTTGCCACCGCGGAGTAAGAAAAATGATCCTGCACGAACTCATCTCCTACGAAATGCTGCGCGTCATCTGGTGGCTGCTGCTGGGCATCCTGCTGGTGGGCTTTGCCGTGATGGACGGCTTCGACCTGGGCACCGGCATGCTGCTGCCCTTTGCCGGCAAGACCGACCTGGAGCGGCGCGTGGTGATCAACACCGTCGGCCCGGTCTGGGAGGGCAACCAGGTCTGGCTGATCCTGGGCGGCGGCTCCATCTTCGCGGCCTGGCCGCAGCTGTACGCGGTGTCCTTCTCGGGCTTTTATCTCGCGATGTTCGCCATCCTGTTCGCGCTGATCCTGCGCCCGGTGGCCTTCAAGTTCCGCAGCAAGAACGAGGACCCCACCTGGCGCAACACCTGGGACTGGCTGCTTTTCGTCGGCGGCTTCGTGCCGGCGCTGATCTGCGGCGTGGCCATGGGCAACGTGCTGCAGGGCGTGCCCTTCAGGCTCGAGCCGGACATGCAGATCCACTACACCGGCAGCTTCCTGGGCCTGCTCAATCCCTTTGCGCTGGTGTGCGGCCTGCTGTCGGTGGCGATGCTGGTGATGCACGGTGCCAACTGGCTGCAGCTCAAGACCGAGGGGCTGGTGGCCGAGCGTGCGCGCCGCTTCGGCAGCATTTGCGCCATCCTGACCGTGGTGCTTTATGTGCTGGCCGGCGTGCTGCTCTACAAGTTCATCGGCGGCTACCTGATCACGAGCCCGGTGGTCCCCGGCGGCCCGTCCAACGCCTTGCTCAAGACGGTGGCCTTGCAGCCGGGCGCCTGGTTTGCCAACTATGCGGCGCATCCCTGGCTCTACATCGTGCCGGCGCTGGGGGTGGCCGGTGCAGCGCTTTCCTGGCTCTTCATGCTGGCGCGGCGCGCACTGCCGGCGCTGCTGGCGAGCGGGCTGGCGATCGCCGGCATCATCCTGAGCGTGGGGGTGTCGATGTTCCCCTTCATCCTGCCTTCGTCCATCGACCCGCGCGCCAGCCTCACGGTGTGGGATTCATCCTCCAGCCACCTCACGCTCTTCATCATGCTGGTGTGCGTGCTGATCTTCCTGCCCATGATCCTGGCCTACACCAGCTGGGTCTACGCCGTGCTGCGCGGCAAGGTCGATGCGGACGACATCGCCAATGACCGCGGCCACTCTTACTGAACTCGTCCAAGGAACACGCATATGTGGTATTTCGCCTGGATCCTGGGTCTGCCGCTGGCGGCAGCCTTCGCGGTGCTCAACGCCATGTGGTTCGAACTGATGGAGGACGAGGCCGTGCGTCACGACAAGCTGGACAAGCCGCCGCGGCACTGAATCAGCGCCGGGTCTTCCTGCCCGCTGCCGGCAGCTTCGAGGCGGCGGCCGGGCGCGAGCCGGTCAGCCGGTCCTTGAGGCCCAGTACCTTGGTCACCGCGGCGCCCATGCCCATCAGTTGCAGCGCGGTTTCGGGCGCCAGGCGCTGCACCTCGTCGAACCACTTCATCAACCGGTCGATCAACTCGTGCATCTCGCGCATGCGCTCCTGGGCGTAACGCTCTTCCTCGCTGCCGGGTACTTCCAGCAGGGCATTGCGCAGCATCGACAGGGTGGGTTCGACTTCGCGCCGGCGACGTTCCTCGGCCAGCACGCGGAAGATCTCCCACACGTCCTGCGGCGCCTCGAAATACTCGCGCCGGTCGCCGGCCTGGTGGCGCAGCCGCACCAGCCGCCAGGCCTGCAATTCCTTCAGGCCCATGCTGACGTTGGAGCGCGAGAACTCGAGCTGCTCGGCAATCTCGTCGGCGTTGACCGGGCGCGGCGAGAGAAAGATCAGCGCATAGATCTGGCCGACCGTGCGGTTGATGCCCCAGCGGCTGCCCATCTCGCCGAAATGGGCGACGAACTGGCGGTTCAGGGGCGGGAGCTGTGCGGCTTGGGGCGAAGTGGTTGAGGCCATGCGTGCATTGTCGCGCGCCGGCTTGTTGAACTTTCACAAGCTCCTGAAAATTCAGGCGCTTCAGGCCTTTGGCGGCCAGGGCGTCGGCGCCGGCACCTGCGCCGCCGGTTCCACGTCGATGCTCTTGAAGTCGGCCGGCGAGACGATCTCCAGGTACTCCATGTCGGGCGAGTAGTCGAACAGGTAGTGGCGGATGCCGGGGCGCTGGTGCACCACGTCGCCGGCCTCGACCAGCGTTTCCTTGTCCTCGTACATGAAGCGGGCCCAGCCCTTCATCATGATCACGATCTGGAAATCCGCCTCATGGCGGTGCCACCCGGTGCCCGCTTCCGGTGCCATGTTGGCCTTGACCAGGTGCGCGATCACCTTGCCGTGGGTGGCCTGCGCGATGCCGAGGTCGCGATACAGGAAGAAGTCCCGCAGGCCGCCGCTCACGTACTGCGTGTCACCGGGTTTCACGTGCGAGAACTGGGTCTCGGTCTTGTCCAGCATGGGGCGCTCCTTGGCAAGGGCAGGTTGGATGGTGCGCCGCAGCATGCATAAAGTGTTCCTTCGGCCTGGGGCTTGCCTTCAGCGTCGCTGCGGGCCCAGCGCGTGATCGAGCCGATGGCGGCGGGGTGCCTTGCCCCGCGCCGTGGCAAAGGCGCGGCAGAGGGCGCTGGCACTCGTGTAGCCGCATTCGCGCGCCACGTGCGCCAGCGGCAGGCGGGTCGAGGTGAGCAGTAAGTCGGCCTGCTCCAGGCGCAGGCGGGCGACGTACTGGCGCAGGTTGAGGCCGACGGCATCGACAAAGCGCCGTGACAGGCTGCGTTCGCTCAGGCCGGCATGCCGCGCCAGCGCGGCCAGGCTGGGCACGGACTCGAGTTCGCGCTCGACCATCTCCTGCGCCGCCAGCACCTGTGCGTCGCCATGCCCCTTGTACGGGGCGCTCCACAGCGCCAGCTTGTTGTCGGCGGGCAGCGCCTCGGTGCTGGTGTGGCGCAGAAAACGGCGTGCACGCTGCATGCCGAAGAAGCGCTCGATCAAGTGCGCGCAGGCATCCACGGTCGGGCCGATACCGCACACCGTGATGATGTCGGCAGCGGCCACGATCGGGCGCGAGGCCTGGTAGCGAATGTTGGGGAAGCGGCGCTGGATGATCGAGCGTTCGCTCAACAGGCCGGTGGCCTCGCGCCCATCGAGCAAGCCGGCCTTGGCCAGCAGCAGTGCACCGCCGAAGCTCACTAGCAGAGCGCCGCGTGCGTGCTGCGTGCGCAGCCATTGCCCGTACTGGGCATCGTCTTCCGTGGTCTGCGCGGCCGGCGCAAATTGCGCCGGCACGACGACGACGGCGAAGTCGCCAGCGCGCCTGAGCGCCAGGTCCGGCGCCAGGGGCATCCCACCAAAACTCACGACCGGCGCCTTGCTGCGCGCGAGCAGGCGCACGTCGAACAGCGCGCTGGCGGCAATGTCATCGCTGCGCGCGGCCAGGGTGCCGGCGGCCTGGAGCAGGTCGCGCACCAGCAGCACCGAGCCGGCCCAGGGGCGGGCCGGAAGCAGGATGGCCACCCGAACGGCTTTCGTGTCAAAAAATTGGCGCTTCATGACAACAGATTCTGCGCTTGCTTTGCTCCAATCTAGGCATCGAGATCGACCACCACGCCCCATGACCGACGCACGAAAGCTGATGAACCGCGAAGAGCTGCAGATGTTGCAGCGCAAGTCCAACTGGCAGGCCGCCTGGATGCTGCTGGTCAACTGGGACCTGATTGCAGGCAGCTTCGCCCTGGTGATCGCCTGGCCGGGCATTGCCTCCGTCGCGCTGGCCATGCTGGTGCTGGCGGGCCGGCAACTGGGGCTGGGCATCCTGATGCATGAATGTGCGCATCGCTCCTTCACGCCCTCGCGTGCCCTCAACGACTGGATCGGCCAGTGGCTGTGCGCCGCGCCCGTGTTCGCCGACCTGTCGATCTATCGCAGCTACCACATGGTCCACCATGTGAAGACCGGCACGCCGGACGATCCGGATCTGCCCAACTACCGCGGCTACCCGGTGAGCGTGGCTTCGCTTCTGCGCAAGGTCTTGCGAGACCTCACGGGAATGACCGGCGTGAAGGCGGTCGCCACGCTGGTGGTGCTGTATGGCCACGCCGAACCGGAGAAGCTGCGTTTCGGCTACGCCTACAAGAAGCAGGGCGCGGTCGACGGCGCCGGGAAGCGCAGAGCGCGACACTTGCTGTGGAATGCGCGCCGCATCCTGCTGGTGCACGCCCTGGCACTCGCGCTGCTGTGGGCCTGCGGCCATGCGATGGCCTATCTGCTGTGGCCGGCGTCGTGGCTGACGACCTATATGCTGGTCAGCCGCATCCGCAATGCCGCCGAGCATGGCGCGCTGCCCGGCACCATGAGCCAGGACATCTGGAGCAGCACGCGTACGGTGCAGGCGGGCTGGTGGGAGCGCCTGCTGTTCGCGCCGAACTTCGTCAACTATCACGTCGAGCACCACCTGGCGCCCACCGTGCCCTCGTACAACCTGCGCCGTTTTCACCGACTGCTCGACGAGAAGGGCGCCTTGCACCACGCCCAGGTCGCGCGGGGCTATGCAGAAGTCATCCGCAGCCTGGTCAGGAACTAGGCCGATGCGGCGCTTGCATTGCGCCAGCACCTAAATTGCATTGGACGCGCGCAGGGCGCTCAACAAGACTCCACGAGCTTGAAGCAAAGGGGCGGCGCCAGACCGGCGCCGTCGACCAACAGCACAAATCGATGGAGACAAATGGACCGACGATCCCTTCTTGGCGCTTTTTCCTGCGCGACCCTCACCAGCCCTTTCGCGTTCGCGCGTTCGACCGAACCCGGCGTCACGGACAACGAGATCCTGCTCGGCCAGAGCGCGGTGCTGAGCGGGCCGCTGAGCCCCGGTGCGATCACTGCACAGCGCGGGGCGCAGCTGCTGTTCGATGAGGCGAACGAGCAGGGCGGCGTGGCCGGCCGCAAGCTGCGCATCCTGGCGCTGGACGACGCGCTGGACCCGGCGAAGGCGGTCGACAACTATCGAGTGCTGGCACAGCAGCACCAGGTGCTGGCCTGCTTCCTCGGAGTCGGAGCGGGCACCACGCTGGCGGGAGCCCCGGTGCTGCGCGAAGCCGGCGTTCCGCTGGTCGGCGCCACGGCAGTGGTCGACTCGGTGCGCGACAAGACGCAGGGCGTGGCCTACTACACGCGTGCCAGCCAGCTGCGCGAGTGCGAGAGCCTCGTTCATCATCTGAATACGCTGGGGCTGCGCGACATCGCGATCGCCACGCTGGGCACGCCGGGCGGCCAGGAAGTGGCTGCCCAACTGTCATCCGTCCTGGGCAAGGTCGATCTGAAGCCGCAGGGCGTCGTCCTGGTCGCGCCGGACGGCAGCAACGCGGGGGACGCCGGCCGCCAGCTGGCCGCGCAAAAGCCGCAGGCCGTGGTTCTGTTCGTGACGGGCGCTCCCGCTGCCGGCCTGATCCAGGCCTGCAGGCAAGCGGGCTGCGCGCCGGCCTTCTATGGCATGTCGATCCTGTCGGGCGAAGTGACCATGCGGATGCTGGGCGCGAAGGCCGCTGGCCTGGCCGTCGTGCAGGTCACGCCCTATCCCTGGGACGGCGCCAGCGCGGAGGCGGTGCGCTACCGCGGCGCGGCCGAGAAGGCCGGCGTCCCGGTGGGCTATCACAGCTACGAGGGCTATCTTGCAGCGCGCGTGCTGGTGGAAGCACTGCAGCGCATCGGCCGGGAACTCACCCGCGCCAGGCTTCATGCCAGTTTGCGCAGCCTCAAGCTGCGCGTCGGTTCCGTCGACTTCGACTTTGGAAGTGGCCAGCACACGGGTTCGCGCTTTGTCGAACTGGTGTACGTGCGGCCGGACGGCCGCTTCACCCGCTGACGCGCGCGTCCACTGCAAGGCCCTGGGGCGGCATGCCGCCAGGGCCTTTGCGCCTCAAGCCAGGCTGCGCAGCTCGCGCCGCAGGATCTTGCCGACGGTGGACTTGGGCAGCGCCTCGACGAAGCGGATGTGCCGCGGCACCTTGTAGCCGGCCAGCGCCGCGCGGCAGTGGGCCTGCAGCGTCTCTTCGTCCAGGTCGGCGCCGGCCGCCTTCACCACGAACAGGGCCACGGCTTCGCCGGTCTTCTCGTCCGGCACGCCGATGCAGGCGCACTCCATCACGCCGGGGCAGGCCGTGGCTACCGCCTCGATCTCGTTGGGGTACACGTTGAAGCCCGAGACCAGGATCATGTCCTTGATGCGGTCCACGATCTTCAGGAAACCCTTCTCGTCGAACACGCCGACATCGCCGGTGCGGAAGTAGCCGTCGGCGGTGAAAGCCGAGGCATTGGCCTCCGGCTTCTCCCAGTAGCCGCTCATCACCTGCGGGCCCTTGGCGCAGATCTCGCCGGCGCTGCCCAGCGGCGCTTCGTTGCCCTCGGCGTCGATCAGCTTGATGTCGGTGGAGGGCAAGGGCAGGCCGGTGGTACCGGTGTAGCGGCCGACCGAAGGCATGTTGATGGTAAGCACCGGGCTGGTCTCCGACAGGCCGTAGCCTTCCAGGATCATCTGGCCGGTGATCTCCTGCCAGCGCCTGGAGGTCGCTTCCATGATGGCCGAGCCGCCGCCGGCTGCCAGGCGCAGGCGCGAGAAATCGACTTCCTTCAGGCGGGGATGGGCCGACAGCCCGGCGTAGAGCGTGTTCACGCCGGTGAAGACCGTGGGGCGAGCCTGCTTGAAGGTGTCGATGAGCCCCTCGATGTCGCGCGGGTTGGC